>JAJZQR010000061.1 GCA_021806765.1 Chloroflexota bacterium | reverse complement strand
GCTGCATCGCCAGACCGATGAACTTGTCAACTCTATGGGATTGAATGTTCCTTCGACGACCCTCGTGCGCGATCTGAGCAACCCTCAGCGCCAGATGGTGGAGATCGCCAAGGCCCTCTCTCAGGGGGCCAAGATCCTGTTGATGGACGAGCCCTCGGCGGTGCTCACGGAGGCCGAGCTGGCGAGCCTGTATCGGGTGATCGAGCGACTCAAGGAGCGAGGGGTTGCCATTGTCTACATCTCGCACCGCCTGGACGATGTGTTCAGGGTTGCCGACCGCATCACGGTTCTCAAGGATGGGCGACTCGTTGGGAGCGTCGAGGCGAGCAAGACCACGCCCGATGCGATCGTCGGAATGATGGTCGGTCGGGAGGTCAGCTACACTCAAACGTCCCGGAACGTTTCGGTTGCCCAGAAGGTGATCATGGAGGTGCGGGGATACTCGCGTGGGAACGCCGTCCGAGATGCCAGTTTCCAGCTGCGGACCGGCGAGATCCTCGGTCTGGCGGGGCTGGTGGGCTCCGGCCGGACCGAGTTGGCCAGGCTGATCTTCGGGGCCGACCGCAAGGATGCCGGCGAGTTGATCTTCGAGGGTAAGAAGGCCGAGGTTCGCTGTCCGGCCGACGCGATCAGGCTGGGGATAGGGCTGCTGCCGGAGGACCGGAAGACCGAGGGGCTGCTGCTGGAGATGTCGGTGAAGTCGAACATCTCACTGGCTGGCCAGAGCCGTTTCCAGCACTTCGGCATCCTCAATCTTCGGCGAGAGGCGAGCACCGCAGAGCAGTTCGTCAAGAGCATGCGGATACGTACCCCCTCCATCAACCAACTGGCGATGTACCTGAGCGGCGGCACCCAGCAGAAGGTGGTCTTGGCAAAGTGGCTGGCCACGGAATGTAAGGTGGTGATACTGGACGAGCCAACCAGGGGGATCGACGTGGGCGCCCGGGCCGAAATCTACCAGATCCTCCAGGAACTCAGGGATCGCGGGTACGCCATCGTGGTGATCTCTTCGGACCTGCCAGAGGTGGTGAGGCTGTGTGACCGCACTCTGGTCATGTACAAGGGACGGATAGTCAAGGAACTCTCCCGACAGGAGGCCACGGTGGAGACGCTGCTGGCATACTCGGTTGGGCACTTAGCTGAGGAGGGGAACGGGCATGCAAACGGTCAGCACTGAGAACCCACTGGCCATCGCCGCGGCGCCCGAACGCCGACGGCAAAGTTGGATCAATCAGGCCGCCAAATCGCAAGAGGCACGGGTCCTGTTGGGCTTGATCCTGCTGGTGATCGTGTTCTCCATCGGCACACCCCACTTCTTGGATCAGCGCAACCTCTTCAACGTGGGCAGGCAGATCACGATGCTATCCATCGTTGCCTTCGGCATGACGGTGGTACTGATAGCAGGAGGGATCGACCTGTCGGTGGGCTCGGTCATGGCCGTCACAGGGGTGATGGTTGCGACGCTCATGAAGAGATATGAACTCGCCGTTCCCCTCGCGGTGTTGCTGGCGGTGCTGTCGGGGTTGGGGATCGGGACCATCAATGGTCTGGTGACCAACTACCTGGGCATCCCGGCCTTCATCGCCACCCTGGCGATGATGACCATCGCCCGCGGCCTGGTGCTGCTGTACACCAAGGCTACGCCCATCTACGACTTCCCGAAGGCGTTCGACTTCATCGGCCAGGGGTACGTCGGGCCGGTTCCTTTCCCGGTGATCCTCCTGGCGCTCATCTTCGCGGTGATGTACCTGATGCTGCGCTATACGGTGCTAGGACGGTACGCCTACGCTATCGGTGGCAGCGCAGAGGTCTCCCGACTCTCAGGTATCAACGTGAAGCTGCACAGCACCGTCCTGTTCGCCATCAGCGGCCTGTGCGCGGGGATCGCGGGCGTCATCCTCGCCTCTCGCATGGGGGCGGGCGAGCCTACCTCCGCCCAGGGAATGGAGTTGGATGCCATTGCCGCAGTGGTTGTGGGCGGAACATCGCTGTTTGGGGGCAAGGGCACGCTGGTTGGCACCCTCCTGGGCGCCTTCCTGATGGGCGTTCTGGCCAATGGGTTATCGCTGATGGGCATCGAGCCCTTCATCCAGATGGCGATCTCTGGGGTTATCATCATCATCGCGGTGACCATTAGCGCTCGCGGGCGATAGTTGCGACCAAGGAGGTGCGTGGAATGGGCAGGTCCCTTCTGAGACGGCTCTCGTTGATTCTGCTCTCAATGCTGGTAATAATGGTGCCGTTGGCCGCTACGGGATGCGATTCGGGTGGGGGACTCCAATCCCTGACCATCGATCCACCCGAGGTGACCATGCAGTCGCGCGGAGAGAACATCCAGCTGAAGGCCATCGGCAAGAAGGCCGACGGAACGATCATCCCTGAGACGGACATGGATCTTCGGTGGAGCTACAGCGACGGCTCCATCGCTAGCGTGGACAAGTCCGGCCTGCTGCGAGGGGTGCTGCCCGGGGACGCCAAGGTATCCGTGAAGTCGGAGAGGTACGACAAGACGGCGACGATCGACGTCCACGTTAAGCCTCCGAAGTTCAGCTCGGTAGACATGCAAGCGAAGGTCCAGACGGTGATCGACGGGGTGAAGGGGCTGGACATCTCTCCTTCCACTGCTGAAGACCCAGCGTTGGCCCAGAGCTTGATGAAGGACATACAGCGCAGCCTGACAGAGGCGCACAAGTACATCGGGCAGGGAACGAACAACACCCTGGCCAGTGTTGAGTTGCTGAACGCGGCCACCTACATGGAGAACCTTGCTCCCAAGACGAAAGGGTCGCTAGCCGACGGGCTGGCCAAGTTATCCAAGTTGGCAAGGCAGTACCGGGACGAACTGTTCAGCTACTAGGCTGCAGGGCCGGGCAAACTGAGGGTGTTTGCTGTTGTGTTCCCGACTTCCATGTCGGGCTCAGAAATCCGTGTGTCACATTAAGGAGCATTGAGGTTGCTGGAGAGCACGAGTGGCCTATCGGCGGGCGCCGATTGCTCGGAAGGTATCGGTAGAAATGAGGCAAAGATGCAGTCCGGGGAGCCAAAGTATTCCGTCCAGGTGTTGATTGATGCCGCGTCAATCCTCGGGGCTTTCGGTCGCCGAAACACCCCTCTTGGGATTGCCGAAATTAGTGGCGCGGTTGGAATCGGACGCAGCAAGGTCCATCGACTGCTTGATACCCTTCGCTTCCTAGGGTTTGTCGAGCAGGATCAGGTGAGCAGGAAGTACCGGCTTGGGTTGCGTACCTTCGAGCTTGCCGCTGCCGCCGCGAGTAGGTTCGACCTGGGTCCTGCCGCGCGGCAGGCGCTGCAAGAGTTGGTGTGGGCCACCGGCGAAACCGTGAATGTGGGAGTGCTCCACGGCTACGAAGTGGTGTATGTGGACAGCGTTCGGGGGTTCGGCCCTTTGCGTCTGGAGGTTGAGTTGGGAACCCGTGCCCCCGCTACCGCCACGGCTCTAGGCAAGGCGATCCTGGCCTTTGAGCCCGCGGAGCGGGTCGATCAGGTTCTGGCCCGTCCGCTGCCCGCGGTGACACGCAACTCCATAACGGACCCTACCCGGCTTCGGGAGGAGTTGAGCCGAACCCGCGAAACGGGCTACTCTCTGGACGACGAGGAGAGTTTCCTTGGCATCCGCTGCATAGCTGTACCGCTGCTCGATTACAGCGGAGCGCCGATCGCAGCCGTTGCCATCTCCGGGCCGGCAAGCCGGCTTCCCATGTCGCGATTGCTGGACCTGGTGGGTCCGCTGCGGGAGACGGCAGAGCGAATCTCCGTGTCCAAGGACTAGCTGAGGACGTCTCTGACCGATAGCCGCCTCAGCCCATCAGTTCCGGGCTGTAGGTGGTGTCGTCGAACAGTTGACTGGTCTTGAAGAGTTCAAACCTCCCCCGCGAACCGGCTTCAGCGGTGCGCTCGAGCAGCGCAGATACCTCTTCCTCGGACATCGGCTTGAATGAACGCGCAGCCTCCAGCGCCTGGCGCAGGATCGGCATGGAGTCACAGCCCGTTATGACCGCCGAGACCGGTAGGTTCATGGCGTAATGGAGGCACTCCACGGGGGTGACGGTACGGCTCATCAGGAAGAAGGAAAAGCCGATCGTCTTCATGGCGAGGGCGCCGATGCCGTGTTGGAGAAGGAGCGGCAGGACGTTCTTTTCAAAGCTGCGGTAATGGTGGTCCATGACGTTAAGAGGCATTTGCACGGCGTCGAAGGTGAACCCGTGTTCGAAAGCGGTGTTCAGCATCTTCAAATGGATGTCTGGGTCCTTGTGGCCGGTGAACCCGATGTAGCGGATCTTTCCAGCCTCCTTGGCGGCGAGCACCGCCTCCATGGCTCCTCCTGGCGCAAAGATGCGATCGGGATCCTCTGGATGGATCACCTCGTGGAACTGCAGTAGATCGATGGTTTCCACCTGCAGCCGTCGAAGGGATTCCTCGAGTTGCCTGGACGCTGCCTCTCTGGTGCGGCCGTCGATCTTGGTCATGAGAAACGCCTTCTGACGGTAGCCGTCCCTGAGCGCCTTTCCCATGCGGATCTCGCTCACTCCCCTGTGATAATCCCAGGAGTTGTCCAGGAAGTTGATCCCATTGTCCAGTCCTGTCCGAATGATCTCGATGCTCTCTCGTTCGTCATCCTGGACTCCTATGTGCCATCCCCCCAACCCCACCAGGGAGACCTTCTCTCCTGTCCGACCGAGCTTGCGATAAGGTATGCCCCCCACTGACTTCAGTTGATTGCTGCCGAGACCGATCCCTGGATTCACCGAAAGCTGGTTGTCTTCCACGGTACCTTCCCTTTCGGAGGTATCGGCTGATTGGAGTAGCTTTGGCTTTGCTTGCACTGTGGCGTATTATTGGCGTGGTGCATTATTGCGCTGTCGTTCCTGTGCTGCAACAGTCTGGCGGTGCACTGTAATGCCTGCTTTGGCGACGATGGAGCGTGGGCATTCAGGGCGCCGCCTTGCGGCCAATCCCGCCGTTTCGGTATAATTTGATGTAGTAGAGGGCCCATAGCTCAGCGGCAGAGCGGCCGGCTCATAACCGGTTGGTCCCTGGTTCGAATCCGGGTGGGCCCACCAGCAAATCATAGCTCTGAGCAAGCCTCAGGGCTGTTCTTTTTACCCTCTTTTCACCCATTTCTCGCTTCCTCGGTGACAGTTGATGGGTTGGCGGCTGGTGCGGCCAGGCCTCCTGGTCGAGGAACCGACGAACAGGTAGTGGACCCTCTAGGGGAGCACGACCCTCGGGTCGGACCATCCCGCCCAGTCGAAGTCGGCGGAAGCTCCGGGCAGCGTTTGGAGTCGCAGTTCCACCTCTTCACCGGCGAATTGCTGAAGATCCAGAGAATAGTCGAACCACTTCCTATCCGCGGCATTCGCCTTTGGGTCGATGTACCGGGACAGCAACGTAGTCGTCCTCCCGTCCTTGACCGCCTCGACACGGAACTCCACCCCATCCCCTGTCTTGTCCCACACGGCGGGATTGATCCCCAACCCTAGCTCAAGCCTGGCTCCGCTGGGCACCCACAGACGCTTCGATGCTGAAGCCGGCGGGTGCATGAAGAGCACTTTGCGGCTTTCACCGTTGATTACGAAGTTCTGGGTGTTCACGTGGTCCTCGGCCTTGTCGCCGGCGGGAGCAGCAATCAGCACACCGTGCTGATTGTTCTCCTCGATGAAGTCCAGGATAGTGGGATTCTCTGCCCATGCTGCACGGGACTGCAACGGCAATAGGAGTCCGAGCAGGACAGCAGGAAGGACTCCAGCGGCAACGATTGATGCCGCTTTGAGTCTGCTCCTCCTCTTGATCCCCAAGAACAGAAGCACTCCTGCGATCAGAACGCTCAGTAGCGAGACCAGGGAGGACCAGAATCTGAGAGGAGTGTTCTCGAACTGGATTCGCACCACGTGGTTGCCGGCCGGGACAGGGACCTGGCAGATACCCAAGTCGAAACCTCGGCTATCTTCGTCGACTTGCCACGGAGTAGGCTCAATAGGAACCTGTCTACCGTCAACGTACGCCGCCCAGCCGGGAAAGAAAACCGTGTGGAAAGCGACTAGGAGCGGTTCGCCTGCCTGTACCCGAGCTTCCATCCACTGCTGGCCTGAGCGGGCGGCGACGATCCAGCCCCTGGCACCCGGTTGTAGAAAGGCGGTCTTGCCCACCCAACTGTCCGGCGGGTAGTACATGTCATATCGAGGCAGCAGGTCGCCTACATTGAGCAAGAAGGCGGGTCGGTCTTGAATACGCTGGGAGAAGTTCGGATTGGGGTTCTTCCAGAAGCTCGGGTGTATCAACTGGCTGGGACCGTCTCGTGGCATAAGGCAGCGCCGATAGCGGCGCGGTGAAGGATCTCGGAAAGCCGGATGAGGGAGAACTTCATGTCCGGATTGATGAGGGGAGGCTGGAAACGGGGCCTGGTCTCGGAACGCAGCGCCTGCAACTACTGCGTGGACAGCGCCGGACCAAAGAGCCACCGCGCCAGGCTCCTACTCTACTCCAGGGAGGGAATACAGAGGGAATCTGAAATTGCACCATAAGGGAGCGTCTTGGCGACGGCCGCAGGAAGGAATCCTTTGTAGGGGTGGGGCACCCCATCGTCATTCCCGCTCCCGCAGCCCATCGTCATTCCCGCGGAAGCGGGAATCCATTAACCACGCCGGGAGGCTGGATTCCCGCTTCCGCGGGAATGACAGTTTCCAGGCAGCCGTCCCCAAGTTGCTGACACATCCCTTCACCCTTATCAAGCCCGCTTCCCCTTATGGTGCAATCTCAGAGAGGGAATACGGGTTGTTGACAACAGGGTACATCCATATGTATCATCTACTAATCGTTCGATAGCCTGGCGGCAGCCCTCGACCGTTCTCTGCACAAGGCCAAACTCGCAGCGCGAAAACCTGACTCAATCGCAACGAATCCCGTGATCCAAGACCACCACCAGCATCCCACATTAGGGCGCGTTTCCAGATCATAGCTCCAAGGGAATGGTAGCGATGATCCACATGGCTCGGCAGTATTCGGCTCGCGTCTCATAGCGAGTTGCCAACCGTCGGAACTGCTCAAAGCAGTTGATCATGCATTCTACCCGATTGCGAGTACGGTAGATGGCTCGATCAATCAGACTTGGAGCTTCATCGTTCGCTGTGCCCCCCCTTTGCCCCGGCAGCATGTTGATGGGCTCGCATCATGGTGCCATCGACATGGTGCACTTCCCAATCGATCCGGCCTTCGCCATCGGCCCGTCGCTGCAAGGCCTCCAAGACGCGATTCCAGATCCCAGCCTTCTGCCATCGGTAGAAGCGGCTCGACACAGTTCGCCACGGGCCTTACCGCTCGGGAGGGTCGCGCGGTGGAGCGCCTGTTCGTAGGATCCGCAGGATGCCGTTCTGGATCAGCCGATGGTCCTTGGCCGGACGCCCAGTTCCCGGTTTCTGCGGAGGGGGCAAGGGAGTAATCCGCTCCCACTGTTCGTCGTTGAGTTCTCCTCTGCGCATTGGAAACACGCCCTGACTCTGCAGCAGCACTTGAGCCAGTTCTTGGTCTGGGGGACTGCAAGGCGGCCATGAACCACAAAACCGTCACGAGTAGAGCGGGGGGAAAGCCCCACCAGGCATGCCGCAACTGCTGGTGCAGTACTAAGTTCCCACCTGGCGACAAAGGTTCGGATCCAAGCAACCCATTGGTGAGACTGCCTACACTGGGGAGGTCCCCCCCTCGCACCTCGGCGCGCGTTAGGTTGTTGGCGTGTAGACCTTAACAAATCGGCGATCACAGAGGTGACGATGGACATGTTGAACTCCTCGTCGCAAAGCAGTGTCCCAAGTCCCGGAGGCTTCTCAGCTTCCCGACGGCGGGGTCTGGCCCGTTACCTGGGTCGCGATTGGGCCGGGGGCTACCTGTTCTCGTTGCCGATGCTCGTTGTGTTAGTGGGCTTCGTGGCCTATCCGTTCTTCTCTGCCATCTGGCTGAGCCTGAACGCGAAGATGATCGGCGGCGAGGCCCACTTCGTCGGCCTGGCCAACTACCAGAAGCTGCTGGGTAGCGTCGAATTCCACAGGGTGGTGGTCAACAGCGCGGTCTACACCTTCTTCAGCGTCGGTGTCAAAGTCGTCATTGGCATGGCGGCGGCGCTGGTCCTGCACGAGGGTTTGAAGCCCCAGGGCCTCTGGCGCATGCTGCTCTTCCTCCCCTGGTCCATCCCGGTGGTGATCAGTGCTTACACCTGGCGATGGATCTACGACGACCTCAGCGGCGTGCTGAGCCAAACCCTTCTGCAGACCGGGCTGGCCGACCGCTACATCCTCTGGTTGGCCGACAAGGCTCTGACAATGAGGTCCATCATCGCCGTGGTAGTCTGGCAGGGGACGCCATTCTACATCATGAACTTTCTCGCCGGCCTAGCGGCGATTCCCGCCGAACTCTACGAGGCGGCCGAGGTGGACGGCGCGGGCACGATCCGCAAGTTCTTCGACGTTACCCTGCCGAACATGGTGCCGGTGATCATCATCGTCACGCTGCTCTCGACAATCTGGACGTCCAGCAACATGCAGATCGTTTTCGTGTTGACCCGTGGCGGTCCCCAGGGCGTGAGCGAGATCTTCCCCTACACGGCCTTCAAGTACGCTATCGAGTTGAAGAACCTCGGCCTGGGTGCCGCGGTGCCGTTGGTGTTCTTCCCGTTCATGGCGGTGATCATCTACTTCCTCACTCGCCGCATGCTGAAGGAGGAATAGGCAACGTGAGACGCAGCAGGCGCGAACTGGCGATTACCATCGCCGTGCAAGCCATTCTGGTGCTGTGGACAATCTTCCCTTTCTACTGGATGCTCGTCACCTCGATCAAGGAGAACGGCGAGATCTACGG
This sequence comes from Chloroflexota bacterium, assembly GCA_021806765.1. Next base: position 14,744 of record JAJZQR010000061.1, on the reverse strand, counting down.
ACCGGTGGCTTCGCTGATCCCGACCACCCTCACCACGCAGCACTGGCGTGAGCTGTTCACCCAGACCGCCTTTGTGCTGCAGTTCAGGAACAGTCTGATCATCTCCACTTCGACCACGCTGATCTCGATGGCCATTGGCGCCCTGGGGGCCTACGCCATCACTCGGCTCCAGTTCGCCGGCCGCTCGATCGCGGCACGCAGCCTCATCTACAGCTACCTCGTGCCCCCCGCACTCTTGTTCATCCCGCTCTTCCAGCTGATGGGAGCCCTGAATCTCCTCAACTCGCTGCAGGGCCTGATCTTGGCCGACCTGACCTTCACCGTGCCCTTCTGCACCTGGCTCTTGGTGGGCTATTTCAAGACCGTGCCGTTCGAGCTGGAGGAGGCAGCCCTGATCGATGGCTGCAATCGCCTGACCACCCTCCTCCGCATAACACTGCCACTCTCGGCGCCCGCCCTGGTAGTGGTGGCGCTCTTCTCGTTTACCTTGAGCTGGAACGAGTTCCTCTACGCTCTTGTCTTCAACCAGGACGCGAACACCCGGCCTGTTACCGCCGGGTTGACGGCGATGGCGGTGGAGGACGTGTTCTTCTGGGGTCGCATGATGGCTGCGGCGGCGCTCGGCTCGCTGCCGCCAATCATCCTCTATACCGTGGCTCAGCGCTACGTTGTGCGTGGCCTGACGCTGGGTGCAGTCAAGGGCTAAGCCCGGCGCAAGCGTGGCCGGTCCGCGGCGCCCCCGCGGCCGGCCCTCGGTCTTATCCCGGTGAAGAAAGAGGAAGGAGAAGGCACAATGTCGGACCTAGCGGAGAAGCAGGTTAGCCGGCGGCAGCTGCTGAAGCTTTCAGTAGTGGGAGCGGGCACGCTGGCGGCAGGTTCGCTCCTAGCCGCCTGCGGGGGCGAAAGTGCCCCCGCCGCCAAATCTGGCACGACACAGGCGCCGGCCAAGAGCGGCGGGAAGCCAACCCTCGCCGTATGGAACTCGCCCAGCTTCAACAAGACGGCCGACGACGCCATCGGCGAGGTCTTCAAGCAGTGGGGCGATAAGAACAGCTTCAACATCGATTATCAGGTCGTGCCGGAGGCCGAGCGGCGCCAGCGTTACACTGCAGGCATCGAAGGCAAGCAGCCACCCGACATTGCCTACACATTCGAGTCCGAGCTGCAGTACTACCGCGCGCAAGACCTGCTGGTTGACTGCACGGACATCATCAGCGACGCCAAGACCAAGGAGGGCGGCATCTTCAACGCCGCGCTCCTTAACGTCGGCTACGAAGGCAAGTACTACGGTGCGCCCTACGTGGTCAACCCCTGGGTGATGCACGTGCGTCTCGACCTGCTCAAGGCCGGCAACGTCGAGTACCCGGCAAAGTGGGAAGACGTGATCACCATCTCCCCCAAGGTCTCCAAGCCGCCGCAAGTCTTCACCTACGCTATGAGCCTGGGCGAGAACAACGATACCAGCAACAACTTCCTGGTGATGGCCTGGGCCTACGACGCCAAGGTGCAGACCGAGCAGGGCGCGCTGGAGTTCAAAGGGCCGGGCATGCTGGAGGCCATCAAGGTCGTCAAGGAGATGTACGACAAGAAGGTCATCCCGCCTGGGGCCACCACCTGGGATAGCTCGGGCAACAACAAGGCGTACCAGTCCAAGCAGGCTGTGCTCATCCACAACCCCAATTCCACCTACGCATATCTGGAGTCAGAGGCCGTGAAGAAGGACGCCACGCAGGACGCGAAGGACCTGCTGGTCAACACGGGGATGTACGGCATGCCGGCTGGCCCCAAGGGCGCGTTCGACATGGTCGACGTGCGCGCTTTCGTCGCCTTCAAGGGGGGGAAGGACCCAGCCGCCGCTAAGGATGCGCTCAAGTTCTTCATTGACCCGAAGAACTACGAGAAGGTCATCGAGACCGGCCTCAACCGCTGGGCGCCCATCTACAAGAACATGATGAACCGCCCGATGTGGGACAAGCCGGCCTACAAGAACTACAAGCAGATCATGCAGAACGGCCAGGCCATGGCTTACGCCGGCCCGCCCAACGCCGCCATGGACGAGCTGCTGAGCACCTGGATCATTAGCAGGATGCTCCAGGAGGTCTGCACTGGCGGCAAGGACCCGCAGAAGGCGATGGACGACGCCTACGCCAAGGCGGTGGAGATTTACAAGAAATGGAAGCAACCCGTCGCTTAAGCTAAGTGGTCCATCCGCCAAGTTCGCAGCACGTTTGCCCGCCAAAGGAGCGGGCTGGGAGGCCGTAGGAGCCGGTTCCTGCCGGCGACCCGGATCGCCGCCGGGAGACGGCTCCTACGGGACCGTGCCCAGTCGAACAAACCTCATCGAACTTGACGGACAGACCACTCTCCTCTCATCCTCTCCCCTGCCCACGGAGACCGTCTCGTCTGGTAGACTACGTGTAGCGCAATCCCTTGCAGCCCTGGGTTGGCGCACTCGGTACCGGGCCCCCTGTATCGCCGGGCCACCCTGGCCCCGTAGGGGTCGCATACGAAGTCTGTCAGGGAGTAATGGGACGTGAGCAAGACCAAGAGGCGGGTGGAGAAGCCGTCGAGACAGCGGGAGCGCTCGGAGGATATGCAGTCACGAGGGCGGGCATCGGATCAGTTCAGCCTGTCGGGGGTGGGAGCCTACAAGGAGGCCGAACGGAAGCGACAGCTTCCCAATCTGGCGGCGTTTGCGGGCTACATGCTTGCCGTGTGGCTCATCGTCCAGAGCGCCAACAATCCCCCCTCCGAACCGACCTTTGGATTTCGATGGAGTCCGGCTATCCTGGGTCTGGTGGTGGCGATGGCCACGGCTCTCGTCAGGAACGAGCGAGACCTTCGTTCCCGCCTGAGGGTGTTCGACGCCGACAGGGTGAGCCGGTTAGTCTACTCCGTCGCCTGGAGTGCCCTGGCCTTGATCGCCATGGCAGCAGTGATGACCATTCCCAGGTACTGAGTGCACATTCACCTTCCATCCGCGAAACGGTCCTGGCGGCCTGGTACTGACCCTGCTAAAGGGTGAATAGGGTGGGGCATAGAGGCTCTCTACGCCCTTTAGCGGAAGCTTGCCTGGGTATCGCCTGGGTGCTACAATCCTTCATCAGTGTAAAGGAAATCGATCCAATCCCACGCATGACCGAAGATCGACGGAAGATCGCCGGCCCAGGGCCGGCGGTTTTGTCGTCAGCCCTTCTGCCATGCAGGACGTTGAAGAAGAGGCATGACTGCAAATCTACTCTGCCCGACGCCCGTGATACGGGTCTACGATAATCCCTCTGCCTTCCAGCTCCTGGAGGAGGACTGGAAGGAGCTGTTCCAGCAGCACGGTGGCTGGAACGTCTTCCTGAGCTGGCACTGGTTCTACCACTGGTGGAACACCTTCGGCTCCGGCAGCGAGATTCAGATCCTCGCCCTGAGCAGCGAGGGCCGGCTGGTGGGGATCGCACCGATGATGATCGAGGTCGACGCAACGGGAGTCCGCCAGTTGGCCCTGATCGGCAGCGATCGCACCACCGACTATGGGGACGTGCTGGTGGCCCCGGCGTTCCGGGAGGCCCTTTCCGAGGCGCTGGCGGGCTTTGTCCAGGAGGGCCGGGGCCGCTGGGAGCGGGTGGAGCTGCGCAGTCTGCCCGCCGATTCCCTGCTGCTGGGGAGTTTCCGGGAGGCGGTCCAGCGGCGAGGGATGGAAAGCTGGTCTCGAGACAGCAATACCTGCCCTACGGTGCGTCTGGCACCTACATGGGAGGAGTACCTGGCCAGCCTTAGCAAGACTCACCGGCACGAACTGCGACGGAAAATCCGCCGATCCCAGGCCGCCGGTGTTCAGACCTTCCAGCACTTGACGACCCCCGAGGAGGTGGCCGCGGGGATGGACAGCTTCTTCCGTCTCCATCGGGCCTCTCGCCCGGACAAGGCCGCTTTCCTGGACGAGACCACGGCCTCGTTCTTCCGAAGCATCGGAGATGCCTTCGCTGTGGAGGGGTGGATGCGGCTGAACCTGATGCAGATCGACGGGCGGGAGGTGGCAGCCTCTATGGCTTTCTCCCGAGACGACCGAATGCTGCTGTACAACTCCGGCTTGGACCCGGAGTATCGGGTTCACTCCGTGGGCATTGCCCTCCACGCCGCCGAGATCCAGCAGGCCATCGATCTGGGCAAGGAGTGGTACGACTTCATGCGGGGGAACGAGCCCTACAAGTACGATTTCGGGGCTCGGGATAACCCCATCTACACTCTCACCCTCCTGCCGGCGGGCTCCGGCGAGGCGGAGGATGAGACCTACCGAGGATAGCGATGCTGCAGGTCGCAGTAATCAGTGTGCACACCTGCCCCCTGGCTCGATTGGGAAGTCGGGAGACCGGGGGCATGAACGTGTACGTTCGGGAACTGAGCCGCCATCTGGGGAGCAGGGGTGTGGCGGTGGATGTGTTCACCCGCCGTCAGGAGCCTGACGTTCCCGATATCGTGGAATTCGGCGAAAACGCCCGAGTAATCCACCTTGACGCTGGCCCCGCGAGGGCCATGGACAAGTACGACGTCCTGCGGTATCTGCCCCAGTTCACTCAGGGGGTTCGAGAGTTTCAGTGGCGTGCCGGTCACAGCTACCACCTGGTCCACGGCCACTACTGGCTGTCCAGCCCTGTTGCCACCGCCCTGGCTACCCAATGGCATGTCCCCCTGGTGGCCATGTTCCACACCCTCGGGCAGTTGAAGAACCGTGTCTCCCGCAATGGCAGTGAGCGTGAGAATGCGGAGCGGATAGAGATCGAGCGGTTGGCCATGCTGGCCGCTGATCGGGTGGTGGCTGTCAGCCCCACCGACATGGAGCAAATGGCGGATTTCTACGGCGCTCTTCGCTCCCGCATTCGGATGGTGCCGGGCGGCGTGGATACCGATCTCTTCCGTCCATTCTTCGCCGACGCAGCCAGGGCACTTCTAGGCCTGGGCCCAGGGAAGCTGGTGCTCTTCGTGGGGCGCATCCAGAGGCTAAAGGGCATCGATCTCCTCCTGCGGGCCTTCGCGCAACTGATCAACGGGTGGCCCGAGGACGAGAAGCCTCGCCTCATGGTGGTGGGCGGACGCAATCCGGCGGATCTTGCGGATCCCGAGGCGACGGAGATGGAGAGGCTGAGGATCCTGGCGGCAGAACTGGGTGTGGGGGAGCGGGTTACCTTCCAGGGGGCAGTCCCACACTCAAGCCTGCCCGCGTACTATTCGGCGGCCGACGTGGTGGCGGTCCCGTCCCGGTACGAGTCCTTCGGTCTGGTGGCGCTTGAGGCCATGGCCTGTGGCGTACCCGTGGTGGCCTCCGGCGTTGGTGGGCTTCAGTGGACCGTGCAGCATGGCAAGACTGGATTCCTGGTGCGGCGGCGAGATCCGAAGCAGTTTGCGGCGGCCATTCGAGCCGTTCTCCTGGACCCCGACCTCCATTCCTCTCTGTCGGCGGGTGCGGTAGAGGCCGCCCGGGGCTTCTCGTGGGCTTCGGCGGCGGATCGAACCCTCCAGTTGTACAGCGAGCTGGTGGAGGCCAGGTCCGGTTGCGCGGCGGCGTGCATGGGGTGAACAAGCTTCGATAGAGGTTGATTGTGGAGATAGGACAGGTCGACAAACCGAAAAAGGTATTGGTGGTGGGAGCCCACCCTGACGATACGGAGTTTGCCTGCGGAGGATCCATCCTGCGGTGGACCCGTCAGGGATGCGAAGTCAACTATTTGGTGTGCACCAACGGAGACAAGGGGACCAAGGATCTGCAGATGACGGGGGAGCAGCTCACACCCATACGTCAGGAGGAACAACGGGAGGCGGCCAGGCGGCTCGGTGTCGCGGGCGTGCAGTTCCTGGGAGAGGCCGATGGCGAGTTTCCGTCGACCCTGGCCAACCGGGAGCGGATCACCCGGGTGATCCGGGAGTTCCGGCCCGACGTGCTCATGGTTCACGATCCGTGGCGCCGGTATCAGTTGCATCCGGACCATCGGAACGTGGGCATCTGTACCCTGGACGCCATGGTGGCTGCGCGGGATCATCTCTACTTCCCTCATCTGCACCAGGCCGGGTTGATGCCCCACACGGTGCCCGAGATCCTGCTGTTCGGGACCGACGACGCCAACGTCTGGGTGGATACCTCTACCACTATCGAGGGAAAGCTGCACGCCCTGCGGGCTCACGAGACTCAGGTGACGCGGATTACCGACCTCAAGGAGCGGATCTACGATTGGGCCCGACGGGTGGGCCAGGCCCACGACCTGGAGTTGGCTGAAGAGTTTCACCGCATCGAGCAGAGGTAACCGGCCGGATGTAGAGACGCGACATGTCGCGTCTCTACACGACGGGATGACAGCCAATTCGAACGAAGGTGCAAGTGGACACCGATAGCATCGGCGCCCTTCTGGACGAGATGGTCCCCATCTCCCTGGCGGAGAGTTGGGATAACCCGGGCTGGCAGGTGAGGATCCCGGGTCAGGCGGTCTCGGGCGTTCTGCTGACCCTGGACGTCACTGCTGGAGTGGCTGAAGAGGCGGCCAGATTGGGCTGCAATCTGCTGTTCGCCCACCACCCCCTGCTGTTCAAGCCCCTGAAGTCGTTGGATCTGGGCGCGCCTACCGGATCGCTGGTCGGCCAGCTGGTTCAGAAGGGGATCTCGGTGTGGGCAGCCCACACCAACCTGGATGTGATGCCCTGGGGCACCAGCTTCGCTCTGGCCGAAGCGCTGGGGCTCTCCGAGGTCCGGCTGCTGTCGCGGGTGGATCGGCCGGAGTACAAGATCGTGGTCTACGTGCCCCCCAGCCACGCCGAAGCCCTCAAGAACGCCATGGCCGAGGCGGGTGCGGGCAGGATCGGCAACTACAGCCACTGCTTCTGGCAGGTGCTGGGCACCGGCCAGTTCCGCCCGGAAGAGGGAGCCCACCCCTACCTGGGGAGCGTCGGTGGGGAGGAGAAGGTGGAGGAGTACCGGGTGGAGGGGGTGGTTCCCCATACCCGGTTGGGGGCCGTGCTGGAGGGAATGCGGAAGGCTCACCCCTACGAGGAGATTGCCTACGATCTCCTGCCCATGGCCAACCGGGTGACGCCCTTCGGCTTTGGCGCCGTGGGGACGCTGCCCTCTCCCCGGCCCACCGGCCAGCTTGCCCGGGATGCTGCATCGAGGCTCTCCAGCACTGTCTGCCAGGTGGCGGGCGATCCCAAACGAACCCATCAGCGGGTGGCCGTGGTAGGGGGAAGTGGTTCCTCTTTCTTGGGCGATGTGGTCAAGAGCGGGGCAACACTTTTCATAACGGCCGATGTGCGGTACCATGATGCCCAGGAGGCTGTTGCCCGAGGCCTCGATTTGGTGATCCTGGATCACTTCGCCACGGAGCGCCCGGTGCTGGAAGCCGTCCAACAGAGGTTGGAGCAGAGGCTCCCGGACCTGCCGGTTCGGATCGGGACCGCCCCATCATCTCCTTATGTGAGTATCGAACCGTGAAGAAAATCGAACTGTTGCGCGAGCTGCAGGATCTGGACAGCGCCCTGGACAGTGCCCGGGAGAGCCTGGAGCAGAAGCAGGCCCGTTGCGGCGACGACAGCGACCTGATCCCCTTCCGAGAGGAGCTGGAGTTGGCTCGCCGGCAGCTTCACGCGTTGCAGGTGAAGGGGAAGGAACTGGATCACCAACTGGAGAAGGAAACCGCCAAGCGAAAGGTCGAGGAGAAGAAGCTGTACGACGGCAGTGTCAAGAACCCCAAGGAGCTGGCCAGCCTGGCCCACGAAGTGGAGCTGCAGAAGGCGCGGATCAGCGAGCTGGAGACCGAGACATTGCTGAACATGGACGCCGTGGAGAGCATCGGTGCCGCAATGGAGCGTGCCCGGCAGTCGCTGTCCGAGAAGGAGCAGGCATGGAAGGCCGAGCAGGCCGTCCTGGAGGCCGAGTGCGCCGCCCTTGTGGACGAGGTGGAGCGGCTTGCAGCGGCTCGGGATCGGGTGGCCAGCCAGATCGACCCTGCGGCGCTGCGGAACTACGAAATGATCCGTCGCACCCGGGGTGGGCTGGCGGTGGTGCCCATCGAGCAGCGGGCCTGCAAGGGCTGCCGGATCAGTCTCTCCTCGTCGGAAGTCCAGCGGGCGCGCAGCAGCCCCGAGCCGATCACCTGCCAGAGCTGCGGCCGTATCCTGTACCTGCCCTAACAATTTGAAGTTGCCCCTGCCCCTGACGGGGCGCCGATGCGGGCGACTAAGTGCGATTCGCGCCGCCCCCGGAGTTCCGCCCCGTTCCTCTGAGTTCCATCAAGTTCCCCCACTCGCTCCCCCACGGCACGGGATCTGCCTTCCCTTCACGGAAAGTCGACCTCTCGTTCCGGTGAAAAGAGCATTCTTCCGGAATTCATCTTGAAAGTGGCTCGGAATCCCTTGAAATGGCGGGGTGCGGTAGCTACAATGTGGCCCGCTGTGGAAAAAAGTGGGGATAAGTGGGAGAAAGTGGGGATAACCCCCGGCTCCACCGCCCCAACCTCTGGAGTGGGTCTTGTTCCTCGGCGTCTTTCAGCACACTGTCGACGACAAGGGGCGGCTTGCGATTCCCTCGAAGTTTCGCCCGTCGGTGACTGAGGGTCTTGTGATGACCTTCGGTCTGGATAGGTGCCTGTACGTTTGGACGATGGACGAGTGGTCGCAGCTGGCGGAGAAGCTGGCGAAGCTACCGATGATGAACCCTGATGCCCGCAGGGTGGCGAGACACTTCTTCGCTGGCGCTACGGAGACCGGCCTGGACAAGCTCGGTCGGGTGGTGATCCCTCAGATCCTGCGGGACTACGCGGGGCTGAAGGGAGAGGTGGTGGTGGCGGGAATGCCTAACCGCCTGGAGATCTGGGGCCAGGACAGCTGGGATGAAGAGCGCTCTATGGTGGCTGAGAATAGCTCCACCTTCGCGGAACACCTCGCTGCCGCCGGCATCAACATCTAGATGAGGCCGTCTCTTAGCTTGGGATCCGGATGACCGGCGAATCCTTCCACATTCCAGTTCTTTATCGAGAAGTCATCGAGGCCCTCCAGCCCAGGGATGGGGCTTCGTACGTGGACTGTACGGTGGGCGCAGGCGGCCACGCCGAGGGCATTCTGGAGGCTGCAGGGCCTCGGGCTCGGCTGCTAGGCCTGGATGCGGATCCAGATGCCCTGGCGATAGCCCGCCAAAGACTCGCTCGTTTCGGCGGCCGGGTGGAGCTGGTCAACGTCAACTTCCGATTCTTGGCCGGCACGGCCAGGGATACCGGTTTCACGCTGGCCGACGGGGTTCTCTTCGATCTCGGGCTGTCCTCCATGCAGTTGGACAGGTCCCCTAGGGGCTTCTCCTTCCAAAGGGAACAGCCGCTGGACATGCGGTTCGACCCGAGGCAGACGCTCACGGCGGAGGATATCGTCAACGATGCCGGCGAGTTGGAGTTGAGAAGGATGCTGTACGAGTACGGTGAGGAGAGTCGTGGGGCTGCCATCGCCCGGGCCATCGTGCGAAGACGGTCCAAGAAGAGAATCGAGACTACCAAGGATCTGGCGGAGATCGTGGCAGGGGTTCTGGGCCCTAAGCGGGGGGGCAGACATTCGGCGACCAAGACCTTCCAGGCGCTGAGGATCGCCGTGAATGAGGAACTGCAGAGCCTGCGTGAGGCCCTGCCCCAGGCGCTGGAGATCCTGGCCACAGGAGGCCGGCTGGCGGTCATCTCCTTCCACTCCCTGGAGGACAGGATCGTGAAGGAGTTCATGCGGCACGAAGCTTCCCAATGCATCTGTCCGCCGGGTCTGCCGGTTTGCGTTTGCGGCAAGCAGGCCACCCTGAGGCTAGTCTCCAAGAAGCCGATCCTTCCCTCACCTGAGGAAGTGGAGCGCAACCCTCGAGCCCGAAGCGCCAAGCTACGGGTGGCCGAGAAGATAGTGTAACCGGGTCGGAGGCGGAAGTTGGCACTGGCAGAGATATCTTCACAACCAATGGCCCTACCACGCCGGATTAAGCGGGAGCCCATGCGGCTTTACTCCCCGCGCTTTGCGGCCTGGCTGCCGCTGGCTAGCGTCCTTGTGGGTATCGTCAGCCTATTCTATCTGACCCAGACCAGTGATGTGGCAACTACCGGTTACAGCATCCAGGAGTTGCAGGTCGAGGAAAACAACTGGAAGCTGCGCAACGAGCAGCTCGCCCTGAATGTGGCCAAGGCCAAGTCGTTGGCATCGGTGCAGGCGGAGGCCACGAAGCGGCTGGGGATGGTCCCTGCCAAGAACGTGGTTTACCTCAAGGCCGCCTCTGCGGACGCCCCGCAGCGGCCCGCGCCGGCGAGCCGGGGCGAGGCTCGCTCGGTCCCTGCTCTGGAGAAGCCCGGCGTGGCGCCCAGCAGGAGCCTGCTGGATACCATGGGAGTCTCGATTTCGGACGTGTTCGCTCCGCGCTCCTCGCGCAAGCAGTAGGCAAGGATGGTCGGTGAGGTTCGAGATCAGCGATGGCGTTTGATGACGCTCTGCGTGCTGTTCGCAGCGTGCGCTCTGCTGTTGCTCTATCGGACCTACTCCTACCAGGTACTGGAATACCAGCGCTTCCATGACCTGGCCAGTGAGGAGCATAGCTTCAAGAAGGAGATTGTCCCTCGCCGGGGCGATATTCTGGACCGCAATGGCAACCCGCTGGCGGTCAGCGTGATGTACCAGAGCGTTTACGCTTACTCTCCCTCCGTCAAGGACCCATCCGGTACGGCATCTACCCTCTCGCGGTTGATCGGCGATCCGGCGGACGCGATCCTGTCCAAGCTGCAGTCCAGCACCAATGCCGCGGTCTTGATCAAACGGAAGTTGCCTGCAGACGTTAGCACGAAAATTGCCAACCTCAACCTGCCAGGGGTCTTCCTTCAGGCCGAACCCTTCAGGGGTTATCCTGAGGGGAGCATAGCGGCTCAAGTTCTCGGCTTCGTCGGCAAGGATTTCAAGGGGCTGTCCGGCTTGGAACTCAGCCTGGACAAGGAGTTGGGAGGTGAGCCGGGGCTGCTGCAGGCCGAGCGGGACACCGTAGGAGGGGAAATCGCCATTGGGCAGAGGCAGGTAGTTCCACCCCGAGACGGTTCCGATGCCATCCTCACTATCGATCGCGTCATCCAGCGGATGGTGGAGCAGGAACTGGCGAACGGAATCAAGGAGTACGAGGCGCGGGGCGGATTCGTCATCGTGATGGACCCGAAGACCGGCGAGATACTGGCCATGGCCAACCAGCCCACCTACGACCTGACGGCCGAAGAAGTCTACGATCCGAGCCATCAGGAGCTGTACAAGCCTACGGCTGTTACCGATGTCTACGAGCCGGGTTCTGTCATGAAGGTGGTCACCATGTCGGGGGGCATCGAGGAGAAGCTTGTAACCCCCGACACTGCCATCACCGACAATGGCTCGGTTATGATCGATGGGGTGAGGATTCACAATTGGGACTCCCGTGGTCCTGGCAGGGAGACGATGACCCAGGTTCTGATAAACTCGGCCAACGTGGGCGCTGCGTACGTCTCCGGGCTGCTGGGGCCTGACCGATTCTATCGCTACGTGGAAGCCTTCGGTTTCGGTAAGCCGACCGGCATCGACCTGCCCGGTGAGGCCTCAGGCCGCTTCAGGACCCCCAAAGAGCCGGCCTGGACCAAGATAGATCTGGCCACCAACTCCTTCGGCCAAGGTATCGCCGTCACTGCCATCCAGATGATCACTGCGGTCGCGGCCATTGCCAACGACGGCGTGCTGATGAAACCGATGGTGGTCAAGGCGTTCCGGCAGGGGGACTCCATCCGGGAGGTGCCACCGGTCCAGGTGAGGAGGGTGATATCATCTCAGACTGCGCAGGCACTAACCGGGATGATGGTGCACGTGGTGGAGGACAACTCCCTGAAGCTGGGGGTGGTGCCCGGCTACAAGATCGCCGGCAAGACGGGCACGGCGGACCTCCCCACCAGCAACGGCTATACCTCCGGCCTGACCTATGCCTCGCAGGTGGGCTTTGCGCCGGCCTACGACCCGAAGTTTGTCATGCTGGTTAGGCTGGACGCTCCGAAAGCGATTTACGGGGGGACCACGGCAACTCCCGTGTTCAAGAAGATCGCCGAGCAGTTGTTCGCTTACATGAAGATACCGCCCTCGGAGCCGGTCAAGGCGAAGGCCACGGCCGGCAGCTAGGGAGTCGGGTCCGTCTCCTGGGTGGAGGCGGGGATTGGATCCGCTCCTATCAGGGCCCAGTGAGGAAACTACTCGAGAGCTATGTTGACCATTCAGGAAGTTGCGAAAGCGGTTGGTGGGTCGATAGTGGGGGAGCCGGTGGATGAGCGGCCCCTCTCATCGGTGGTGGTGGACTCCCGGCAGGTGACTCCGGGGTCGCTCTTCGTGGCCCTAAGGGGCCAGAAGCACGACGGCCACGATTTCGTGCTGGACGCCTTCGTCAAGGGCGCCAGGTCTGCCCTGGTGGAGAGGCTCCCGGACGAAGCCGCTAGTCCCGCGAGCGCTGGCCCCCTCCCCTTGATTCAGGTGAGCGACACCCTGACGGCGCTGCAGACTCTGGCCAGCTATTGGCGACAGCAGCTGGGTGTGCCGGTGGTGGGGGTTACCGGGAGCGTGGGAAAGACCACCACCAAAGAGGTGGTGGCCGGTCTGCTGGAGCACCGTTTCCAGGTGCTGAAGAGCGAGGGGAACCTGAACACTGAGGTTGGACTTCCCTTGACCCTCCTGAAGGCTACCCCGCGCCATCAGGTGATCGTCCTGGAGATGGGGATGTACGCCCTGGGGGATATTCGGGCACTGGCTCGGATCGCCAAGCCCAACGTGGGAATCGTGACCAACGTGGGGCCCACTCACCTGGAACGGATGGGCAGCGTGGAGCGGATCGCCGAGGCCAAGGGGGAGTTGGTCGAAGAATTGCCGGAGCAGGGGCTTGCGGTGCTGAACTTCGACGACCAGCGGGTCAGGGCCATGGCCTCGCGAACGATGGCTGAGGTGACCTACTACGGACTCGATCCGCAGGCCGGCTTCTGGGCCGACGACGTCCAGGGCCGGGGCCTCCAGGGGATAGAGTTCGATCTGCGCCACGAGGATGGTTGGGTCCACGTGCGAATGCCCCTGCTGGGGCTCCATAGCGTCCATGCGGCAGTGGCTGCGGCGGCTGTGGGCCATCACCTGGGAATGGCGCTGGAGGAGATAGCAGCGGGGCTTCACGAGGTGTCGCCTTCCCTGAGGCTGATCGTGGAGGCGGGTCTGAACGGCTCTACCGTCATCGACGACAGCTACAACGCCAGTCCCGCCTCCACCCTGGCGGCTTTGAACCTGCTCGCCGAGTTGGATGGTCGCAAGGTGGCCGTCCTCGGAGACATGCTGGAGTTGGGGCCCTTTGCGGAAGAAGGCCACCAGATGGTTGGCCGGCGAGCCGCGGATGTGGCCGATATTCTGATCGCGGTCGGTCCTCTGGGCTTCGGGATCGGACAGGAAGCCCTGACCAGTGGCAAGAGTCCCGAAACGGTCTTTCTGGCCGAAACCAACGATGAAGCGATCCAGCAACTGAAGACCGTCCTTCGCCCTGGAGACTGTGTGCTGGTTAAGGGCTCCCGGGGCGTGCGGATGGAGGAGATAGTAGAGGCGATTAGATGTCCTACTCCTTGACCGTCGGGACGCTCACCTTTCTGATTGCCGTCATCTGGGGTGGCCCTCTTATCCAGTTCTTGCGAAACCATCGGATCGGCAAGCAGATTCGGGTAGAGGGGCCCAGCTCCCACATCGTGAAGACGGGGACTCCTACCATGGGGGGGATCTTGATCGTTGGGTCGGTGCTGGCCGTCACCGTGGTGGCGAATGTGGTGGGGAGGTATTCCATCCTGCTGCCGCTGGGGGTCGTGGCCAGTTGCGCAGCCGTCGGCGGCGTCGACGACATGATGAACCTGGTGGGCGGCACCAGGACCGGGCTCTCCGTTCGCGCCAAGTTTGTCCTGCTGGGCGCCATCGGACTGGTGGCCGGGTTGGTGCTCTACCAGTTCCTCGGCATGGATACCCTCTACTTCCCCCGATTAGGCGAGTTTAAGGTGGGCGTCTGGTTCGCCCTGGTGGCCGCTATCGCCGTCGCCGGGACTGCCCACGCCGTGAACCTGACCGACGGATTGGATGGCCTGGCCGGTGGAACGGTGGCCATCGCATTTGCCTGCTACGGTATCATCGCCTACCTGCAGCACCAGGCCTACCTGGTAACCTTCTCGTTCACCGTGGTGGGCGCGACTCTGGCCTTCCTCTGGTACAACGCCCACCCTGCTCAGGTGTTCATGGGAGATATCGGTTCTCTGACCCTGGGTGCGACCCTGGCGGTGGTGGCGCTCATGACCGGCCACGTGCTGTTGCTCCCGATCATCGGGGCGATCTTCGTGGTGGAGGCACTATCGGTCGCAGCCCAGGTGATCTACTTCAAGCTTACCAGTGGCAAGCGGCTGTTCAAGATGGCTCCGATCCATCACCATTTCGAACTGCTGGGGTGGTCGGAAACCCAGATTACCCAGCGTTTCTGGTTGATCGCCATGCTGCTGGGCATGGTGGGTATCGCGCTGGCCCTGATCTAGAGGTCGATGATTGCCCTATGATACCTACAGAGATAGCTCGGGACAGGTATGCAGGGAAGAGGGTGACAGTGGTGGGACTCGCCCGCGAGGGCGTGTCCCTGGTGCGGGTTCTGGCGTGTGTGGGTGCTGAGGTCACTGCGAACGATGGTGCTACGTAGGTGAGTCGTACCTCCA
>JAJZQR010000403.1 GCA_021806765.1 Chloroflexota bacterium | reverse complement strand
GTATCATTTTACCTCGGGAATAGCGGTATAATTGGGGTCGATAGTTGTGTCTAAGCCCTCACCCCGACCCTCTCCCAGAGGGAGAGGATGCGATTGGGGTCCTCTCCCAGAGGCAGAGGGTGCGATTGGGACCCTCTCACAGGGAGAGGGAGGCTTTCGAAATCGGAGGGGACGGTGGCGGAGAGGAAATGTCGCTACTGCCTTTACTGGCATTCACGCCTGCCCAGGCGTTTCGAGCCCAAGGACGACAGCGTGGGTGAGTGCAGGTTCAATCCGCCCAGCGCGAGCCCCTCCAACCCGAGGGCATCGGACAAGAGGGGGGTCTGGCCGGAGACCTACGGCGGCGATTGGTGCGGGCAGTTCAGCCTGCACCGGTGGCCACAACCGGGCGGGGGGTTCCTCAAGGCGCCGCCCCTCAACTAAATCGTCAGGACCGAGGACTGGGGATTGAGGACTGAGTAGAGTCCACTGAGTCCTCAGTCCCCAGTCCTCAGTCCTCAGTCGTCGTCGGGGCCGACGGTGCCCAGGGGGTTCTCCGCAGCCTCGATCTCTGCCAGGGCGTTGGTGGCGGCCTCGCGGATGACGGGGTCGGAACTCTCGTAGCAGTAGATCAGGGCATCCCGGGCCTCCGCTCCGCCGATCTGTCCGAGGGAAGAGATGGCCGCCAGCCGCACCGATGTGTCCGGGTCATCCACCAGGTCGGCCAGGGTGCCAACGGTACCCTCGTAGTCGGCAGAAGCCAGGGCAGCCTCTCGCCGGACTGCCGAGTCTTCGCTCCCCATCTGCTCGGTGAGGGTTGAGGTCCAGATGGGATCGATGTTCCGTCCGATAGCCCGAATTGCCGCCAGTCGCAGGCCAGACCGGGTGATGGCCCGACGGATCTCGGCGCGGACCGGTTCCGCGGAGAAGTACCCCACGGAGGCGAGGGCCGCCGCCCTCACGCTGAGGCCTTCGGTTTCCGACTGGGCACGGTCGAGAAGGGCCTTCTGGATCTCCCTCGAGTCCTCCTCCGACAGATTCCCCAGCTCTGCCTGCAGGGCAAAGCCCCCGAGCCTCTCCGCTGCAGCTCCTCGGACCATCTCATCCGGGTCGTGGACGCAGAGATCCAGGAGCTTCGCCATCAATGCGGGGCTCTCGTCGTCCACCGAAGCGCCGATGGCCAAACGCCGCACGTCGGCATTGGGGTCGTCCAGGGCCATCTCGTAGATGGCGTCGAAGTCTACCAGCAGCTCCTCTTCGGCCTGGCGTCGAAGAGTTGCCAGCAGGTTCATTCGCTCGGGGTCGGGCAGTGCCGACCATACACTCTTCAGTTCCTGGATTTGCTCCCGACTGAGGTCGGAGAGATGTTTGGTCTGGTTGAGCTTCGGCCGCTCGTGAGCGGCCAGGGCTTCCAGGGTTTCCTTGAAGCTGGGCATCTAAGTAATGTTATCTCCTACTACTGCGCCACAATGGTTTCGAGACGTAGGCCAGGGCGCTCTGCCCTGCCGCCCAGTGGTACCTAGTGTCCCGCGGGCGGAGGGGCACAGGGCCCCTCCCTACATTAGGAGTTCTAGTAAGCTCGTCCGAAGACCACCCGCCGGCCGCTGGGTTTGCGGCACCACACGCAGTTGCCCTCTTCCACTTCGGCCTGCATAGGGATGCAGCGGATGGTCGCACCGGTCTCTTCCTTGATCTTCGCCTCGCACTCGGCACCACCGCACCAGTGGGCCAGCAGGAAGCCTCGCTGCTGCTCCAGGGAGGAGGCGAACTCCTCGAAGCTGTCCACCAGACGGGTACGCTGGGCCATGAAGTCGCGAGCCCTCTGGAGCATATCCTGCTGGATCTGATCCAGCAACTCGACGACCCGGTCCTTCGCGTTGTCCAGGGCGACGATCTCCTTGGCTCTGTTGTCTCGCCGCACCAGCACCACCTGGTTGTTCTTCACGTCGCGGGGGCCGACCTCCAGCCGGAGGGGGACTCCCCGCATTTCCCACTCGTTGAACTTCCAGCCCGGGGTGTGCTCGTCGTCCCAGTCCACCTGAAGGCGTACCGCGGTCCCCAGGTTGGCCTTGAGCCGATCGATGTACTCGGCGACCTGCTCCTTCTCCTGGTCCTTCCGCCAGATCGGTACCACGACCGTCTGGATGGGAGCCACCTTCGGCGGCATGATGAGGCCGGAGTCGTCGCCGTGGACCATGATGATGGCGCCGATCAGGCGAGTGGAAACGCCCCAACTGGTCTGCCAGGCATGCTTGCGGTCGCCGTCCATGTCCTGGAAGGTGATGTCGAACACCTTGGCGAAGTGCTGGCCCAGCATATGGGATGTACCGGCCTGGAGGGCCTTGCCGTCGCCCATCATCGCCTCGATAGAGTAGGTGCGCTCGGCCCCCTTGAACTTCTCTGCCTCGGTTTTCTGGCCGTAGACCACTGGAATCGCCAGGTCCTCCTCCGCGAAGGATCGGTAGACCTGGAGGATCTTCAGCGTTTCCTCCTGGGCCTCCTCCTCGGTGCGATGCACCGTGTGCCCCTCCTGCCAGAGGAACTCGGTGGTGCGCAGGAAGAGCCGAGTGACCTTCTCCCATCGCAAGACGTTGGCCCACTGGTTGATCAGCACCGGGAGGTCTCGCCAGGAGTGGATCCACTTGGAATACATCTGGCCGATGATGGCCTCGGAGGTGGGCCGGATGGCCAGCCGCTCCTCCAGGGGCTCGCTGCCGCCCTGGGTGACCCAGGCCACCTCAGGGGCGAAGCCGGCGACGTGTTCCGCCTCCCTGGCGAGGAAGCTTTCCGGGATCAGCAGGGGGAAATAGGCGTTGACGTGGCCGGTAGCCTTGAAGCGGGCGTCCAGCAGCCGCTGCATGTTTTCCCAGAGGGCGTATCCGTAAGGGCGAATGACCATGCAGCCGCGCACCGGGGCGTAGTCGGCCAGTTCCGCCTTGAGGATGACCTCGGTGTACCAGCGCGAGAAGTCGTCGCTCTTGTCGGTGAGTTCCTCAACAAAGGATTCCTGCTCGGACATAATCTCCCCTCATACACGGTTGCGATTTGTAGGCGGCGGGGGACAAGCCCCTGCCCTACGGTGTCGATGCTACCGTTCGGGCGGCGAAAAGGAGGCCGTTGGCAGGCCTCCTCGGGTTCACAGGCGCAGTATTCACGCCTCATGGGTGGCTGAACTCGTCTTACCGTTCCAACATAGCTATGGGTGGCATGCGCCGCTTGAACTCGGAGGCAGCCACCAGCCCTACGACACGGTCGACAGCCCCAGAAGGATAACCAAGTCCGACGATCTGTTCGCGACTCATCCCGCGATCGATCAGGAAGTATAGCACACGGTCGGCAACTTCGTAGGTGACGCCCATCTCTCCCTCGTCGGTCTGTCCCACCCACAGGTCGGCCGTGGGCACCTTCCCCACGATGGCCGGATCCACCCCCACGTCCCGCGCCAGCTGGCGAACCTGGGTCTTGTACAGGTCTCCGATGGGATCGATGCCCCAGGCGGCATCCCCGTGAAGGGTTCCGTAGCCCAGGAGGATCTCCGTGCGGTTGCTGGTGCCTATCACCAGGGACTGGTGCTCCTCTGACTGATCGTACAGGACGATCATCCTCAGGCGCGCCATGGCGTTCCCCATGCGACGGCGGTCCATAGTGGGGTTCTGGTGGAACAGGGCCTCGGCCACGGGGGTGATGTCTATGGTCTGATGGGGAAGCCCCAGTCTGTCGATCTCCAGTTGGGCATGCCTCAGGCTTTCGGGACTGCTGGTGCGGAAGGGAAGGAGGAGGGCGTGGACGTTGGATGGCCCGAGGGCGCCGACGGCCAGATGAGCGACCAGGCTGGAGTCGACGCCGCCCGACATGCCTATCACCACGCCCTTCCTGCCGGCTCGGGACACCTCCTGTTGGATGAAGCCGCCCAGCCGCGGGATCACCTTCTCGGGATCGAGATGAAAGACCTCAGCCGGCGGTTCGGGGGGTAGCGACATGGGCGGGACACCTCCTATGGAAGTGAGCGTACGGCAGTACGATGGTGTAGTAACGACTTTAGTCGTTCGTCCCGGGACAACGAGACTGGCACTAACGACTGAAGTCGTTACTACAAGTGCCTAGTGCGGCTACATTCGTTGTCTTCGGGTATCGGTCAGGTAACTTCTCAATAGGTCGGGGTCAGCCCCGGCCGAGTTCTTGCATGTTCGGGCTTGCTGACAGATCTGAACATCCTGGCTTCGGCCCTAGATAGGTTCCCTTTCCATCGGTGCTGGAAGACCTTG
>JAJZQR010000060.1 GCA_021806765.1 Chloroflexota bacterium | reverse complement strand
CAATGCCGTGGGGGCCCGTATCCCCAAAGGAGTGCTGCTGGTGGGCCCGCCAGGAACCGGTAAGACCTTGATGGCCCGGGCCGTGGCCGGAGAGGCCTCCGTCCCCTTCTTCCACATCAGTGCTTCCGAGTTCGTGGAGCTGTTCGTGGGGGTTGGCGCTTCTCGGGTTAGGGACCTGTTCGACGAGGCCAAGAAGAATGCTCCCTGCATCATCTTCATCGACGAGATCGACGCGGTGGGGAGGCAGCGGGGTCGGGGCCTGGGGGGCGGCAACGACGAGCGGGAGCAGACGCTGAACCAGATCCTGGTGGAGATGGACGGTTTCGATCAGAACACTGGGATCGTGGTGATCTCGGCTACCAACCGGCCGGACATTCTGGACTCGGCGCTGTTGAGGCCAGGGCGGTTCGATCGGCGGGTGACCCTGAATAGCCCGGACCTGAAGGGTCGGGAGGAGATCCTCCAGGTCCATGCCCGGGGCAAACCGCTGGCGCCCGAGGTGAATCTGGAGACGGTGGCCCGGCAAACCCCGGGTTTCTCGGGAGCCGACCTGGAGAACCTGCTCAACGAGGCGGCCATCCTGGCGGCTAGGCGGAACAGTACCGTTGTCTCTCCGGCTGACGTGGAGGAGGCCATCGATCGTGTGATCGCGGGGCCCGAGCGCAAAGGGCGCTTGCTCAGCCAGGAGGAGAAGGCCATCACTGCCTATCACGAGTCGGGACACGCCGTGGTGGCCTACTACATGCCCCACCTGGATCCTATCCACAAGGTCACCATCGTGGCCAGAGGGCAGTCGGGCGGGCACACCACGTTGCTGCCCACTGCCGATCGGCATCTCTGGACCAAGTCGCAGATGACGGAGATGCTGGCCCTGGCCATGGGCGGCATGGCGGCGGAGGAGTTGGTCTTCGGTGAGGCCAGCACCGGTGCCAGCAATGATCTACATCAGGCCACAGACACTGCCCGCAAGATGGTGACCCTGTACGGTATGAGCGACAAGGTCGGAACGGTTAGCCTTAGCGCCACCGGCATCGTGGACTACCTGGGTACCGACGTGATGGAGCAGAGGAACTACAGCGAGGCTACTGCTGCTTTGGTCGATCGGGAGGTCCGCCGGATGATCGACGAGGCTCACACTGAGGCCAGACAGATGCTGACCGAGCATCGCCGGGAGTTGACCACGGTCGCCCACAATCTGCAGGACAAGGAGACCCTCACCGAGGAAGAGATCGGCCAGTTGCTGGGTCCTCGCCCAGGAGGCGCCTCCAAGGAGAAGGCAGCCTAAGTCAGGGCCACTGGTGGCCAGCATGTTCGCCGTCGTGGTCGTTGCCGATCACCGTCGATCGATATCGGTGTCGCATCGACCCCCGAACTCGCCTCTCAAGAGGAGTATGATGGCACCGCCGACGAGCCACACGGTCCCTGTCCATATCAGGCGGAACCCCAGCATCATTGCCAGCCCTTCGGTGAAGCTGTATCCCCAGGCCTGGGCTGCGGCTACCCCTCCTGCCTCGATAACGCCCAGATTGCTGGAGAGGGGTAACAACTCCTCCACCGCTATTGCGAAGAGGTAGATGGTTACCGCCTGTTGGAAGGTGAGTTGTTCGATCCCCATCCCATGGGCCGTCATGAAGAAGCCCGCGACCAGGCTCAGCAGATACACGGCGGCGATGACCAGGGCGACGGCGGCGACCCGAGGCCGAAACAGATCCCTGATCCCCTCTATCGTCTCGATGAACTCCGGCCCCAGCTTCTCGAGCGGACCGGACTGAAGAAGCTGGCCGGCCCGATCGCGCAACGGGGTGACCCTCAGGAACAGGGTTACTACTACCGCAGCAGCCGCGAAGAGGCCGAGGATGAGAGGGCGCAGCCAACTCCACTCGGGAATATTCACGATCCCCACGATCAGGAGGGAGACGATGGCTTCCATCGCCAGTATGGCGGTGGTGGCAGCCGAGGAACGGGAGAAGTCGGCACAGGCGGTGGTGCGGAGCACGTAGTTCTGGGCGTAGATGCCCGCCGGGATGGGGAGGGTCATCTCGCCCACCGCGAAGGACAGCAGCGATTGCCTCCAGGTGGCTACGATGCCCTCCTTTCCCAGATAACGCTGGAATTGCACCCACTTCAGGGCCAGGTAGACCACCGTCAGCGCGAAGACGATGGCCATAGTGGCAAGAGAGATGCTGAGAATGTAGGCGAGTACCTGGGAGATGTTAGATAGGCTGAAGACGAAGGCCAGCAGGGCCGCGCTCAGCAGTACCGGGATAACCACCCTGGGCCGGAGTATCCTCTGCCACCACATCCTCGTGTCTCGCCTCCCAAGTCTGTGGTGAGTCAAGCAGATTGCGTTCCGCGGTGGGCACGTATTCTGCCTGTTCCTCCGCTCCGGCTCCGAGGAAGAGCATGCGCCGTCCTTTGCCGGCAGCGCTTCGGCAAGGCGCCCTGTTCCTCCGACGGGTTTCACCGGGGAGAGGCCGATCCGCCTGCTGATCGGCCTTTTCGTGGGGACATTTCCTGGCGGTGAAGGCAAATGAAGATCTCTTTCTACGGTCGGTCGAAGATGCCACTCCAAGGTACGGTGCAGCCCCGGCCGGCTCTGGCAGGGCTGCTGGTGCTGTTGCTCGCGGCTGTCCTGACGGCATGCAGCGCTGGTGGCGATCCCGCTTCCACCCCTACCCCCCAGGGCAGCGAGCAGACGGTGCCTCTCCAGGTGGTGCAGGGGCCGGGAGGCTCGGTACTGGCCCTGGTCCCTGTCTACATCAACGACCAGGGGCCCTACTACTTTGCCCTGGACACGGGAGCCTCGACCTCGGCCATCGATTCCGTGTTGGTGGATCAGCTTGGTCTGCAGGTGGTAGGCCGTCCCCAGCAGGTAACAGGGATCACCGGGTCCGTGGTAACGAGGTTGGTCAGAGTGGACACGTGGCGAGTGGGTAACGTTCCATTACCGGCGGCCAACGTGACCGATCTCAACTTGCCAGGGCCAAGTACCGGGGGCGGGCTGCAGGGCTTGCTCGGCTCGGACATGCTCAGCCATTTCGGTGCGGTCACCGTCGACTACGATCGGAAATTGCTGGTCCTGCGGACTCATAGCTAGTGCTCCGCCACACAGTTTTCGACGTCGAGGAGTCGAGGCTTCAGCCGGTACCGAGGGCCGCGTCCGGCTAAAGCCTCGACTCCGCGACCGTCACAATTGCTGTGGTCTCGATCTGTAGGGCGGAAACTGATGCCCAGCCTCCCCCTTGGCTTTCCCTCTCTCCCTCTCCCTGCTACAATACCTTGTGCACTTTGCACAAGCGCGTCCTGCCTTGGGATTGCGTAGCCTCCGTTAGGGAGAAGGCAATGGCGGTCACCGTAGAGGATCTGCTTCAACTGGCGTTTCCAACTGGCAGTCGGGTAGTGGCCGGAAGATCCGGGCTGGGGCGGGAGGTCTCCTGGGCCCGCTCCTTGCGGCCGCGTCCGCCCGCCTTCGAGGCCCTGGAGGGGGGCGAAATGGCCCTTCTCTCCAGTGCCCACCTCTCCCTGCTCCAGGAATCCATTACCCTTTCCTACGTGGTGGCCCGCCTGGCGGAAGTGGGGGTTTCCGCCGTCGTGGTGTTGGGTGATGTGGACCAGGAGGCGATTGACGCCTCCGAGAAGCTCCAGCTTCCTTTGATCCAACTGCCGCCCAGCGCCTCCCTGGTGGAGGTCGAGAGAGCCGCCATCGCTACCGTGGTGGATAAGCAGGCGGAGTTGCAGCATCGAGCTTCCGAGATCCACCGGCAGCTGGCTCAGTTGACCTTCGAGGAGCGGGGCATCCAGGCGGTCGCCGAACGGCTGTCGGAGATCTGTGGGAAGGCAGTGGCCATCGAGGACGACCAGTTCCGGGTCCAGTTTGGCTCGGCAGGTCCCCGACTGTTGGATCCTGAAGGGCTGAACCTGCGGTCCAGCCGGGGTCAGATCGAAGAATGGGTCCATACCGTTCCCCTCTCCGGGGCCCAGCCCCCCGTGGGCAAGTTCTCCCTGCCGGACGCGACTCTGGGACGCTTCGTCGCTCCGATCCCTGTTCGCGATGGGGTGGCGGGCTACCTTTCGGTGATAGGCCTCGACCAGGAGCTTACGGAATTGGACCGGCTGGCCGCGGGGCGAGGTGCGGCGGTTTGTGCCGTGGAGGTGGCCAAGGAGGCCGCCATCGGCGAGGCCGAGGCCAGGGTCAGGGGCGACCTGCTGGATCAACTGCTCTCCGACGGTCTCGAGGGCGACCAGGCTGCTCTGGGCAAGGCCCGAAGGCTGGGCTACGACCCCACTCTGCCCTCCCTGGTGCTGGCCTTCCAGGCCGGGGGTGGGGACAAGGCGGGAGCGGGGGAGGCTGTCAGGAGCACCGACCGGGTACGGCGGCAGTTGGAGACGGTGATCAGGGCCGAGACCTCGTTGTTGGAGGCCAAGTCCCTGGTGGCTTCCAGGGGCAACTTCGTGGCGGCCGTGGTGCCGCTGGTGTCGACTTCTTCCGAGAAGGCGGCCCGCGAGATGGCTGAGGCCATGCGCAGGCGGGCGCAGGCGGCACTGGAGGGCTACACGGTGTCCGTGGGGATCGGCCGGCCCACGGCCTCGCCGGGCGCCATAGCAGTGGCCTACCGGGAGGCCGAGGGGGCGCTGGCCATCGGGATGCGGCTTCACGGACCGTCCTCCACTACTTACTTCGGCGACCTGGGCATCCTGAGGCTGTTGGCTCAGATCGGCAACCTGTCGGAGATGGAAAGCTTCCGCCGAGAGATGCTGGGGAAGCTGGAGGACCACGACGCCCGAACCGGCGGTGAGCTGCTGAAGACTCTAGAGTCCCTCTTTCAGTGCCACGGGAACCTGAGCCGGACGGCTGAGCAGCTCTCCCTTCATCGGAATTCTCTCCTGTACCGGTTGCAGCGGATAGGGGAGATCAGCAGCCTCGACCTGGAGGACCCCGAAACCCGTCTCTCCCTTCAGGTGGCCCTGAAGCTCCGCCAGCTACTGGAGGCGGGGCGCAACTGAGGCTGGCGTACCCTCGCGCTGAGCATCCCGTTGTGCACCCTGCCCAAACAGCCGGCTGGCTTCGCTGTACACTTTGCCCATAGCCCCAGACTCAACTCGCGCGGTATGATTAAGTGTTGGATAGTGGGGCTATTGGACCCTCAACAGCCCCGAGGATCCCGAGTAGGGCGAGATCGGGGCATTAATTTGTCATGGGGAGGAGGCAGCAGTGGCGACAGCGGCCGGTAAAGATCGCGAGAAGATCCGGCAGATCCTGGAGAGTGTCGAGCGGGAGCAGGTGAAGTTCGTCAACCTCCAGTTCACCGACATAGTCGGCATGGTGAAGCAGGTGACCATCCCCGCCCACGAGCTGGAGGATACCCTGCTAAACGGCAAGTGGTTCGACGGCTCCTCCATCGAGGGTTTCGCTCGGATCCACGAGAGCGACATGTACCTGGAGCCCGACCTTTCCACCTTTGGGATACTCCCCTTCAGAGAGGGTAGCCTGACCACGGCCAAGGTGACCTGCAACATCTGCACCCCCGATGGCGAGTCCTTCCTGGGAGACCCCCGCTATATCCTCAGGCTCGCCCTCAGAGATGCCCAGGAGATGGGCTTCCGCTTCTTCACTGGACCCGAGTTGGAGTTCTATCTGTTCAAGATGAATGGGGGTGGCTCGCCCTCTCCCTTGCCCCACGATGAGGGCTCCTACTTCGACATCTCCACCGATCTGGCCTCGGATGTCCGCAAGGAGATGGTCGAGGCGCTGGAACTCCAGGGGATCGCCATCGAGACCAGCCACCACGAGGTGGGCCCCGGCCAGCACGAGATCGACATGAGGTACGACGAGGCGCTGGCGATGGCGGACAAGGTGGTGGAGTTCAAGAGCACCTTGAAGTCGGTGGCTCACCGCCATGGACTCCACGCCACCTTCATGCCGAAGCCGGTCTACGGCATTGCCGGTAGTGGCATGCACACCCACCAGAGCCTCTGGAGCATCGCCGAGGGGAAGAATGCCTTCTTCGATCCCCACGACCAGTATGGCCTGTCGGAGGTCGCGAAACAGTTCATCGCCGGACAGCTGGCCCATGCCAAGGGGATGTGTGCCGTCCTGTCGCCCCTGATCAACTCCTACAAGCGGCTGGTGGCCGGCTTCGAGGCGCCTGTGTACGTGAGTTGGGCTCGCACCAACCGTTCGGCCCTGGTCCGTATCCCCAAGATAAGCCCCGCCAAGCCAGAGGCGACCAGGATCGAGTTGCGCAGCCCGGATCCCACCTGCAACCCCTACCTGGCCTTTGCTGTGATGCTGCGGGCCGGCCTGGACGGGATCAAGAAGAAGCTACCCCTGACGCAGCCCATCGAGGAGGATCTCTTCGAGTTCACCGACGACATGATGGCCCGCCACGGCGTGGGGGTGCTGCCCGGATCGCTGCACCAGGCCCTGGATGCCATGGAGCAGGACGAGGTGGTCCGCGAGGCCCTGGGCCCCCACATCTTCGAGCGCTTCCTGGAAGCGAAGACGATGGAGTGGAGGGAATTCCGGCAGCGGGTAACCTCCTGGGAGATCGAGCGCTACCTGGGGGTGTACTAACCGGTGTTGGGCGGGTCCGAGGCGACCCGCCTTTGCAGCACTACCGAAATGACGTAGGGCAGTGCGCTCTGCCCTGCCGCCCAGCGAGACGTCGCCAGGGCGGCGGGGCACAGGGCCCCGCCCTACATTCGTACGTGCCTATCCTACCTGGACGGGGGTTTCGGCCCTGCTCTTCAGTTCCAGGGTATTCTGATACAGGTCCAGGTACTTGCGGGCGGTGGCAGACCAGGAGTAGTCCGCTCGCATTCCCGCCTCCATCAGCCCTCGCCAGCTGTCCCTGTACTTGTAGGTTTCCAGGGCGCGGACGATGGAGGAGAACAGCATCATCCCGCTGTACTTCTCGAAGGTGAAGCCGTTCCCTTCCCTGCTCCGAGGGTCGAAGTCCCGCACCGTGTCGGCCAGGCCGCCCGTGCTGTGGACGATAGGGACGCTCCCGTACCGCATGGCGATCATCTGGCTGGAGCCGCAGGGCTCGAAGCGCGAAGGCATCAGGAAGAGGTCGCTGGCCCCGTAGATCCTCTGAGCCAGGGCCGTGTTGAAGGTGAGGAAGACCGCCACCTTGCTGGGATGCCGCCGGGCGATCCGGCTGAGCATCTCGTGATAGTACTGGTCCCCGGTGCCCATGATCACCAGTTGGAGGGGAAGGTCCATCAGGCCATCGATCACCTCTCCCAGGATGTCAAATCCCTTCTGGCTGGTGAGCCTGGAGATGCTGGCCAGGAGCGGCACGTTCGCGTCGACGGGAAGGTTGGCTTCCTTCTGGAAGGCCAGTTTGTTGGCCACCTTCTTGTCCAGGCTCTCCATGCCGTACTTCTGAGGAAGGTAGGGATCGGTGGTCGGGTTCATCGTCTGGTAGTCGACCCCGTTCAGTATCCCATGCACCCGGCCCTTGCGATCGTCCAGCAGGGTGTGAAGCTTCTCTCCATACTCCGGTGTCAGGATCTCCCTGGCGTAGGTCTCGCTGACGGTGCTGATGGTGTCGGCGAAAAGGATCCCGTGGGCCATCAACGCCACCACGTTGGGGAACTCGTCGATGTGGGGGTACATGAAGTTGTACTCCTCCACGCCGGCGATCTCCAGGATGCGCCACCCGAAGATCCCCTGGTAGGCGAGATTGTGGATGGTGTAGACGGAGGACACGTTGCGGAAGAAGGGGTCCTCCTTGTAGATGGTCTTGAGCCAGTTGGCGACGATGGCGGTGTGCCAGTCATTCAAATGGATGATGTCCGGCTTCCATTCCAGAGCCTTCAGCATCTCAGTGGCACTGCGGGAGTAGAAGACGAACCTTTCGCCATCGTCCGGGTAACCGTACAGGTTCTCCCGACCGAAGTACTTCTGGCTGTCGATGAAGTAAACGGGGAGATCGCCGTCCACCTCGGTGGTCAGGATGCTCACCGGTTCGCTGTGATCGTCGATGGGGATCGCCAGATTGGAGAGGAGCGGTCGCAGGCCGAACTTGGAGGGATCGATACGGCCGTAGCGGGGCATGGCCACTCGCACGTCGTGGCCCAGGGCGTGCAACGCCCTGGGCAGCGCGTAGGCCACTTCGGACACGCCGCCGGTTTTGGCGAAGGGGACCATTTCGGCCGTCATAAAGAGTATCTTCAAAGGATCCGCCATCTATCGGGAACCTCCTGCCGCTCCTTGGGTCCAAGGAGAAAGGGTCGGACGCGACCGACCGTCAGAGTAATGCAAGAAACGATCCGAAAAGCAGTTGAGCAACCATTTCTGGAGATGGCGCGGGCCACACTGCCCCACGCTAGTCCCGTGGTCGAGGGCATCCGATGTTACCATAAATCATTGTACACAACAACGAGAGCCGGCGGCGAACTGTTCGTCCATTGAACCTGACGAAACCCCTTGACAGAGGCGTGGGGCTGGGGCAATAATCGCCCCACCTCGGCCGTTGTAAGAAGCAAGATATATCTTACAACAGTTTGGTGCCGTTGGGGGCAGTCGCCTCTGGGGGTTAGCGTGGACTTCACCGACGACCACTATGACATCGATCGCCGGGACCTTTCCGATCGCGTCTACCAAGTCCTCCGGACGGAGATCCTCTCCGGCAAGCTGGCACCTGGCCAGCGCCTCTCCCTGGAGGAGTTTGCCCAGCGCTTCCGGGTCAGTATCACACCGGTCAGGGACGCGCTGCGACTACTAGCTGCCGAGGGGTTGGTGGAGTTGCAGCCGCGGCGAGGGGCCTTCGTGACCCAACCATCAGCCGCGCTGATCGAAGAGGTGTACCAGACCCGCGAGATTTTGGAGTGTGCTGCCGTCGACTTCGTGATCGAAAAGGGCGGCGAGACCCTTCAGGAGTTGGAGCGCGTGGTGGAGCAGATCGTGGAGAACACGGTCGGGGAATCCCACTCCGACTACCTGGCCTACGTTCGCCTCGACCAGCGCTTCCACCAGTGCTTGATCGATTGCGTGGGCAATCGGACCCTCTCGGAGATCTACACCG
Source organism: Chloroflexota bacterium (assembly GCA_021806765.1). The sequence goes on along the minus strand of JAJZQR010000060.1, from coordinate 14,690 downwards.
GTTTGCGGAGCCACACCCTGGTTACCCTGGCACTGTACAGTGCCAGGGATCAGCGGGCCTCGGATACCCTTTCGGAGCACGAGGCCGTCCTCGCTGCCCTTCGCCGTGGAGACGCCGCTTCAGCGAGAGCAGCTCTCCGCGTCCATCTGCGGAACGCCAAAGCCGAAATCTCTCGGAAGATCTCTGCCGGCTCTCCGCCGGCCAACGGAGTCTCTCTGCTTTCACCCAACGGGTAGGACCGTCCTCCTGGGGCGGCCTGGGACTCGCGACAACTGGTTCCTCGCGACGATCCGAACCATTGCGATGCAAGTATCCCTTGGCGGTCATGAAGTGAAGTCTATCTCCAGTTACTGGAGATGGCAGGGGTAGAGGGATGTCTAGCGCGGTCCGAGTGGGAATAGTTGGCGCGGGCTTCGCAGCGAGCTTTCATCTTGCCGCTTATCGACGGGTTCTGCACGTCCCCGTGGAGTTGGCAGGCATTACCTCTCGGACGCCCTCGAAGGCCATGGCCCTGGCGGACCAGCACGGGATCCAACGGGTATACCCTGATCTGACCTCCCTGCTCTCCGATCCAGATATCGACGTGGTGGATTTGTGCGTACCGGTTCACCTGCACCAGCCCATGGCCATTCAGGCGGCCCGGGCCGGCAAGCATGTGGTCTGCGAGAAGCCACTGTTGGGGTTCGCTGGGGAAGGCCGCACTGGGAACGTCCCCCGGTCAGAGATGTACGAGGCAGTGGTGCGGGAGTTGGAGGAGATCCGGGAGGCCTTCCAACAGAGCGGCCGGCGGCTGATGTACGCGGAGAACTGGATCTACGCCCCGGCCTTCCGCCGTATGGCCGACCTGGTGCAGGCCAGCGGTGGCACCATCCTGGAGATGCGGGGAAGCGAGGCCCACAGCGGCTCCACTAGCGAGTTCTCCAAGCGATGGGAAACCTCGGGTGGCGGGGCCCTGCTGCGGCTGGGGATCCATCCGATCAGTGCGGCCATCTACCTGAAGCGACGGGAGGGAGTCCTGCGGGAGGGCCGGCCCCGAAGAGTGCGAGAGGTCTGGGCACAGACGGCTGATCTGACCATGGTCTCGGGGGTATCTCCTGCCCGCACTCCGCTGGTTTCCGGCTGGGTTGATGTGGAAAACTGGGCGGCTGGCGTGCTCACCTTCGATGACAACTCCATCGCGGTGATCACCTGCTCCGACGTTTCCCTGGGCGGCATCACCAGCGGCATGGAGGTGTTCCTCACCAACTCCCGTCTGCGCTGCCACCTCCACCCCAACAACGTGTGTGAGACCTTTGCTCCGGATCCGGAGGTGTTCGGCGAAGCGTTCTTGAACGAGAAGCTGGAAACGAAGGCGGGCTGGAACTTTCCCAGCGTGGATCAGACCTGGGAAGCCGGATACCAGCAGGAGATCCAGGATTTCGCGGAGGCGGTGGCTGAAGATCGGGAGCCTTTGGCAGGGCTGGACCTCGCCCTGGAGTCGGTACGGACGGCCTACGCCCTTTACTGCTCGGCCGAAGAAGGCCGCCGTATTCGACTGTAGTCTTCGACCGCTCCACAGGGGGTGAAAGGGGGAGAAGAGAGAACCAGAGGAACCGTGCCTGTGCTGCCTTTACTCGGCGGCCTCGGCCAGAGCAGAGGACGATCTCGGGCTATCAGTTCGAAGACCCACATCGCAGACAGGAAGGAGACTGGACCATGAGGCGTTTCGGTTGGTTTGCCGCGATCGCGGCCGTCCTGGGCATGGTTCTGTTAACAGGGTGCCAGGCCGCGGGACCCAGCGAGGTCAAGATTGGGATTATCGAGGACTTGAGCGGAGCGACCTCTGCCTGGGGCGAGGGGCTTCAGAATGGAGCCATCTACGCCATCGAGAAGATCAACAAAGAGGGCGGGTTGCTGGGGAAGCAGGTCAAGTACATCAGCTACGACTTCAAGGGGAATGTGCCTGACAGCCTCACGGCCTACAACCGGCTGGTGGATCAGGACAAGGTCGTTGCCGTCATCGGCACTCCCAACAGTGCGATGCACATCGCCCTGGCTCCTGTGGCCGATGAGAAGAAGGTCCCCGTCGTCGGCGACCCCATGGACGAACGGGCGACGACGCCTGCGGCAGGAAAGGTCAACGCCTACACCTTCCTGGGCGAACCCTCGGCGGGTGACCAGGCTCGGGCCATCGCCAGCTACGCCGTGAACGAGATGGGGCTGAAGAAGATCGCCGTCCTGTACGACCAGGGGAATCCCTACTCCGTGTCGCTGGCCGAGCCTTTTGCGGACTACGTGAAGAAGCACGGCGGCGAGATCGTCGCCTACGAGCCCTTCCAGTCGGGCACCAACGACTTCCGTGCTCAGCTGACCAAGATCAAGCAGGCTAACCCCGAGGCGCTGCACATCACCAGCTATCTGAAAGAGGACTCGCTCATCGTCAATCAGATGAAAGAACTGGGGATGAACATCCCGGTGGTCGGAAACAACTCCTGCTTCTACCCCTTTGCCGAGACCGCCGGCGCGGCCGCCGACGGAGTGGTCTTCCCCAACAACATCTCCCTGGACGATCCGCGCTACCAGGACTATATCAGCGGCTACAAGCAGCGCTTCGGCAAGGATCCGGTGGTTCACGCCTGGATGGGCTATGACGACATGATGATCGTGGCCAACGCTATCACGAAGGCGGGCAAGCTGGATCCGGTCGCTGTTCGAGACGCCATCGAGAACCAGACCAAGGACGTACAAGGGATCACCGACAAGATCACCCTGGATCCCAAGACCCACCGGCCGGTTGGCCTGCCTCTGGCGATCCTGCAGGTGAAGAATGGCAAGTACACCACCCTGAAGGCGAGCTACGTAGCCAAACCATAGGCGTTAGGCAAGGCACAAGGGAAAAGTGAGTGCGAGGTGGGGGGGGCGTGGTGCGGGGGGCAACCCGGCACCACGCAGCCCGCACCCGGACTCCGTGACAGCAACTCACCCTCGTGCCGTTGAGGTGAAGCAATGTACGCGGTCCAACAGCTAATCAATGCCCTGTCCATGGGTGGCGTCTACGCCCTGGTTGCTGTAGGTTTCGCCCTCGTCTACAGCATCCTGAAGTTCAGCAACTGGTCACACGGTGCGGTGATCATGCTGAGTTCCTACTTTGGCTACGTTCTGGCCACCTACGGGCGGCTTCCCCTCATCCCTACCTTGATCCTCACCACCATCATGGGTGGTTTTCTGGCTGTGCTGATCGAGATCATCGCCTTCCGGCAGATCCGGCTGAAGAACGGGCCGCTGATCTACTTTTTCGTAACCTCCATCACCGTGTCCACCGGTGCCCAGTTCGTGATGTACCCCACCATCGGGGGCAACTTCTACCGCTGGCCCGACCTGGTCTCCGCCACAGCCATCGACTTCGGCGGGCTCACGGTGTCTACCTTGAACCTGATGATGGGCGGGATCTGCATCCTGGCGCTGGTCGGTCTCAATCAGATCCTGTTCCGCACCCGTATCGGGACGGCGATCCGGGCCGCCTCCAATGACATGCGGGCTGCGGCGCTGATGGGAGTGGACATCAACTTCGTCATATCGGCGACCTTCTTCCTCTCCGGCGCGCTGGGCGGGTTAGCGGGCACCCTGATGGGGATCAGCTACACCACCTATCCGGAGATGGGCGCCGAAGCGATGGTGAAAGGGTTCGTTGCGGCGGTGGTCGGTGGGCTGGGGAGCATCAGCGGTGCGGTGATGGGCGGAATACTGCTGGCAGTGGTGGAGACCCTGGTCACCATGACCCCTGTCGGGTCCTCGGCGGCGCCGGTGGTCGTCTTCGTCGTGCTTCTGGTGTTGCTGTTTGTGAGACCAACGGGCATCGCCGGCAAGGCGACCGACGAGAAGGCGTAGAGCGAAGATGGAGTACTATCTGGATCTGGCAACCCTCTTTCTGATCAGCCTGACGGCGATAGTCGGCGTCTTCGCCCTTACCGGTCTCACCGGCCTCTTCTCCTTCGGACAGGGGGGCTTCATGTCGCTGGGCGCCTACACGGCCGTGCTAACCAACATGCGGCTGGGCGTCCCCTTCCCCCTGGCGCTGCTGCTGGGGGTGGTGGTTGCCGGAGCCTCTAGCTTCGTGATCGGCCTTCCGGCGCTGAAGCTTCGCCGTGATTTCTTCGCCCTGGCCACCTTCGGCTTCGGGGAGGCGGTAACCGCTCTCTTCCAGATGTTCACGCAAGTGACGGGGGGAACCATGGGGCTTCCCGCGATCCCTCGATACACCCAGTTCTGGATGGCGCTGCTGGCCGCCGCGGCGGCCATCTACCTGGTGGCCAACTTCAAGCGGTCCAAGATGGGGCGCCACTCCATCGCGGTGCGGAACGACGAACTGGCCGCCCAGGCGCTGGGGATCGATGCCTTCCGCCACAAGATGACGGTGTTCGTCTTCAGTGCCTGCCTGGCAGGGCTGGCCGGAGGCCTGCAGGGCTTCTTCATCCACTACATGGATCCGCGCATCTTCGGGTGGACTACCTCGGTGGAGCAGGTGATCACCGTCTACTTCGGCGGGATCAACAGCCTAACGGGTGCGGTGGTGAGTTCCCTGCTCCTGACCGCCATCCCAGAGCTGTTCCGCTTCGTCAGCCTCTGGCGAGTGGTCATCTATGCGGCGGTGATCATATTGATCATGAACCTGCGCCCCCAGGGGCTGCTGGGTGACTGGGAGTTCAGCTTCAGGGCGGTCAAGGATCTGTACCGGCGGTTGCGGAAATCTCCCACGAAGCCCGAGCCGGCAGAGCTGGAGGTGTCCTGATGGCGAGAGCCAACGGTGAGACGCTGTTGAAAGTCGAGGGGCTCTGCAAGAGCTTCGGTGGCGTGAAGGCTGTGGTGGACTTCGACATGGAACTGCGTCGCGACCATCTGGTGGGGTTGATCGGCCCAAATGGTGCGGGCAAGACGACGGTCTTCAATCTCCTTTCCGGGATCATCTCCTCCGACAAGGGACGGGTAACCTTTCGCGGTAAGAACATCACCAACCAGAAGTCCTTCGCCATCGCCCTCCTGGGCATCGGTCGCACCTTCCAGAACGTCCGGCTCTTCGACGGCCTGAGCGTCAGGGACAACGTGAAGGCAGCCTGTTGCCACGATGCGGCCTACAATCCCTTTCAGGCGTTGTTGGGGCTACCGGCGATGCGGGACTGCGAGCGGAAGCTGGATGCCAAGGTGGACATGCTGCTGGATCTGGTGGGGATCCGTCAGTTCCGGGAGGAGAGGGCTCGGAGCCTCCCCTACGGCCTGCAGCGGAAGGTGGAGATCGCCAGGGCCCTGGCCACCGATCCCCAGATACTGATGCTGGACGAACCTGCTGCTGGACTGAACCCCACAGAAGTGTCGGAGATGGTGCAGTTGATCCGCACCCTCCACGAGGATCAACACTTCTCGATCTTCCTCATCGAGCACCACATGGAGGTGGTGATGCCGATCTGCCAGCACATCTACGTGGTGAACATGGGCGAGACCATCGCCCACGGGACTCCTCAAGAGATCCAGATTCATCCCGAAGTAATCAAAGCCTATCTGGGAGAGTGAGAGCCCATCATGTTGCTTGAGATAGAGAACCTCGCAGTATCCTACGGCAAGATGGCGGCTCTCCACGGCGTCTCTCTGCAGGTGGCTGAGGGCAGCATCACCTCCATTATCGGCGCCAACGGGGCTGGGAAGAGTACCCTGCTGAACGCCATCTCGGGGGTGGTGAAATACGCGGGAAAGGTCACCTTCCAGGGCTCCCCTCTTCCCAGGTTTCCCCACAAGGTGGTGCAGACAGGGATCGTGCAGGTGCCCGAGGGGCGCCGGGTCTTCTCTGCCCTCACGGTGGAGGAGAACCTGACCATGGGTGGCTACACCGTTCGAGACAGGCAGTTGGTCGGGCAGCGGTTATCCGATGCCTACAACCTGTTCCCGATCCTTCGGGAGAGATCGAAGCAGTACGCGGGGACCCTGTCGGGTGGAGAGCAGCAGATGCTGGCCATCAGCCGGGGGCTAATGTCTGGCCCCAAGGTGCTGCTACTGGACGAGCCCTCCCTGGGGCTGGCCCCGAGGATTGTGAAGTCCCTCTTCGAACTGTTCAAGAAGATCAACGAGCAGGGGGTGACCATCCTGCTGGTGGAGCAGAACGCCAAGCAGGCGCTGGCCATTGCCAGCTACGCCTACGTCCTGGAGGTGGGTGCGATCGTCTCCGAGGGAACGGGCGCCGACCTGTTGCAGGACCCGGTCATCCGCAAAGCCTACCTGGGCGCTGGTAGCGAATGAGAATCCGACCTCTCCCCCAACCCCTGCCCGCATCGGGGGAGGGGAGAGGCTCCCCCTTCCCTCATGGGGAAGGGGGTCGGGGGGTTAGGTCTAAGGGGAGAATCGAGAATGCTGATACTGGATAGAGAGGGCTGCGAACGGATCCATGCCGGTGCTCTGGAGGTGCTTCGCGACGTCGGCGTGCGGGTGGATGATCCCGAGATTGTGAGCCTGCTCCAGGAGGCCGGCGCCTCGGTGACGGGGGAGAACGTCGTTCGCATCCCGGAAAGCCTCGTGGAGTGGACGATCGAGAAGGCGCCGAAGACCGTGCGCATGGCCGATCGAGCGGGCCACCTGTGGGAGTTGCGGGCCGGCGGGCCGACCATGGTGCTCACGGGGAACGCCCTTTACATAACCCGTGGGCGGGTGCGCAGCGATCTCAAGACGGCCGACCTGGCCGAGTTGGCCCGAGTAGTGGATGCCTGCGACAACATCCACGGGATGGTAGGCACCGCGGTCGTCGACTATCCGGCCTACAGCCGGGACTTCGTCGGATTCCGGATCATGGCTCGACACACGGCGAAGCATCTGCGCCCCTGCGTCTATACACCCAAGGGCGGCCGGCTAGTAGTGGAAATGGCTCAGGTGCTGCTGGGGAGCACGCCGCTGCGGGAGCAGCCCATCGTCAGCACCGGTTTCAGCATCCTGAGTCCCCTCCACTGGAGCGCCCTGGCCCTGGGGGTTTTCAAGGAGACTGCAGGCTTCGACGTCCCCGCCACCATCAACTCGGAGCCTCTAGGGGGCGCTACGGCCCCCGTTACCCTGGCCGGATGCCTGGTCATCGGCGACGCCGACGTGCTGAGCGGCCTGGTCATCAACCAGCTGCTGGAGCCGGGACGCCCCTGCATCTACAACATCGGTTTCGCCCACGTCATCGACATGGCCTCTGCCATAGCCCTCACCGGTGCGCCGGAGAACGGTCTGCTGCAGGCCGCCGGCGCCGACCTGGCCCAGTTCCACGGCCTCCCGTCGGCCTCCTGGATGTCCACCGAGTCGATGGTGGCCGATTCCCAGGCGGCCCTGGAAAAGATGATCACCGGTTTGGCCCATGCCGAGAGCGGGGTCAACTACATCTGGGGGGCGGGAAACCTGGAGTCGACCCTGGCGATGTCGCCGGAGGCTCTGGTGATGGACGATGAGATCGCCGGTTACTTCTTGCGCTTCCAAAGGGGGATCCCGGTGGACGAGGAATCCCTGGCGCTGGATCTGATCAAGGAGGTCGGCGCCGCAGGCGATTTCCTGACCACCGAGCACACCCTGAGACACTATAAGTCTCAACTGAGCCATGCAAAGCTGGCCGTCCGCAACCGTCGGGCCGCATGGGAGGCTCGAGGGGCCAAGGTCTTCGAGGAAGCGGTGCAGGACCGGGTGCAGGAGATCCTGACGGCCGAGCCGAAGTCCTATCTGGATGCCGCCCAGGAGGCGGAGTTGGGGCGGCTGCAGGAGCACGGCCTCGCGACCCTGGGGTAGGTAACCCGCAGCGTAGGGAGGGGCCCTGTGCCCCGCCGCGCGGCGGATGATCGCAATCCCGAGCGGCAGGGCAGAGCGCCCTGTCCTACGCTCTCTTGGAATAGAACGGGAGGCTCACGTGATCGAGTTCGCAGGCATCAAGTTTCGCAACCCCTTCGTGGTGGCGTCCAGCCCCTTGACGGCCAAGTCCTTCCTGCTGAAGAAAGCCTACGACTTCGGTGCGGCTGCGGCCAGCACCAAGCTCACTTTGATAAAGCAGCCCTTCTACAAGAAGTGCCGGATGTATCACGACCCCCAGGTGGGGAGCATCGTGTGCGTCGATCGCCGTCTCGATCTGGAGGAGGGTGTTCGGCTCATCGAGGAAACCAAGAAGCTGGTTCCGGACCTGATCCTCTTCTCGAACATCACTCATGAAGGAGCGGACCTGGAGTCGTGGGGGGTGCTGGCGAAGGCGATGGAGGAGGCCGGGGCCGACCTGATCGAGCCCAACTTCATCTGCCCCAACCTATCCTTGACGGCAACCCGTTTGGGGAAGAGGCAGGGTCAGGGCGGCGCACTCACCGGCCAGGATCCCGACCTGGCCCGGGAGGTGGTGAAGATCCTCAAGAGCGCCGTGAAGATCCCCGTGGTCCCGAAGCTGACCCCCAATGTGACGGACATCACCGCCGTAGCCGCGGCCTGCATGGAAGGAGGAGCCGACGGGCTCACCCTGGCAGGTGCCCAACTGAGCCTGCCTCCGGTGGATCTGTACGACCTGAACCACGTCTACGATCTCTCTGTAGGGGGCAGCTTCGGTAGCCTGGGAGGACAGTCTGCTCGGTTGCAGGGATACGCTATGGTGGCGCAGACGGCAGGACGGGTGCCGCTGCCCATCGTTGGCGGGGGCGGCATCTTCGACTGGAAGGACGCCGCCCAGTACATGCTGTGGGGGGCCAAGCTGGTCACAGCCTGCACCTCCCTGATGTGGCACGGCTTCGAGTTGATCCCCGAGATCCTCGAGGGGATGGAGAAGTACATGAAGGAGATGGGCTTCACCTCCTACGATCAGATGGTGGGCAAGGCGCTACACAACATCCGCCCGGCCTCCGATCTGGAGATGATCCCGGAGGTCCCGGTTCTGGACGAGAACCTGTGCACCGGGTGCGAGGTCTGCCTCAAGCCCGGCCACTGCTACGCCATCGAGATGCAGGACGGGCTGCCGGTGATCGATCCCGAGAAGTGCATGGGCTGTGCGGTGTGTGTCGCCGTCTGCCCCAGCGGGGCCCTCTCCTTCAAGGCGTACGGTTACCGACCTAGCAGAAGCTAATGGCGTGATGAATCCAAATCAACATAGGGGGGAGATCGGAATGGGCGACGATATCAGCCAATCCACGGACGACCGCGAACGATACCTTATCTCCCGTCGAGACCTTTTGCGCCGAGTTGCATTTCTGATTGGAGGTGTCTCGGTAGCCGGCCCGCTCCTGGAGGCGTGCGCCCCAGCGCCCTCCCAACCCTCCCAGGCTGCGCCGGCAGCCACCTCCGCTTCTGGGGCTGCTCCTGCCGCTCCTGCTTCGGGAGCGACGGCCGCTCCGGCTGCCGGCCAGCCGAAGGCCGGCGGCACCCTCACCATCGGCTCGCCCCAGGAGCCGGACCGCATCTGGGGGCCGATCACCGGGCTGACCGTCGCCCAGGAGATGCAGTACCTGGTCAACGCCGGCCTGATCTCCATCAATGACAAGGTGGAGTACATCCCCAACCTGGCTACCGAAGTCCCCACCCTCGAGAACGGCGGCATCTCCCAGGACGGTCTCACCTACACCTTCAAGCTTCGGCCGGTGGTCAAGTGGCACGACGGCCAGCCCTTCACCTCCAAGGACGTGAAGTTCACCTACGACGTGATCATGAAGGACGGCGTGGACGTTCGGGGCCGGGTGGGCTGGAATCAGGTCAGCGGTGTCGAGACCCCGGACGACAACACGGTGGTCTTCAAGTTCAAGAGCCTGTACGCCCCCTTCCTGGACATCGTGACCCAGTGCGGGATCCTGCCCCAGCACCTCCTGGATGGCCTCTCCGCCGACGCCATCAACAAGAACAAGTGGTTCCGGGCACCGGTGGGCGTCGGTCCCTACAAGTTCAAGGAGTGGGTGTCCGGCAGCTACATTTCCCTGGTGAAGAACCCGGACTACTTCAAGAAGGGCCAGCCCTACCCAGACCAGATCGTGTACAAGATCGTGCCCGACGCCAACGCCCTGATCAACCAGTTGCAGACGGGCGAGGCAGACATGCGCCTCCGGTTGAACAACTCGGACGTGGCGACCGTGAAGGCGATGAATAACGCCGAGGTGGTCTCCGTGCCTTCCGTCACCCCCTGGCTGCTGTGGATGAACAACACCACCTTCCCGTTCAACGACAAGAGCGTGCGGGTAGCCCTGTCCTACGGCACCGACAAGGTGGGGATCGCCAAGAACGTGCTCAAGGGGTTGGTGCAGCCGGCCTACGGGTTGATCTCTCCCCTCTCCTGGGCTTACAACCCCAACATCCCCAAATTCGAGTTCGACCAGGCGAAGGCGAAGCAGACGCTGGACGACGCGGGGTGGAAGGTGGGTTCCGACGGCATCCGCGAGAAGGACGGCAAGAAGCTCAGCTTCGAGATCATGAACATCGCGGGCGAGCAGGAGCGCATCCAGATCCTCTCCTTCATCCAGCAGCAGTGGAAGCAAATCGGGGTCGACGCTCAGATCAAAGCGGTGGACGTGGCGACCATGTGGGGCAACGCCCTGCCGAAGCGCAACTACCAGATGGCCTACTCCTACAGCGGCCGCCTGGCGGACCCGGACATGGCCACCCACTACCTGTCGCCCTCCAAGCAGCCGGTCTCCAACTTCGCCGGGTACTCGAACCCCGAGGTGGATACCATGCTCGAGCAGGCGCTCCAGACCGTCGACCGGAACAAGCGCAAGGACCTGTACTTCAAGGTGCAGCAGACCGTGGCGGAGGACGCGGTTTACCTGTTCCTATTCTGGCTGACCAACCACACGGCGCTGAACAAGCGGGTGCAGGGCTACAAGCCGGCCCCCGCCTACGCCGAGTTCTGGAACGCTGACGAGTGCTGGCTGAAACAGTGAGGCCGGTCCCATGAGCCGCTACATTGTTCGCCGGCTGCTGCTGGCGATACCGACCTTGCTCGCGGTGTCGATCATACTCTTTGGGCTGCTGCATCTGGCGCCGGGGGGCCCGATGGCGATCTACGCATCGAGCCCCAATGCGGACCCGCAGACGCTGGCTGAGATCGAGCAGAGACTGGGGCTGCGGGATCCCCTGCCGGTGCAGTACGTCAAGTGGCTCAGGGGCATGGTTACGGGCGACTGGGGGGTGTCGTACAAGTATGCGAGGAATGTCACCTCGGTGGTGGGAGAGAGGGTGTTTCCCAGTCTGGAGTTGATGATCACGTCACTGCTGATCGCCGTGCTCCTTTCCGTACCGCTGGGGGTGCTCTCGGCGGTGAGCCGCCACCGTTGGGTTCAGTACCTATCGAGCGTTTTCTCGATGCTGGGCATCTCGATCCCGACCTTCTGGCTCGGGATGATGATCTTGCTCTTCTTCTCCTTGAGGCTGGGTCTTCTGCCCTCGGGAGGCATGGACACCATCGGAATGGGTTTCAACCCGTGGGATCGGTTGATCCACCTGATCGCGCCGGCCTTCGTGCTGGCAACCCTGCAGATCGCCGGATGGAGCCGCTACATCCGCTCCAGCATGCTGGAGGTGGTGGGCCAGGACTTCATCCGAACCGCACGCTCCAAGGGGTTGGCCGAGAGGGTGGTGATCTACGGCCACGCCCTGCGCAACGCTCTCCTGCCCCTGATCACCATGATCGGGATGCAGGGGGGGCAGCTACTGGGTGGCGCCATGGTCACCGAGGTTGTCTTCTCCTGGCCCGGCATGGGGCGGCTGCTGGCCGATTCCCTGGCAGCCAGGGACTATCCGGTTTTGATGGGAGCCTTCATGCTGATGTCGGTGCTGGTCGTCCTCGGCAACCTGCTGGCTGACATCGGTTACGCCGTAGCCGATCCTCGGATCAGGCTCGAATAAGCGGAGCTGGATAGAATCTATGTCCACCGCAACCGTCAATGCGATAGCAGCAGGGCTGGCTCCGACCCCGGGGGCTCGCAGGAGGCGCGTCACGGTGTGGCAGCGCTTTCGGCGCAACCGCCTGGCCCTGTTCGGCCTGGTGGTGCTGGTCCTCCTGGTGGCCGCCGCCATCTTCGCACCCCTGGTCGCCCCCTTCGATCCCGACGCCGTCAGCTACAGCGTGCTCGCTGCGCCCAGCCCCCAGCACTGGCTGGGCACCGACGACGTCGGCCGGGACATGCTGAGCCGGCTGATCTATGCCTCTCGCATCTCGCTCACCCTGGGCGTGTGCGTCTCCCTCCTTACCGTGAGCATCGGCACGGTGGTGGGTTGTCTGGCCGGCTATTACGGTGGACGCGTGGATGGACTGCTCTCGAGCTTCATCAACGTTATGCTCTCCATGCCGATGCTGCCGCTGGCCATGGTGCTGGGGGCCTTCCTGCAGACAGATCTGCTCTTCCTGATACTGATCCTGGGTCTGGTGACCTGGACCGGCTCGGCCCGCGTCATCCGGGCCGAGTTTCTCTCCCTGCGCGAGCGGGACTACGTGCTCGCAACCCGGGTGATGGGCGCCACCGACGCCAGGATCATCATCCGGCACATCCTGCCCAATGCGGTGCCCCTGATCATCGTCTCGGCGACCTTGCTGGTGGCCTCGGCCATCCTGACCGAGTCGGCGCTCAGCTACCTGGGCTACGGGATTCAGCCCCCCACGGCCTCCTGGGGCAACATGCTCCAGAATGCCCAGCGCTACCTCCGCGTGGATCCAGCCGTGGCCATCTACCCCGGCGTGCTGATCTCTCTGACGGTGATCTGCATCAACTTCGTGGGCGACGGGCTGCGCGATGCCCTCGACCCGAGACTAAGGAACTGAAATGTCCGTGGGGAGTAACAAGAATGCTGGATGCGTATTGCACTAGCGAGGAGCTGGCTGCCGCTAGGCCCGAGATCGCGGTGCTGGGCGTGGGGGCGGTGGAGCAGCACAGCCATCACCTGCCGGTCGGTACCGACTGGATCGGAGTGTCGGAGATGTCGCGCCGGGTGGCAGAGAGACTCGGCGCTTTCTGGGTGCCTGCGCTACCCTTCAGCATGAGCCAGTGCCACGGCCCCATGGCCGGCACCGTGTGGCTCAAGCCCGAGACCCTGGCAGAGGTGGTTCGGGACCTGGTGCTATCTCTCGCCCAATGGGGCGTTCGCAAGGTGGTGGTGATCAACGGGCACGGCGGCAACTTCATGCTGGAGGTCGCCATCCAGGAGCTGAACCTGGCGCACCCCAACCTGCAGGTGATCCTGGTGCCTCCGCTGGTGCTGGCGGCGCTCGGCGAGGAGCCGATCTTCGAGACGGCGGGCCTGGAGGTGCACGCTGGAGAAAGCGAGACCTCGAGCCAGCTATACCTGAATGGCGAGCACGTGAGGGAGGAACGGGTGGACTACATTCCGCCCGTGGGCCGGGAGTTTCTGGACTATGCCTTCATCTCTCACATCAGCCCTCACGGGGTGTGGGGGGCGCCCAGCAAGGCCACCGCAGCCAAAGGCGAGAAGGCCGCTCTCCGCCAGGTGGAGGCCACCGTCGCCCACGTGCGCAGGGTTTTCGCCGAACTGGACAGGGTGAAGGGGGCACGAAGGCACAATGCTTGATTATCAGAACACCACCTTCGAGATCGAGGCCGCCCGGCCTCACACCGCAGTCCTGCCGCTGGCCACCATCGAGCGGCACGGGTCCCACCTCCCGGTCGGCGCCGACTGGATAATCGTGGACGCCATCGCTCGCCGGGTCGCGGAGACCCTGGGTGAGGGGTTCTACCTGCTACCCACCCTGCCCTACGGGACCTCGGCGAACCACGCTGAAGCGTCGGGGACCCTGTGGCTGACGCCTCTCACTCTGATGCACGTGGTGAGGGACGTCACGGAGGCGCTGCTCGCCCAGGGCATCCATCAGGTGGTGGTGATCAACACCCATGGTGGAGCCGGGGAGTCGACGGTGAAGCCCCTCGGCAACTACGTGGTGAAGAGTACCGTGCGCCAGTTGAACTACGACCATCCCGATCTGCACACTATCTGGGTGCAGCCCTTCACCGTAGCCAGGGAGGAGTTGCTCGGCCTTCTTGCCTCGGCTGCCGAGGAGGTGCACGCCGGAGCCCTGGAGACCTCCATCCTGCTCCATCTCCATGGCGACCGGGTGAGAGGCGTGGGGACCGACTACGTACCTTCGCTGAGCAAGGAGTACCTGGACTACCTGCCCTTCTCTCAGATCAGCCCGTCGGGGGTTTGGGGACACCCCAGCCTGGCCACCGCTTCCCTTGGGGAGGCCGTCCTGGCCGCAGCGGTGCGAGGCACCGTTCGTTACGTTCGGGAGTCCTTTGCCCAGCTGGCCGAGATGAGGGGGGCTCAAGCTTAGGATTTCGAGGAGGAGATGCGGTGGCTGCCGGAGAATATCCAACCCTGGTGGAGAGGATCCAGACGGATCAGCTAATAACGGAGATCTACAACAACCGGAAGGAGTTGGGAGTCGCTGCTGCCCGGGCCATGGCAGAGCAGATGAAGGTACTGCTGGCTCGGCAGGAACGGGTACGCATCGTTTTCGCGTCGGCCCCCTCCCAGAACGAGTTCCTGGCCGAGCTGGGCTCGATACCAGGGCTGGATTGGGGGCGGGTCACCGCTTTCCACATGGACGAGTACGTGGGGCTTAGCCCCAAGGCGCCCCAGAGCTTCTCCCGTTTCCTGGTGGAGAGTCTCTTCAACGGGGTGAAGCCTGGAGCCTTCCATCCCCTGAACGGCCTAGCAGCGGACCCCGAGGCGGAGTGTCT
>JAJZQR010000402.1 GCA_021806765.1 Chloroflexota bacterium | reverse complement strand
ATCTTTTGGAGATGCACAACTGCCGTTCCAAGGAGATTTCTGATGACCTCCCTCGTAAAGCTGCAGCTGGATGGCGACAAATTGCTGGAGCAACTGCACCAGCTGGGCGAACTGGGCCGCGACCGCGAAGTCGGCGGCCGCACCCGCCTCGCCCTGACCGATGACGATAAGGCCGGCAGGGATCAGCTGGTAGCCTGGATGCGTGAACTCAACCTGGAGGTGCGGGTCGATCGCATCGGCAACATCTTCGGCACCCTGCGTTCTGAAACGGACGACGGCAGCCGGCATCCGCTCATGCTGGGGTCGCACATCGACACGGTGAAAAATGCGGGGATGCTGGACGGCTGTTACGGCGTGTTGGCCGGATTGGCCGTGGTACGGGCCTTCCGTGAAGCCGGTGAGCTACCGTCGCGCTCCATTACCATCGCCGCGTTTACCAACGAAGAAGGGGTCCGATATCAGCCGGACATGATGGGATCGCTCGTATACGCCGGAGGGCTGTCTGTCGAGAAGGCTCTGGAGGCGGTCGGCACCGACGGCACCCGCCTTGGCGATGAACTGGCACGCATCGGATACGCCGGGGAGATGTCCCCCCGCGCTATCGTGCCTCACGAATACCTGGAACTGCACATCGAGCAGGGACCTATCCTCGCAGCCGAGAACGTTTCGATCGGCGTGGTGGATAGCCTGCAGGGTATCTCGTGGCAGCGGATCACGGTGCAGGGCAACGCCAACCACGCCGGCACCACGCCCATGCGGCTGCGCCACGACGCCGGTTGGGCGGCGGCAGCGATCGTCACCTTCCTGCGCGAGTTGGCCCTATCCAGCGGTACCACCCTGGCCACCGTCGGCTCGCTGCATCTCGAACCCGACGTGATCAACGTCATCCCCCGCAGGGCGGTGTTAACGGTCGACCTGCGCGACCCCGACGAGCTCCGCTTGCAGTCGGAGGAGCAACGGCTCGCTGAGTTTCTGTCCAAAGTGGCACGGCAGGAGGGCGTAACGATCAGCACGGAGCGTCTGGCGCGTTTCGTGCCGGTGACCTTCGATGCCGAACTGGTAAACGAGATCGAAGCCTCCGCCGCACGCCTCGGCTTCACCCACCGCCGCATGACTTCGGGCGCCGGCCAGGATGCTCAGATGATCGCCCGGATCGCTCCGGCGGCGATGATCTTCGTTCCCAGCCGCGACGGCATCAGCCACGACCCCCGCGAGCACACGGACGACGACCAGCTGATATGCGGTGCACGAGTGCTGCTGGACGTCGTATGGAACCGAGTAGCTCATCGACACGGGGATCACCCATGATGGACGACGACGTACAGGCTCTCCTCGAAACACCGGCAATGGTGATACGCCCGAAAAGGGTGGTATTCCCCTGCACAACGCCACGTATGACTTCAACGACGACATTCTCCTGACCGGCGCACGTTACTTCGCGGAGGTCGTGAGATTGGCCCTTCCGGTGCACATCCCAAGGAGTCCTAGATGAGAAAACTGATCGATCTTGAAGTAAACGAGCAGCAGCTGAAGAAAACCGTCGAGGTGGCTAAGACCAGGGGTATCCGTATCCCCACGCTGGATCAGATGAAGAACCCGGACAGTGTTCCCGCATCCGTGAAGGAGAGACTCGAAACGACCGGCCTTTGGGATATCGATCCGGTCAATCTGTTCAGAATATCCTGGAAGAACGAGCCGCAGGAAAGAGGCGGGCTTTACCGGACTTTACCGAACTACGTGGAGATACCTCCTGAGATCACGGGAGTCAAGGCGAGGATCCTCGCCATGGCGGGCAAGTTCTTTCCCACCGGGGCACATAAAGTTGGCGCCAGCTTCGCTTGCCTGGTGCCCCGACTGGTCACAGGTCAATTCGATCCGTCTTTTCATGAAGCGGTCTGGCCCTCTACGGGCAACTACTGCCGTGGCGGCGCCTACACCTCTGCGCTACTGGGATGCAAGTCCATCGCAATACTGCCGGAGAACATGAGCAAGGAGCGATTTCAGTGGCTAAGCAAGGTGGCGGGGGAAGTGATTGTAACGCCCGGTGGAGAGAGTAACGTCAAAGAGATCTATGACAAGACCTGGGAGCTGAGGCGAACACGGAACAATGTCGTCATTTTCAATCAGTTTGGGGAGCTGGGAAATCACCTGTGGCATTACGAGGTAACCGGCCACGCCATGAAGGACATCGTCGAAGCCGAGGTAGGCGAAAGGGGACGGCTTGCCGGCGTGTGTCTGACCTCGGGCTCGGCGGGGACCCTTGGGTGCGCCGATTTTCTGAAAGAGCAGTACCCGAATGCCAGGCTTGCCGTCGGGGAAGCGATTCAATGCCCCACGTTGCTAAACAATGGATTCGGGAGCCATCGCATCGAGGGCATCGGCGACAAGCACGTGCCGTGGATCCACAACGTGAAGAACACCGATATGGTGATTGGCATCGACGACGGCGACAGCCTGGGGATGTTCCGGCTGCTCAACGAACCGGAGGGACGGCGGTATCTGAAGGGCATCGGGATCTCAGGCGACGTCGCCGAAAAGCTCTCGTGGGTGGGGATTTCCGGTGCGGCCAATATCGCCTGTTGCATCAAGTTCGCCAAGTACTACGAGCTTACCGAAAGGGACATGGTGCTGACCGTCCTCACCGACTCCGCAGAGATGTACCAATCAAGGCTTGAAGAGATGGAGGAAGAGCGCGGACGCAAGTATGCGCTCACCGATGCGGCGCTTGATCATGCCGTTTCGGTGTCCGGGCTAAGAACAGACTTTGTCGAGGAACTTACGTATTACGGTAAGAAGCGGATCCACAATCTGAAGTACTATACCTGGATAGAGCAGCAGGGGTACGACCCGGATGAACTCGACGCGCAATGGTACGACTATGACGGCTACTGGGGTAGACTGCATCGGATGGCGCCGGAGCTGGACCGGTTGATCGTTCAGTTTAATGAGATGGTCGACCGGTAGCGGAATGAAGCCCTAACTATCGATGCCGGCCACGTTGGCGATGGCGTAAGCAATCCAGGCGCGGAAGAACGGGTCTGGAATGCTGTACTCGCCCTTCTTGGCCCCAGCGCGTATCAGATCGGCCTCTCGTAGGGCCGTCAGCGACCGGTCAAGGGAGGACGAGGCCCCCAGATTGTGAGCACGCCGGTAGGCTTCCGAGTAGATGGACGAGGCCTCGCCGGTTTGGGCGAGCGCTGTCAGGACTAGCTTTTGGTGAGCGGATAGCCGCTCCCAGATCAGAGTGAACCTATCATTCTCCGCCTCGACGACGGCTCCCAACGCCCTGTCCACCAGCTCGCGGGTTGCACCCGTGCCCTCTGTCGCGGCCAGGTTCCAGGTAAAGCAGGCAAGCTCCTGGGTGTTG
This sequence comes from Chloroflexota bacterium, assembly GCA_021806765.1. The sequence continues at coordinate 906 of JAJZQR010000402.1, read as the reverse complement.
GCTGGATGCCCGCCGGTGATCTCCAGAATCCGAACGATGGCATCGTCGTCGATCTTCTCACTGGTAGCGGTGAACCGACTGCGAATGAACTCGGTGAAGGCGGCGTTGCCGATGGGGCCGAGGTGCATCGGTTTTGCCATCCGGTACATGGGCTCGTTGGTGCCGGTGAACATCCTTTCCATGATGTGCCGCTGGCTACCCGCGTACACGTGGGCCACGTCGGTCTGTAGCTGGAACTCTGACCTCAAGATGGCCGGCAGGTCAGGGTCTATTTCCGTTATCTGCTGAAACTCATCCAGCACCAGCACGACCCGCCGCCCACGGTCCTCGGCGATCTTTTGAGGCAGGGTCAGCAACCTCTCCAGGGCAGCATCGAAATCCCGAGCCCGCTCGCCGCCCACGCCTAAATCGACGGAGAAGGAGCCGTCCTGGTTATAGGTAGCCGTCGGGCTGAGGGACGCCTTGGCGAACAGCTCGCGGACCCTCTCCCACGCCCGACCCTTCATGTCCACCATCCCGCTGATGGCGGTGGTCAAGGCTTTGCCGAACCTTTCCTTGTTGGGGGTTCGGAACAGATCGATGTAGGCGGTTAGCACGTTCTGCTCCTCCAGGCGATCCAGGGCCTCCTTTATCAGCGAGGTCTTGCCATACCGCCTTGGTGAGATGAGCACAACATCTTGCCCAGCCCGAATATCGCTCTGGAGTTCGCGCAGCTCTTGTTCACGCCCGACGAAATACTGGCCGGTGGCGACGCGGCCATAGCGGAAGGGATTGTCCATCAGCCTCACCCCCTGCCGGAAGATTTCGCGTAGAAGTGACTCGCACAATAGCGACTCGCATATATGCGACAGAATACCGTTTTCCGTGCCGGTCGTCAAGTCGGCGTGGGCGGTTCCTCGGGAAATG
>JAJZQR010000401.1 GCA_021806765.1 Chloroflexota bacterium | reverse complement strand
AGCCGAAGTGGCGGAACTGGCAGACGCGCTACGTTCAGGGCGTAGTTCGGTTTACCCGAGTGGGGGTTCAAATCCCCCCTTCGGCACCAGGGCAAGGGATCGCTCGACCGAGCGGTCCCTTTCTTGTTGTTCGCCACCCCTCGCCTTGACCCTGAGGGGCCGCGGTTGGTAACATTAGTAGTGGCAATCCTGCGGGCGACCAGCAGCCTGCAAGATTGCCCTGAATCGATGCCCCTGTAGCTCAGAGGATAGAGCAACGGTTTCCTAAACCGTGTGTCGGCCGTTCGAGTCGGCCCAGGGGTACCCACAATCCACCGGCTCCGAGGCGCACTTGGAGCCCGTTGTTGCCTCGCCTGCTGGGACGCGGCACGAGTGCCCGGCGGAGGGTAACCGATGGCCGAACGAATCGAGATCGACCCCAGCGTCCATTTCGGCCGCCCCTGCGTAACCGGCACGCGGATACCGGTAGAGGATGTCCTGGAGTTGGTAGCCGAGGGCATCCCCTTCTCCACCATCGTCCAGGACTACTACCCCACCCTCCAGATAGAGGACGTGCAGGCCTGTGTCCGGTACGCTGCCGAGGTAGTAGCTGCTGAGGAGCTTCATCTATCGGCAGCCGGGGAGTGAGACTCCTGCTAGACCAGGACGTCTATGCCGGAACTTCACTGTTCCCGGGCAGCCTGGGTCACGATGTGGTCACGGCTGCTGAATTGGGCCTCTCCCGGGCCTCGGACATCGACCTCCTCGATACGGCCAAGGATCGGCAGCGCATCCTCATCACCCGAGACAGGCACTTCGGCTCGCTGGTCTTCCTGAGAAAACTGGGGACCGGAGTGATCTACCTGCGACTGACTCCATCGGACGCATCCGAGGTACACTCCGAGCTGGCCAGGGTCCTGGACAACCACCCGGAAGAGGAGTTGCGACTGGCCTTCGTGGTGGTCGAGCAAGGGCGTCACCGGTTCCGCCGTCTCCCCTATTAGCACTATAGGATAGCTGTCTCGGGGGCTCCTGGCCGCAGGCTCGCACCCCACTGGAGCGCCGCTACCATCATTGCACAAATCGGCAGTCTCGACGCCTGCCCGTCGCAGGAATGATTGCACAAGACTATCTGGTGTTGGAAGCTCTGATGGGCTTTCGCACCATGATTGCACTGTTCGCAAGAATCGTTGTACAGCACGGTGCTATAAGTTCATGTTAGCCCCGTATCCTGTACGCACGAAGCGCCTTTATGGGTTTCGCCCTGATTTGTCTGGAGCGAGCGCCATATTGCGGATGTTGATCTTGGGACTCCGCCACGTCCATGCGTACCAGACGACGAAAAGGGTACAGGCGATCTCGATGGCGGCGAAGAAGGCGTAGAAAAGGGTCGGCGTTTCCCCTATCAGTGACCAGGCAACAAACGCGGTGTGGAACGCGCCGGCGATGATGTTCGCCCAGCGGTTCGCACGATAACCCAATACTCGCGACAGGAGAACCATGGCGATCGCCGTTTCCATCAGCACCGCGGTGATCAACACAAAGCCCTGAGTGAGCTGAATGTCTCCCACCTGTCCTGCCTGTAGCTGCTTCCAGACTTCCGGTTCGAACACCTGGTTGAAGAAGAGCGAGTAGACATCGGCATAAAGGTAGTTGAACATCGCGAAAACCCAGAGGGTCGAGAGCACAACTCTCCTATCTCGGATCGCCGCGGTCTGCTGGTTGGCGTCCATGGGTTACTCCTTCTGCTGTCTGAGTTCTGGCAGATCCGCCCGGCCGGGTTCGACAGGAACGACCGAGAGCAACGGCATTCCCAGATCGCGCACCCTTCTGAGCAGGCCGCATAGCTCGGCCTGATCGGCCACCGGGCCAGTGAGGGGCGTCATCTCCTCCCTCCCTTGCTGATGCTAGGCCGTCGCCATCTGGATCGCATTGTCGCCGGCCGCCGTAGACATCTTCGTTCTCCAGCCAGTCTCAGGTTTTGGCACACGAAGAACGGTTGGGGATCCTCATCGCAAGGTTACGACGGGCAGAACACGCTGGCATCGGACGTAAGGATGGTTCGATGCTAAGCGAAATACGTAGCTGAATACAGGCCATCCAGCCTTGCCTCCGGCTATCGAAGGGAAGCTGAGCGTCAGTTCGACCATATCGACCGTCAATGGTGCCGGATAGGTTCCGTCCACATCGGCGAAGCCGTACTCACCGGCAACCCCGGCGGTCGATTAGGGATCCGCCTTCATGAAACAACCAGAAGCCAAGGATGACGTGTGCAATGATCCCCGCGAGACTGTGCAACCATACCTGCGCTTTGCGCAATGATGGTTGCGACTGTCTAATCCAGTCCGTGCAGCGAGGAGAGACGGCGCTGGTCGAGAACCATGGCGAGCCCGAGGTCGCCATCATAGACATCGTGGACTACCGGCTGCTTCGAGCGGCCATGCGTTTCCTGGCTCGGAGGAGCGCTGACCGCCTCTGGACTCGACCGGCGTCGAAGCCTGACGAAGGGGGCCTCAGCCAGGAGGACGTCGATGCTCTGGCCGAGGTGCAGGATCGATACGACCTGGTCCTGGCCAGCTACCTCGAGGGCGAGATCAGTCTGGCCAGAACTGCCGAACTCCTGGGCATGTCGTGGATCGAGCTGCACACACGCTTCTGGCGACTGGACATCCCGATGGAGACGGCTCCAGCCGATCTGGAGGAAGCTCGCAGAGACACCGAGACGGCCGTGCGTCTGGCTGAGCCAGACCGATGAGCCAACCGGTGGTGATCGACACCACGGTACTGTCGAACTTCGGGAAGGTCGGGCGAGATGATCTCATAGTCCGTCTATGGGGTGACGGAGCCCGCGCCACCGAAGCTGCTCTCTCACGGCCGCTCCGGATGCGCCTCGACCGGCGTGGCGCGATCGGAGAAGCCGGCGGCAAAGGCTCGCAGGTCGGCAGCCGTGTTGGGACCGGCCAACGGGGCGCCGTGGCCGCACGCCAGCACGTTCGGATCGAGCCGGGCGAGCGCGGCAACGGATTCCTTCGCCACCGTCCAGTTCCAGGTCGAGATGTACGGCGGGCCCGAGAGCCTTCGCCTGTTGCGCAGCAGATCCCACAAGGAGTTGAGATTCATGGGCAGCACCGCGTCGCCCGTGATCAAGACCCGGTCACCCGGCCTGAAGAAAGCCACGTGGCCGGGGGTGTGGCCCGGCGTCGGGACGCACTCCCAGTCCGGCAGACCTGGGATGCTCCCGCTCGGATCGAACGAGCGCGCCGAGTCCGCGAGACTCGGCTCCGCCGGCTCGGCCGCCCGTCGCGGCACGAGGCTCATCAACGGCACCAGCAGCCACCCCAGCCATCGCTCTATCGGGTCGGAATAGGCAGCCTTTCCCAGGGCCGAAGCCATTTCGAGCGGATGTACGTACACCGGCACGCCCCACGTCTGCGCCAGCTCGGCTGCGGAGCCCGAGTGATCGGGATGGACGTGCGTCAAGAGGATCGCAGCCGGACGCGCGCCCGCCCCGAACAACGACTCCGCGGCATCCCTGATCAGCCGATCGCGATTCGGCCACGCGGCGTCGATCAAGACCCAGGACGGCCCGGAGCGCACGAAATAGACGTTGGACCCCGAGAATCCGTGTCCTGTCTCGAGACACCACACGCCCGGTGCGATCTCCTCCGGCTGTGACGCCGCAGGACGGGGCCGCCGCCGCAGGAACGCATACGCCGCGGCCAGAAGCAGAAGCCCGCCGGCTACGTCCCGGCGTTTCCACGTCCCATCTCTCATGGTTCCCCCTCTCGCCACCACCGGCGCGGTTCGGCGGGGATCACCGTCCGGCCGCGCCGGGTTACCACGGTTCGTATGGCTTTCTCCAGGGCCACCAGTCGCAGGACATAGTCTGACCCTACAAGGCTCATGCCACAGCTACGGGATACCCGCACCACGTGCGGGACTTGGCACCTCGAATACAGCGATAGTAGCGGGCGGTGGGGTTACGTTCGTACGGTGGCGACCCACCAGCCTCCACCAGAGGCTCGTCGATGCGAACGAAGGTCTCCAAATGGCCGGCAGGGAACTAAGAGGAACAATTGAGGAGAGGAAGGGGGTACCTCCCCAGTGCTCGGGTGTCCCGGCGGCACCGTAGATCGTCGGGCGCGTAGAGGCGGCGAAGAGGGCCGGGCTGAGCACCGTGTGGGCGACCCCGCTGGCGATCGTCCTGGGACTGGCGATCTCCGTGGGGTACGTGGCCGCGCAGCAGCTGCCGGGCTCCCAGGTGTGGCTGGACGCGGTGATGTGGGGGCTGGCGCTGGGG
>JAJZQR010000059.1 GCA_021806765.1 Chloroflexota bacterium | reverse complement strand
CTACCCGGTCCATCCGCTCCTTCCGGTTCCCTATGCCGTTGACCAGCAACGGCTCCCCCACGATGTCCAGCAGGGTCATACGAGGGTTCAGGGACGAGTAGGGGTCCTGAAAGATCATCTGCATCTGTCTGCGCAGGGGGCGCAGTCTGCCCTTCTGCAGAGTCGCGACGTCCACAGCATCCCCGTTCTCGGGCCGGAAGATTATCTGTCCGGAGGTGGGATTGACAGCCCGCAGGATGCAGCGAGAGGTGGTGGTCTTGCCGCAGCCGCTCTCCCCCACTAGGGAAAGGGTCTCGCCCTTCCTGATGTGGAAGTTCACGTCGTCCACAGCCCGTACGTGGCCGACCACCCTGCGCAAGAATCCCTTTCGGATCGGAAAGTGCTTGCGGAGGCCCTTGACCTCCAGCAGCATCTGGTCGTTGGTCGCTTTTCCAGTAGTCACTTCTCCCGCCCCCCGTAGAGAAAACAGCTCACACTTTGCGTGTCGGTGACCGCCGCGAGCGCCGGCTCCTGCTGGTCGCACGTGCCGGGGATGAAGCTGGAGCATCTGGGATGGAACGCGCAGCCGGACGGTCGATTGAAGGGGTGGGGAATGGATCCACTGATGGTGGGCAGCTTCACCCGTGGGGCCGAATGAAGGCTGGGGATAGACTTCAGCAGCGCCTTGGTGTAGGGGTGCCTCGGAGTGTGGAAGATCTCGTCTACCGGGCCCTCCTCCACCACTCGGCCCAGATACATTACCACCACTTCGTCGGCCGTCTCGGCGACCACCCCGAGGTTGTGAGTTATCAGCATGACGGCCATTCCCCGCTGGTCCTGAAGCTGCTGCAACAGGTCCAGGATCTGAGCCTGCGTCGTAACGTCCAGCGCCGTAGTGGGCTCATCGGCGATCAGGAGCCGCGGATCGCACGAGAGCGCCATGGCGATCATCGCCCTCTGGCGCAGGCCACCGCTCAGCTCGAAGGCGTATTCACCCACTCTCCGCTCAGGCTTGGGGATGCCTACCAGCCGAAGCAGCTCGATGGCCCTCTCCCTAGCCTCCCTCTTGCTCAACTTCTGATGCAGCAGTATGGCTTCGATGATCTGGCTACCCACGGTGTGGACAGGGCTAAAGGAAGTCATCGGCTCCTGGAAGACGAGGCCGATCTCCTTGCCCCGAATCGCCCGCATCTCCCTGCCGCCGCTGGGCAGCTTTGCGAGGTCTACCTTACCCTCCTGCCCCTTTGCATCGCTGCGCCGCAGCAGGATCTGCCCGTCCACGATACGACCGGGCTTCTCCACGATCCTAAGGATCGACCGGGCGGTCACACTCTTACCGCAGCCGCTCTCTCCGACCACTCCCACCGTCTTACCCGGATAGATGTCGAAGCTGGCCCCATCCACGGCTTTGGTGAGACCCTCGTCGGACTGGAAGTAGGTCTTCAGATTGCGCACCGACAACAGGGGTTGCTGCTGGCTCTGCATGGCCCGGCTCCTATGCGCCGTAGGGATCGGCCGCGTCTCGCAGCCCATCGCCCACGAAGTTGAATGCCAGGATCGACACGATCACAGGGATGACCGGATAGAGCAGCCACGGAGAGAGCGCGACAGACTGGACGTTCTGCGCCTGCTGGAGCAGCACTCCCCAACTGATTGCGGGGGGCCGGAGACCCAAGCCCAGGAAGCTCAAGGATGTCTCGCTGAGGATCATCTGAGGCAGCGCCAATGTCGTCGCGGCGATTATGTGGCTGAGAAACGACGGCACCATGTGGCGCATGATAATCCTGACACGGCTGCAGCCCGCCAGTTCAGCCGCCATCACGAAGTCCTCTTGTCGGAGGGACAGGAAGCGCCCTCGGACCACACGAGCGAGCTCTGTCCAGCCGATCAGTGAAATGATGATGGTTATGGCGAAGTAGACCTTGAAGATGTCCCAGTCCCTGGGCAGGGCCGCCGCCAGCCCCATCCACAACGGGATGGTGGGTATAGACCGAAGGATCTCGATGACGCGCTGCACCACCAGGTCTACTGTGCCGCCATAGTAGCCCGACAGGCCCCCGAGCGTAACGCCCAGAAGCAGGCTGACCATGACGCTTATTAGTCCAATGGTTAGCGATATCCGGGTACCGTAGATTACCCGCGACCAAACGTCGCGTCCCTGCTCATCCGTGCCCAGCAGGAACAAATTACTCCTCGCCTCAACGCCATCAATACCAACCAGGTGCCGGTCTGTCGGAATGATCCCGAGTAACCTGTACTCAAACCCCTGAGCGAAGAAGCGAACCGGTATCTTCTGGCTGGGGTCCAGCACGTATACCCTCTTAAAGGTGACGGGATCCCGGCTGCCCTTGAGAGCATTCACGTACGGACTGAAGGTGCCGTTGTCGAAGAAGTGTATCTGCTGCGGTGGCATCAGAGAGCGCTGAGCATCCGACGCCTCCGGGTCTCCAGTGGCGAGGAACTCAGCGGTCGCCACGACCATGTAGAACAGGATGATGACGATGCTGCCGACCATAGCCAGGCGATGCTTGCGAAAGCGCCACCACATCAGCTGCCACTGTGTCGCTACTGAGATCCGCTCTTCTTCGACGGTAGTCGTGCCGGGGACCTTATCTACAGCAGTAGCCGAGATTTCTGCCATCGTTCAGGACTCCTCGAACCGGATACGCGGGTCAATCCACATCAGCAGGAGGTCGGAGAGGAAGGTGCCGATCACGGTCATCGTACCGAGCAGAAGGATGATGGTTCCCGCAAGGAACATGTCCTGAGCGATGAGCGCGTTCAACAGTAGTGGTCCTACGGTTGGGAGACTGAGCACCAGGGATACGATAATGCTCCCTGATACAATGTAGGGCAGGGTGTAGCCAATTGTGCTGGCGAAGGGGTTGAGAGCCACCCGGACCGGGTACTTCACGATCGCCCTGAACTCCGATAGCCCCTTCGCCCGGGCGGTTACTACGTAGGGCTTACGCAGCTCGTCCAGCAGGTTGGCGCGCATGATCCGTATCATCTGCGCCGTGCCTGCCAGGCCGAGGACTATTGCGGGTAGCGGCAGGTGCCGCAGCAGGTCTTGGAGCCGGGCGAGACTCCACGGCGCATCCATGTACTGACTCGAGAACAGCCCGCCGACGTTGGTGTTGAAGACGGCGAACCCCACGTACATCAGTACGAGCGCCAGCATGAAGCTGGGGACCGCAAGGCCGATGAACCCCACCAGGGTGAAGACGTAGTCTCCTATGGAGTACTGGCGGACTGCCGAGTAGATACCTATGGGCAGGGCCAGCATCCAGGTGAACGCTAGGGCAGCCAGGGAGAGTACCCCCGTCAAGGTGAGACGGTCTCCGATGACGTCCATCACCGGTCTGCTCCACTGCATGGACATCCCGAAGTTGCCCTGGGCAATCTGCCCCATCCATTTCACGTACTGCACGTAGATAGGTTGGTCCAGCCCGTACAGGGTACGGAGAGAGGCTGCCTCTTGCTCAGACACCATGCTGCCTGAGGCTTCCTGCTGGGCGATGTAGGTGGTGATGTAGTCACCCGGTGGCAGCTGGATGATCACAAACGAAAGCATCGATATTGCCACGAGTGTCAGGACGGCCATCATGAGGCGTCGCACTGTGTATGCAAGCATTTGCACTACCCCTCTAGTAGCAGCGGAGATGAGTCCGCGCTCGCCGCCGGCCGCTCCGGGGACGACTCAGAGTCGTCCCCGGAGCGGCCCCAGCTCTAGCTCTTGCAGAAGAGCCTCGCCAATTGCTCTACACCGGCGCCTGGAAGGAAACGCTCTTCACGGTTCACACGCCCAGGCAGTTGTGCGACCCCGGCTACAGCGGCAGCGTCACGGTCTTGCCAGAGCGGGCGGATTCGTAGACCGCCAGCACCAACTCCAACGTCTTGCGCGAGTCCTCAGCCTTGGCGAGGGTCGGCGAACTGTAGTTGTCATCCAGTACCCACCGAGAATAGTCCTGGAAAACGTTCACCGCGGGCAGCGATACCTGCGACGGCACCTCGCCCTCGACGGTCTTCCACATCTTCGTCACGTCGTCGATCATGGTGGCGCTGCCGAACTCCCCGTTGATCTCACTTCGGCGAGTCACGCCGCCCCCATAATGTTTGAACGGTCGGGCGTTGTGGAAGGTGGTGGTGCCCGCCAGCACACCCATCGCCCCGCTCTTGAAGGTAATCAGGGCTACCGCCGTGTCCTCGGTCTCGATCTTGTGAGTGTAGGTGCCCCAGCGGGCCGTGACCGTTTCGACATCCCCCATCAGCCACAGCATCTGGTCCACCGAATGGATGGTCTGGTTCATGATCGCCCCGCCGCCATCCACCTTCCAGGTCCCACGCCAGCCACCGTTGGACTCGTAGTAGGCCTGGTCGCGATAGCACTTATAGTTGAACTCGCCCAGCACCATCTTGCCGAACTTGCCGTCCCTGATCGCGCGGTACAGGGCGTAGTTGTAGGTCGAGTACCGGCTGGCAAACTCGGTGGCCAGCTTCACCCCCGCTTCCTTGGCGGCGCTGATTATGGCATCGGCGCGCTCGAGGGTGATCTCCATCGGTTTAGTGGTGAGCACATGCTTGCCAGCACGGGCCACGTCCAACGCTATGTTCAGGTGCAGACCACTGGGCGTGTAGACCCCGACCACGTCGATATCCTCACGCTCCAGCATCTTGTGATAGTCGGTGTACCAGTCGGCACCGAACTTGGCCGCCACACTCTTGGCCTTGTCCTCGACGAGATCGGCCACCGCGACCAGCCGTGCCTCTGGCGCCTCCTGCATCATCTCGCAGCGCGAAAGGCCGATCCCCAGCCCGATGATGCCGAAACCAACTCTGCCGTCTTTGCCTGTCATGATCTCAGCAAGCTCCCTACAGTCTTAACTTCTTGCCCATCCCCAGGCAAGCGATCTCGCTACTTGGTAATTCCGGCCAGGATTTCCCTCACGGCCTTGATGTCGTTCAGAGTCTGCCGGCGGAGTTCGGGCTCCTTTTCAGGATCCCTGGGGTGGAAGTGCCTCTCGATGGTGACCCAGCCATCGTATTGGTCCGCGACCAAGGCCTCCAGCACCTCGCGATGCGGAATAGTAGGGGCGCTGTGGTCCCAGTAGTAATCCAGGCGGCCCATGTGCACGTGCTTGGTGAACGCCCTGGTCTGGTTGTACCCCTCGGGATAGGCAGGCTCCCCGGTCAACCCAGCCAGGCGGGGGTGGTAAATGCACTGAACGGCAGGGGAGTCGATAGCCTCCATGATCAGCCTCGCCTCGCGGCAGGTGCCGCTGTAGGAATTGCCCTCGTTCTCGATCAGCAGCGAGACTCCGGCCTTCTCGGCCATTTTCACGGAGTCTTCCATGTTCCTTACGATGCGAGTGAGAAGGTCGAGATTGAAGCGAGGCCGAACGGCCCACTTGTCCTTGGCGTCTTCGTACCCAGGGATCCACAGGGCAAAGACCCGGATCTTGTTGGTGTCGAAAATCTCGCAGAAGCGGATCATCTTGGCCAGGACGCCCTCAGTCATCTTCTTGGCCTCGGGGTCGTCCAGCCAGAAGCCACGGCCATAGGTGGAGCCCATGCAGCTGATGCTCAGGCCCGTTCCCTTGAGGGCCCTGGCCATTTCCTTGGCCTCTTCGTCCGTCAGGTCCTTGCTGCTCTTGCCGCCGATGTTGCGGATCTCAAGTCCCTGGACACCCGCCTCCTGGGCTATCCCTACCGCCCGCTGCCAGTTCGCCGCCAGGTCGTCACTGAATACACTGAGCTTGATCACTCTGTTTGCACCTCCTGTTGCGTCTCTACTTGGATCCCTGTGAAGGTTCGATATACCGCGCGAGCTGCCTCAGTTCGCTCCGGATAGGGCGGCATTGACCCCAACCAGCAAAGATGCCATCTCTGCTGCGGCAGTGGTGCCATTCTCCAGGGTGACCATCACAACCCAACGCCTCGCGTCTTCCATCGCCCGCCACGTTCCATGAGCCTGAGCCAGCAGAAAACGATCGCCATACTCGCCTGCAATAACTGGCTCGTGCTCGGAGCAGACGAAGCGGAGGCTCGCAACCTCGGGAGGCCCATCCGTCTCGCTCTGCTCTGTCGAGTGGTAATCGCTGGGGCCAGTGCGAACCTTCGCAGGCACACCGAGGGTCCTGTTGGCTAGCTCTCGCCTTGCTTTGTCCAGGACCGAGCGCATCTCCGCGGTAGTCTCACCGTTGAAGGTGAGATCCAGATACCCGAGCCATCCCTTGCGACGGGCCAATCGCAACACGGCAGCAATCGCCTCCGGAGGAGATGCCGTTCGCCACGATGGCAACTCGGATTCCCAGTCGGAGGCCGACATTAGCTCGCCTGTGAACAAGGAGGAGTAGTTGACGGCGAGCGACGCGGACTTTGCCTGCCAGGGAGAGTCTTCCGCTGTGGAGATGTCCCCGTTGCTCTCCCTCAACTCGCGTGCATACCTCTTGTAGGCTTCCACCGCCGGTTGGCCGGCGAACACGATCCCCTGGATGTAGGCGAAGGTTGCCACCATCTTCTCGAGGTTCGCGAACAGTCCAGCCACTTCGCCCAGACCGTTCGGCAGCCCACGCAGGTTGCGAATGGGCATCCTGAGAGAAAACAGCGGGGTGCCGTTCCGCGAGGCAGGGAGGTCGGCCTGAGCTTCTGGGTCATCATCTCGGCAGATGCGGAGCACCAGGCAGTCGTCGCGCTGGGATATGACGGGCGGGACATCCTGCTCGTAGAAGATGAGGAAGCCCTTTCCTTTCTTGCCGAGGCTCTCCTCCACTACCTGCTCGAACCAGGGTGCCAGCCCCTGCCAGGCCGTCGGAAGGGTCAGAAGAACCTTGTTGCGTCCGGCTCGCAGATCCTCTTTGGCGATGTAGGCCCCCAGGCTAATGAAGGGGTCTTGCAGCGTGAGCGCCGCCCTTTCCTGCTCCGATGACCGGCTGCTGACCCCGTAAAGCCGCTGAGCGCGCTCGAGCACAGAGAGCAGCAGGTCGCCGGTGAACCGGGCGTTGGGATCTCGAGCCAGAACTTCTGCAGCCGCAGCCCATGCCACGGGACGGAGAAAGACACGGGTTGCGGGGGCGCTCATCCGCCCCGGCGTGCAGCACCTGCCTTCGAGCTGCAGTGGGAAACTCTTCAGCTTCCGTTCCCGGGCGAAGCTGTCCAGGTAAGAGCCTTCCAGGGCGATGACCTGGACCGATGACTCCGGGTGGTCGACGTCGAAGCGCTGCAGCAGGTCCCAGAACCAGGTGAGATGGGTGATAGGCTCTTCCGAGGTCATCCCCATGGCCACGGCAACCATCATCGTACTCGACAACAGTTGCCGTAACCCGGCGGCTCCCGCGGCGTCCGCACCCGCTCCATCTGCGGCCAGGTCAATCCCCTCCAGCTGAGCTATCTCCATCAGGAGTCGGTTCAAAGAGGCCGGATCGGTGCTGTCCAGCGGATGGATCGACGCGCTGCCTGTGTCCAGATAGCCCATACGCTTCAATGCGTGGACTGTCTGCACAGAGCCCCCCATGCCCGACCAGATGAGATGGCGGTATCCCTGCCGAAGACCGGCGGCCGCTTCCTCCTCGACCTCGGCCAGCAAGTCCCGGCGCGCCAGCGCCTTCTCTGTCCCGTCCACCCAATCCAGTTGGGCGCTCCCTCCTTCGATGGCAAGCTCCCCAGCCCGCCCGTCGCGCCGAAGAAGCTGTCCAAGGAAGTCCTCTTGGGCGAGCCGCTCGACCGTTCGTCTTGTCTCATCGTCGATCGGTCCCTGAAGCTGTACTTCGCAGCCACATTCACTCATTTGCGATCACTCTCTCCACGTCGAGGGTGGCGTTGGGTGGCACCAACTCTGGCGGGCGCGCTGTTAGGCGGAATTGGGAGAAGGGTACCGTGACCAGTCCCGTGAGCGGTGCCGATGCTAGCACCCAGCACTCCCTCTGTCAAGGCTTACCTGCGATCTAGCTGCTCAGAAGAGGTGGCTCGGGTGGTTAATCAGGGGATTGTCCCTTCCGCGGCTCCTGCCATCCGGTCGGTGAAAGCTACTGACCGCTACCTGCCCTTGAGGCCGACAGGGCGGCGTGTACACGATGGTCGTCCAGTGGGTCCGCACCCATGGTGGTGGATGCCCTGATGACGAGGTGCGCCTCTGTCTCTTCCACCACCTGAGGACTTCTGCTATCCGCAACCCTCTCCAGCAGAAGCTCCACCGCCCGACGGCCCATCTCAAAGTTGCGTATGAACACCGTGGACAAGGGCGGGTTGACGACGGTGGAGATCTCGTTGCCGCCAAAGCCTATCACGGCCATGTTCTCCGGCACCGACATCCCCCAGTGGCGACAGGCGTGCATAGCACCGATCCCCACTGGATCGCTGTATGCCACTATCGCCGTCGGCCTCTGCGGCCGTCCGAGCAAGTCGTTTCCCGCCTCCACTCCTCCTTGCAGGCTCGATCTGGAGTAGGCAATGAGGTCGGGGTCAACCCCTAGCCCCGCTTCCTCCATCGCCTTTCGATACCCCTCGAACTTGGCCCGCGAGTTGGGCGTCTCCACTTTCAGCGTGATAGCAGCGATCCTGCGATGGCCCAACTCGAGGAGATGGTTGGTGGCCAGCCAGGCGCCTTTGACGTAGTCGGCCCCGATCTGAGGGACGTCCACCGCCTTCACCCAGCGGTTGACCAGCACCACAGGGCCTACCCCCATGAGCAACGACGCCAGGCGCTCGTCCGACAAGCGCGAGCTGCAGATGATCAGTCCATCGGCCCGTCGCTCGTGCAGCAGCTGTATCGACTGAGCTTCTACTTCCGGGGAGTCGCCTGTGTCGTACAGAAGAACGTGATAACCCTGTTCGCGAGCGGCATCGCGCACCCCTCCGGCGATATCGACGAAGAACGGATTGCCGATGTCTGGGACCACCAGGCCGATGGTGTAACTTCTGCCGGTGAGCAGGCTTCGAGCGGCAGCGTTGGGTTGAAAGCCGAGTTCCTTGATCACCGCCAGGATCCGTTCCCTCGTCGCAGCTGACAGCTCGCCCTTATTGTTCAGCACACGAGAAACCGTCTGCTTGGACACTCCGGCCGCTCTTGCCACGTCCGCGATCGTGCACCTTCTCTCCACAGCCTACCCCTCTCCTCCACGCGGGCCTCTCATGATGAGGTCAGCCTCTGCGTGTCATCCGTTGCTCTCATTCCAACGGGTTTGCCCTCAACCTCCCCCAGTTGCTGGTCCGAAACTGATCGGGACAAGGATATCTCGCCAGGCCCATGGGTTCAAGAAGTCGACGCCGATGGTGGTAGGACCTTCGAACCCCCTAGCCCTTTCGCGGCCTCTACCAGGTGGCCCTGCAGTGGCGCCTCAGTGCTGCCATATAGGCCTCGTAGCACTCCGTGGTCATGTTCTCGGGGATGCCTCCCTCCGATTGTACGACGTAGCCTCCGCCCTGCCGGCCCACCTCGACCACCTGCCGTACGTGCTCCTCTATCTCGGGGATGGTCATCATCCCGATCCGCTTGCTCAATCCCCCTACCATGGTGATCCGGCTCCCATACTTCGCTTTGATCGCGCCAAGATCCATGTTGTCGCCCGGCCCGATGGGGTTGAGCATGTCTATGCCCGTGTCGACCAGATCTCCCACTATAGCCATCAGGTTACCGTGGGAGTGCATGTTGACGAACCCTCCATAGGAGTGGGTCAGGTCGGCCAGCCGCTTGTACCAGGGCAGGAAGAATTCCCGCAGTATCGATGGCGAAAAGAAGGTGCCGTTGTTGTAGCCCAGGTCGTCCGGGAAATTGATGCAGCGCACTCCCCGCCGCAGCAGCTGCTCAGCCGCCCGCAGGTTGTACTCCCCCATCCGATCCACCATCGCATGGGCGAAGTCCTTCTTCTCCACCAGGTCTAACAGAAAGGTGTCGAAGGGTCGAAAGTAGTACCATACCCCCGAGAAGAAGCCGAGGAGTCTGCCAACCGGCACATAGCCTTTGCCCTCGAAGAACTTCGCCATCTCCGCCACCCCGGCGTACCGATCGGGGTCCTCGGGGTTCGGCATCCGCATCAGGCTAAGGTCCTCCGAGTCCACCATCGTGTGCCCCTCGTACTCGCGCCACCAGGTCGGCCGCAGGTGCATTACCCAACGCGACCCCGTCTCGAACTCGGCGGTGTACCAGCCGGGGCCGTGGGTGCCAATCTCGTACTTGAACTCTGTGTCGGCGACCCGGATCATGCATGCCCCCGTCTGCTTTGCCACGTAGAGGGCCCTTTCCCGGCGGTCGGAGATGTCGCTCACCGCCCCCAGGTGCTTGGCCTGCGAGTTAGAGTCGCCGAAGTTCTCGGCCATCGGCACCTCGTCGGTCGCCTCGTGCCTGAGGGTTGCCTGGATTAGCTCCAGTCTGCTGACCATGAGTCTACGTTCTCCATACGAAATGAGCGAGCACAAGTTCACAGGGATTGGATGGACCCCGCTGGACTCATGCGCGCGAAGTTGGACGGTGACTCAGTGCTGGATGACGAAGCCAGCACCGTCGAGGATCTTCCGTCAACGCGCGGTAGGCAGCACCGCCCGTGACCGAGGTCACGGGCGGTGCTGAGACCGGCAAAATCGGAGCTACGACTTCCAGTAGATGGTTGCCGGCTGCATCAGTAGGGGGCTCCTGTAGAGCGCGCCACAGGGCGTTCTTGGTGCCACGTTGCCGAGTTTGTTCTTGGCGACAAGCACACCGCCCGTGGCAGGAGAGAGTCCAACAGTGCCCGCTGTCCACACCTGATCGACGGCGGTGGCCCAGATCTCCTTCACCAACTTGATGCGCTGGTCGTCCGGCACTCCGGGCATCGTGCGCAGCTTCTCCATCGCATCGAGGAGAGCCTGGTCCTTGGGCGCTGTGCCCTGCTTGCCTCCCGACGCATACCACTTCGCGTACGGGTTGCCGTGGAAACACCAACCACCCGGTCGGACTGGGAGTGTCTTTCCGACGCTGGCGAGGAGATCGGGCCCGTCGTCGTCGGTCCACATGAAGAGCTGGTGCTCGTTGGCCGTGATGCGGGTGATGCCCAGGTTGCGGTCCACCTCCTGGACGTACATCTCGATGCCGATCTTCTTGAGCATCTGGACAATCATCTCGCCGATCGCGGTGAAGTTCATGAATTGTCCACCGTACGTCATCAGCTCAACACGCAGCTTCCCCTTCCCGTCGGTGCGCAGCCTGAATCCGTCGGAGTCCTTCTTGTCCAGGCCGATCTTGTCCAGCAGGTCGTTGGCCTGCTTGACGTCGAGGGTGTGCCACTTGGTGCGGTACTCCGGGCCCGGGCTGTAAATGCTGGTCTCCGCTGGAGCGACGGAGCCCGGCGTGCCCGTGCCAAGCCAGAAGGTCTCGTTGAGCTGGTCTCGGTCGATGCCCAGCGACAGCGCCCGTCGGAAATCGACGTTGCCGAACCACTTGGCGATCTCAGCGTCCTTGTCGTAGGCCAGGTTGAAGGAAAGGCCGGCATCCGTTCCTACGTCAGCCGGGTGAAGAGAGACCTTGTAGTCGCCCTTCGCCTGATTCTCCAGTAGAACCGGCAGCTTGCTCAGGTCGACGCTCCTGGCCTGGAAGTCGAGCTCGCCGGCGATAGCCCGGAGGTTGAGCACCTCCATGTTCTCCGCGATGTTCAGGACCAGCTTGTCGATGTAAGGCAACTGGTTCCCCTGGCTGTCCACGAACCAGCAGTAGGGATTGCGCTCCAACACCCACTGCGGGGTGTTTATCGGGGTCACCGTCTTCCACGGAGTGAGGACGGGCAGGTCAGGGTTCAGATTGTCGGTGGCCCTGTCCCGGAACATCTTCACCCAGTTATCGTATTTCGCATCCTTGAGCGTCTTGTCCAGCTGTTCCTTGGGGGTGTACTTAGGGTGGAACTGCTTCAGATAGTGCTTGGGGGCATACCCGCCGCCCCCTGGCTCGATCCCCCGCAGCGTTTGCCCACCGGTGGCGGCACCGTTACCCCCTAGCAGGGTGACCAGCGAGAAGTAGGGATCCGGGGCGTTGAACCTGACCGTGTAGTCGTCGACCTTCTCCACCGTCACGGGTTTGCCGTTGATCGTCATGTCCGCCGATCGCGTGGGGTTGTACTCCTTGTTGGAGTACATGTCTTCGAACCAGAACATGACGTCGTCGGCTGTGAAGGGCTGGCCGTCGCTCCAGCGCAACCCTTTGCGGAGATGGAGGGTTACCTGCTTGCCGTCCTGGGAGACGTCCCAACTCTTGGCGAGGTTGGGCACGGTCTTGGTCGCGTCGTAGTTCATCCACAGGAAGGTGTCGGACCCGCTTACCCGCCGCGAACACCACTGATCGTTGGGACCGGAGAACGCCCTGCGCATCGAGCCACCGTACTTGCCGATGCTCTCGTACGGCTGGAAGACCAGCGGCTCCTCGGGCAGGCGCTGGTCGACCGGCGGCAACTTGCCGGCCTTGACCAACTCGGCCAACATCGGAGCCTCGGCGTACTTCTTGGGGAACTTCGTTGGATCGAGGATCAAAGTGGGGCCGCCGAACTTGCCGACCAGATTGCTGCCAATCTTTGGTGCTGCCGCACCACCGGAAGCGGCCTGCGGGGTCGCGGCGCCGCCAGGCACTGCTGTCGCCCCAGGCACCGCCGTGGCCCCCCCGGACGACGGGGTGGGGGTCTGCGGCGCCCCGCACGCAGTCAAGAGGGCCGCGCCAGTAGCAAACGCCGACAATCGCAGGAACTCGCGTCTCCCTAAGATCTTCCGTTGCGACATTACTTCCTCTCCTTCGCCAAATCTCATTGCCGAACGGTTCCACGCGGGCAAGACAGTGATGAGTGGGGCAGCCACTCAACCCGCGGCTTGCCGGCACAGGGGGTAATTGCTGAGGAGATCGGTACCGTGACCGGTGCCGACAATACCACCGGACAATGCCCTTGTCAAGCGTTCCCTCTTCGGCTGCTGACAGCGCCGCGGCCTCCACGACCGGGTGGAGCCGCCACTGGTTGCCGAGGCGCGGTTGATGCGTCGGCTTTGTAGGGCTATAATCCCGCGGCAGGGGTAAGGTGACAGCATAGGCGACCACCCGGGGCCTCCGGTCGCCTGATCCTCCTCTCCCGCGTCTTCGACGGCATTCCAAGGGATTGCGAAAGGGGCCGGCGCATGACGCGGGGTGACCGGTCCCGTGAGCGTTCTAGGCAGCGACGCCCGGCGTGGCCCTCGCCGACAGGCGACTGTGGGGCGACGCCATATCGACCTTGAGCTCGAACCATCGGGGCCGCAACAAATCTGACCGCTGGAGGGGACCGTGCTCGGAGTCTGCATCGTCGGAACAGGTGTAGCCGGAGGAATTCACGCCAGGGCGTTGAAGGACGTCGAGGCTGTTCGACTGGCTGCCGTGGTGGATGTTAGCCCGGAACAGGTCGGGCAGTTCACCGAGAAGTGGGGCGCGCTTAGCTCCTACACTAACCTCGAGGAAGCCCTTCAGGATCCGGCGGTAGACGTTGTGCATCTGTGCACACCTCCTTTTCTGCATGAGAGACAGGCGAGTCTCTGCGCGGCGGCCGGGAAGCATGTCCTGGTCGAGAAGCCTATGGCCCGCACCCTGGCCGAGGCGGACGCCATGATCGCCAACTGCCGGCGGGCCAGAGTCGCCCTGTCCGCCGTCTTCCAGCATCGATTCTTGCCCCTGCCTCAGAGAGTGAAGTCGTTGCTGCAGGAGGGTCGCCTAGGAAAGCTGTACCTGGGTGACGCCTATGTCAAGTGGTATCGGTCGGAGGAGTACTACCGGGCCGGTGGCTGGCGAGCGACTCGCGACAAAGAGGGGGGTGGGACCCTGATGAACCAGGCCATCCACTCCATCGATCTTCTCCAGTGGTTGATGGGACCTGTGTCCGACGTTGTGGGGCGCACTGCTGCGGTTGCCCACGACATCGAGACTGAAGACGTCGGTCTCGCCCTTCTCGGTTTCGAAAACGGGGCCCTCGGCGTCATAGAAGGCACGACTGCGGCCTACCCTGGCTTCCCCGAACGGATCGAGATCCATGGAGAGAAGGGCTCCGTCATCCTCAATGAGGGTAAGAATCAACTGGAATGGTACATCCACGGGGAGACGCCGACCGTGGAAGGCGTCCCTGTGGAAGAAGGGTATGCCCACGACCCGGCCAGTATCTCCTCGGTGGGCCACACAGCTCAGTTCCGCGACTTCTACCAGGCGCTTCAGCAGGGGCGGTCGGCAACGGTGGATGGGAGCGAGGGGCGCAGGGCCCTTGAGATAATCGAGGCCATATACAGGTCCGCCGAGCAAGGCGAGAGGATTCTTCTTCCCTTGAGCTAACCATCTGATCCTTGATCTATTGGAACAGGCTCGCCCAGGCGAGCGAGTGGGGGCAACTGTTGAGCACGACTAACGACATTCAACGTGGGGACCGAAGTCCGGTCAAGGTGGTGATCGCCTTCAACATCAAGGACTCTCTCCTGTCGAAGCTACAGGCGGCGGGCGTACCATTGGAGATCGTCGCCATCGCCAGCCAGAAGGAGCTAACCGACCCTCAGCTGTCCCAGGCAGAGGTAGTGCTGTGTTGGGATTTCGACGCTGAGCAGTTCAAGCGAAGCCCCAACCTGCGATGGATCCACAAGATGAGCACCGGGGTCGACCGCATGCTCTACCCCGAGCTGGTCAACAGCCCTGTCATCTTGACCAACGCGGCCGGTGCCCACGCACTCCCCATTGCCGAACACGTCATCGGCGTTATGCTGGCTATCGTGAAGGAGTTGCCCAGAGCATCTCGCTTCCAGCGACAGCACCGCTGGGTGAAAGACTTTACTCGTGAACTGGGCGGCCAGGTTCTCGGAATTGTGGGTATGGGGCATGTGGGAGAGGAGATAGCCAGGCTGGCCAAGGCCATGTCGATGACTACCATGGCAGTCAGGCGTCGCGACCTCCCCGCTCAGCATGTCGATCAACTGCTTCCCATGGATGGACTCCATGACCTTCTTCGCCGAAGCGACTTCGTGGTGGTGACTCTGCCCCTCACGCCTCGGACCCGAGGTCTGTTCGGCGCAGAGGAGTTTCGAGCTATGCGCCCGACTTCTTACTTCATCAATATCGCCCGCGGGCAGATAGTCCACGAGCCAGCGCTGATTGAGGCTCTGAAAGGAGGGCAGATCGCGGGAGCAGCCCTAGATGTCGCAGCTGTCGAACCCTTGCCGGCGGAGAGCCCACTCTGGGACATGGAGAACGTCATCATCACTCCTCACACCTCCGGCCACAGCACCCGCGTCAACGACCGCGCGGTGGATCTGTTTTGCCAGAACCTGGGCCGCTATTGGATGGGGGAACAGCTAGTCAACGTGGTGGACAAGCAGGCCGGCTACTAGCGGCGCCGCTAACGGTCTCACAACGTTTCGCGTGAGGAATTGATGCTATGAGAGTGGGGACAGAAGCAGGGTTCGCGCTGACTGGGTTCGGCGATGAGATTTCCCCCGACCTGTCGGTGCAGCTGGATGTCCTGGCAGCGGAGGGCATACGCCACCTGGAGCTTCGCAGCATCTGGGACAAGAACGTGCTGGACCTCGATGCGGACGATGTGGAGAGGGCTCTCAAGGAGCTCAGGTCGCGTGCCTTCGCCGTTTCGGCAATAGCCTCGCCCATCGGCAAGGTGCCCCTAGCCACGGACTTTGCGGAATATCTCGGCCAGTTCGACAAGGCCCTGCAGATGGCACAGATCTTCGGTGCCCCTTATGTACGCATTTTCTCCTTCTATGTCCCCCAGGGCGACGTTGCGTCCTACAGGAAGGAAGTGGTGCATCGGCTCTCCGTGTTTGCCGAACGAGCCCAGGCTGCCGGCGTCATTCTGCTGCACGAGAACGAAAGGGACATTTACGGCGAGACTCCCGCGCGCTGCCTGGAGATAGTTCGTGGCGTGAACTCCCCGGCCCTTCGGTTGGCCTTCGATCCCGCGAACTTCGTTCAGGTGGGAATCAGCCCTATGGAAGAGGCGTATCCGATCCTCCATGATGACGTTGCATATGTCCACATAAAGGACGCGGTGTTCAGCGACGGCGGCATTCGCTTGCCCGGTCAAGGAGATGGCGGCATCCCGCAACTGCTAGCAGCACTAAGGGGCCGCGGCTTCAGAGGGTTTCTTTCCATGGAGCCGCATCAGCTGGTGGCGGGACGCAACTCCGGTTTCAGCGGTCCCGGTCCTTTCGCTACGGCGGCGAGGGCGCTCAAAGGGATCCTGAGGAGTCTGGGCGAATGATGGGGGCCTCGGATAGAACGCAACTCGGTCAGCGACGACACGACTACTCTCAGGATGGAAAGGGGAACTAGGAACATGCGCTTGGGAATCTGCACTACCTCCGCCAACGCCGACATAGTCAAGGAGGTCGGCTACGATTTCATCGAGTTGGGCGTGGCGGAACTTGTCCCTGAGCAGCCCGACGGCGAGTTCGCCCCGGTACGGGAGAGGATCCTTGCGTCCGGGCTGAAGGCGGAGGCCCTGAATAAGTTCATCCCCAAGGGGATCATGCTGGTAGGACCCGACCCCGACACCGCGAGGGCTCGGCGGTACGTGGAGGTCGCCGTTGCCAGGGCAGCGGAGATCGGAACGGAGGTCATCGTCTGGGGCAGCCCTCACGCCCGCCAGGTCCCGGAGGGCTTCTCCAAGGAGCGCGCGCTAGACCAGCTGGCCGAGATCGGCGCGTTCATGGGGCAGCAGGCGGAGAAGTATGGGCAGGTGATAGTGATCGAGCCCTTGGACGCGGCGACTACCAACACTATATGGACCGTTAAGGACGGATACGAACTCGCTCTTCGCGTCAACCATAAGTGCGTCAAGACGATGGCGGACATCTATCAGATGCGGATGAACGATGAGCCCCTTGAAGGAATGATGGTCGCGGGGAACTACCTGGCTCACGTCCACGTCTCCGATCCTGATCGCCAGTCACCGGGAAACCCGGAGTACCTCGGCTTCTACCGGGAGGCATTCGAAATCCTCAAGAAGATGAACTACCAGGGAAAGGTCTCCATCGAGGCTCGCTTCAAGGATTTCCCGACCGATGCCAAGCGCGGGCTGGCGATACTGAAGGAAAACGTCGCCTAGCGCCGAATCGGTTACGGCCCTTCATCACCTGACCCGGGGATAGCAGCGCCGACGCCCGAGCAGGACGCCGATGAGAGAGGGTAGTGGCTGGAAGACCTCCTTCCAGCCACTACCCTCTCTCCCTCCAACTGGCCGCTGCTGACACGAACTCGGCCGTGCGGTGACCGGCCCGCTTCCCTTTCGCCTAGTTGCTGATGCTGCCCGCGCCATGCTACCATCCGCCCGCCAAGACCCATCGTCGAGGAGCCTACTTTCGGTCCGGTTCGGGCCGTCATCCTTTTGGGGCCGTCATGCTTGGATACTTCCTCGTCGCCGCCTCCCTGGTCTTGGGACTCGTCACCGGGCATAGTCTTCCTCAGGTGGCTGGCTACTTCCTGGAGGGCCTGCTCGACTGGTCGACCCTCCAGCTGCTGGGCGTTGTCACCATCATTGAGATGCTGACGGTCTTCCTCCAGAGCACCGGCAGCCTCGACCGCATGCTGGCGGCCCTGCGACGGGTCTTCAACGATCCGCGCGTCCTGATCGGTCTGGTGCCCTCGGTGCTGGGGCTGTTCCCCGTGCCGGGTGGAGCCATCCTCTCGGCCCCCATGGTGGAGAAGTACGGCGCTGAGATCGGCTTCGACGCCGAGGAGAAGGCGACCATCAACCTCTTCTTCCGTCACATCTGGGACCAGGTCTTCCCCTTCAAGCCCCACCTGATCCTGGCCGCCGTGGTGCTCAATATGCCCCTCTTCACCCTCATTGGATGGCAGCTGCCGGTTACTGTGGCGAGTGCCGTGGCCGGCTACTGGTATCTCGTTGGAAGGACGCCAAGAGCCATCGTCCGTGACTCCGACCCGACGAAGGAGCTGGGGGGGGGTGGCCCCCTGTGGGTGGAGGTCGCGCCCCTGGTGATCTCCCTGGTGCTGGCGCTGCTGCTGGGCCTGGACTTCCTTTACGCGATGGCACTCGGGCTGCTGTTCGGGCTGGCGACCCAGAGGGTCTCCAGGGCTGTCCTGGAGAAGATGGTTAGGAAGGGGATACAGCCGAAGCTGCTGTTCGTTCTCGCCTCGGTGATGATCTTCAAGACGGTGGTTGTTCACAGCGGCCTCGTGAAAGCGCTGGCGGTCCTCTTCACAGGAAATGGGGTTCCGGTGGTCCTCCTGGTGGTGGCCCTCCCGCTGATCATCGGGCTGGCCACAGGGCTGGAGGCGGCAGTGGTGGCCATGGCTTTCCCGCTCTTGATTGGGATGGTCCCCGAGGGGGTTTCCACGCTCCCCTACATGCTGCTGATGATGGTATCCAACGCCGTGGGATCGACGCTGTCGCCGGCCCACATCTGCGTAGCGGCAGGCAACCAGTACTATGGGGCCCGCCTGGGTCGGGTTCTTCGGCTCGGGACCCCGCCACAACTCTTTCGCCTCGCCGCCACGATGGCGTTGGCCTGGGTTGTGTCTGCCTACTGGCTCAAGTAGCGGCGGGGGGCTTCGGCCGACGGAGGATCGGAGTCACGTTCCAGCGGCTAGCGGCGTACGCCGATCGTCACGAGCCCGCCGTCCAGCTCCGCTTCCACCATGTAGGCCGCATCCTCGGGAGGGCCCACCACCAGCGAGTTGGCCAGGGTCTCGGCTCGGATGAAGTCGCCGTACTTCGCCAGCAGCTCCGAGAGGTCGATCCCCTCCCTGGGGCGCAGGGTCACGACGATCCGATCGGTTATGTCAAACCCCGCGGACTTGCGCGCGTCCTGGATGAAGCGTACCAGGTCGCGGGCCTGGCCCTCCAGCCGCAGCTCGGGCGTCACCGTGGTGTTCAGGGCCACCAGCAGCCGGTTCCGCCCCGCGACCGTGTAGCCCTCGGGAGATGTCACGTCCATCAGCACCTCTTCCGGTTCCAGTTGGACGGTCTCGCCGTTGACCCGGATCTCGAAGGGCTCCCCGGCCTCGACGGCTCGGGCCGCGGCCGCGGCTTCCTCCCCCTTCAGCTCCGCCAGGGCGGTCTTGATGGCCGGCACCAGCTTCCGGTACTTCCGTCCGATGAGCGGCAGGTTGGGGTTGAACCGGTACTGGACCAGCGCCTCGTCCCCCCCCAGTATCCGCAGCTTCTTGACGTTCAGCTCCTCCAACAGCTCGTCCTGGAAGCGGCGGAGCCCCTGTGCGCCGTCGGGCGTGCGCACCAGCAGCTCGCTCAGCGGCTGGCGGACCCGCAGGCCGGCGGTCTGCCTGGCAGCTCGGCCCAGGCTCACCGTTTCCAGCAACAGCGCCGTGTCGGCCAGCAGCTGCTCGTCGATCAGCGCCTCGTCGGCCTCGGGCCACGGGGCCAGGTGCACGCTCTCGACCGCGCTGGGATCCTGCTCCGCGACCAGGTTCCGGTACATGGCCTCGCTGACGAAGGGCATGAAGGGCGCCAGCAGCCGTGATAGGGTCGAGAGGCAGCTGTACAGCGTGTAGTAGGCAGCGTCCTTGTCGGCGTCGTTCTCCGACTTCCAGAAGCGCCGCCGGTTCCGCCGCACGTACCAGTTGGACAGATCCTCGACGAAGCCGTCTATGGCCTTGGCGGGCCCGTGGATGTCGTAGTCCTCCAGCATCGCCGTGACGTCCCGCACCAGGGCGTTGAGCCGGCCGAGGGCCCACCGGTCGATGGGGGCCAGGGCCACGTCCCGAGTGCTGAGTCCCGACTGCTGAGGTGGGGTCCATCCGTCCAGCCTGGCGTAGGTGGCGAAGAAGCCGTACGTGTTCCACAGGGTCAGCATGAACTGCCGCCGCATGTCGCCCACCTGCTCCGGCGAGAAGCGGCGCGGGTTGTAGGGCGGCGCCGAGGCATACATGTACCACCGGGTGGCGTCGGCTCCGTAGTTCTCCAACAGCTGGAAGGGGTCGATCACGTTGCTCCGAGACTTGGACATCTTCTGGCCGTGAATGTCCAGGATGTGGCCCAGGCAGATCACGTTCTCGAAGGCCGGTCGATCGAACAGCAGCGTTGCGACCGCGTGCAGGGTGTAGAACCACCCACGGGTCTGGTCGATCGCCTCCGAGATGTAGTCGGCCTTACCGGCCACCTCGAACAGTTCCTGGTTCTCGAAGGGGTAGTGCCACTGGGCGACCGGCATGGAGCCCGAGTCGAACCAGCAGTCCGCCACGTCGGGAATGCGGCGAGAGGTCCCCGTGCCGCACTTCTCGCACTGCCAGCTGATCTCGTCCACGTAGGGCCGGTGCAGGTCCAGGCCGGCGAGATCGCGCCCCGCCCGGTCGGACAGCTCCTTCACCGAGCCCACCACCTCCGTGTGGCCACAGGAGTCGCACACCCAGAGGGGCAGCGGGGTGCCCCAGTACCGCTCGCGGCTGATGGCCCAGTCGATGTTGTTCTCCAGCCAGTTGCCGAAGCGGCCATCCTTGATGTGCTCCGGCACCCAGTGGATCTGCTGGTTGTTGGCCAGCAGCCGATCCTTCTTGGCCGTGGTCCGGATGTACCAGGAGGGCTTGGCGTAGTACAGCAGCGCCGTATCGCACCGCCAGCAGAAGGGATAGGCGTGGTGCACCCGACCGCCGCGGAACAGTAGCCCCCGGCCGGCGAGATTGCTCATGATGAGCGGGTCCGCCTGCTTGAAGAACAGCCCGCCGAAGCCCAGCTCGTTGAACTCCGGCATGGTCCTGCCCGCGAGGTCCACCGAGAAGAGGGTGGGTAGACCGTACTTGCGGCCGATCTCCAGGTCACCGTAGGCCGGCGCGATGTGAACGATGCCGGTTCCATCCTCCAGCGACACGAAGTCGTCGGCGACGACCCGGTAGGCCTGCTCCAGGTCCACCTCCTCACCGGGAGCCGGAACTCCCTCGAAGAGCTTCTCGTAGCGAACGCCCCACAGGGAGTCGCCCTCGAAGGTCGCCAACACCCGATAGTGCTCCATCCCCAGTACGGCCGGCGCCAGCGCCTCGGCCAGCAGCAGCCGCTCGGGCTGCTCCCCGCCGGTGTACTCCACCAGGACGTAGTTGGCGCCCGGCTTCACCGCCAGGGCCACGTTGGCCGGCAACGTCCAGGGGGTGGTGGTCCAGGCCAGGAAGGAAGCTCCTGCCAGCTGCTCGTCCAGCGGGTGGCCGCTCGGCTTATGGCGGAAGCGCACCCAGGCGGAGGGGTCCTCCACGTCGTCCTCGAAGCCGAGGGAGACCTCGTGATCGGACAGGGAGGTGCCGCAGCGCGGACAGTGCATGGTGACCTTATAGTCCCGGAAGAGGAGCCCCTGGTCCCAGAAGTTCTTCAGGATCCACCACAGCGACTCGATGTAATCGTTGTGGTAGGTCACGTAGGGGTTCTGCAGGTCGATCCAGTAGGCCATGCGGTTGGTCAGCCGCTCCCACTCCTGGATGTAGCGCCAGACGCTCTCCTTGCAGGCCTTGTTGAACTCGGCGATGCCGTACTTCTCGATGTCGGGCTTGCCCGTGAAGCCGAGAGCCCGCTCGATCTCCAGTTCCACGGGCAGGCCATGGGTGTCCCAACCGCCCCGCGCGCCGATGATCTGGTGGCCGCGCATGCGGCGGTATCGGAGGACGATATCCTTGGAGGCGCGCGCCTCGACGTGGTGGACGCCCGGCCGCCCATTGGCCGTGGGAGGACCCTCAAAGAAGACGAACGGCCGCGCAGGGTCGCCGCTCTTGAGCGCCCTGTCGACGATGCCCTGATCCTTCCACCACTGCTCGATCTCCTGCTCCAGCGCCGGGAAGGATACCCTCGTGTCAACCTCTCTGAACCCCATGGCACCTCCTTGCCCCAAAACCATGAGAAGACCTCGTCCCCTATTGGAGACGAGGCCGAAAAAGCCCCGCGGTACCACCCCGCTTGGCGCCGATGTGCCGGCGCCCTCTCTCTCCGGGTGCCGCAGCACCCCGATCCCCGATAACGGTGGGCCAGGCCGGTCCGCTTACTGGCACGCGCGTTCAGCCTTCGGCTCGGGAGGGATTTCCGACGTCCGGCCGCACGCGCCTCGCACCGACCGCGCGCTCGCTGATCCGGCCCGCGACCGCCTACTCGTCTCCGTCAAAGCCTTTGGTCACATTTTACCACATAGGCGGCCCCGGCCGCAGAGCCACCCCACCGGCCCCTACATTCGCCAACGCCCGCGTAGCCGCAAGCGCTGGGTGTAGGGCTCATCCCTAGCGAAGGCAAAGGGATGGTTCACGGACGTGGTCACAGTGCGGGAGGGCGAAGCTCCTGCTGAGCCGGCTCGCCGGGAGGCTCGCCCTCCCGCAACTGTCACCCGATCTCGCGCCCTGGTGAACCATGCCAAGGCAAAGGCCAAACGGCACACGTATTGCGGGGAAGTGAACGCTATGCAGGACCGAGGTAAGATACACTGGACCACGCCGTGAGAGACCGCGACCCCAGACATCCTGACGACTCGTTGCTGCGCGCGATCATCGGCCTTGCCGTCGGCCTGGCAGTGCTCTTCGGGATCCTCTTCCTCCTCTGGGGTCGGGGTCAGGTCATCGCGGTCCTTACCTGGTATTCACCGATGATGAACAGCTTCATGGCGCTGGCGGGCCTCAGCATCGCCTTCCTCAGCTTCGGGCGATATCGGGTGTTGCGGGAACCGGCACCGTTCTGGATAGGCATAGCCTTCACCGGCTTCACCATCTTCGCTGTGTTCTACGTTCTCTCCTTGCCGGGCCTTCTTCCCAGCGGGCGAGGTCTCATCGCCGGACTCACCAATACCGCGAGCTGGTTCTGGCACCTCCAGTTCAGCGCCCTGGTCCTGTCCCTGCTGGCAGCACTCTTTGTCTCCTGGCCGGCAGCCGGAGCGACCGGGGAGCGCTGGTCGCTCCGGCTGGTGGTAGCTGCGGGGGCGATCCTTGTCTTGATAGCCTGGCTGTTGACCATCTACGAGCAGTCCCTGCCGTTGCTCGTGGTTGATGGAGCCTGGACTCCTCTCAACGTTAGTTGGGACTCCGTCCTCGTGTTCGGGTTCGCGGCAGGCACCGTGCTCTCGGCTCGCCGCTACCGGCAAACCGGCGATTCGCTGTTCGGCTACGTCGCCATCGCTCAGTTGATCCTCGCCTTCGCCATCCTCACCGTCATCATCGGTCTCCAGTTCTACGACCAATGGTGGTACTTTCAGCGGGTTCTCTGGATCGCTGCCTTCTCTGTGATGCTGTTCGGTCAGCTCTCCGAGTACGTGGCCCTGTACCGGCGCGAGCGGGCGAGGACCCGCGAGCTGGAGGCGCTGCAGCGGGTGACGGATCCGGCGACCGGTCGGGAAGGGATGGAGCAGTTGCTCCGGAGCCTTTTGGAACAGATGGTGGACATACTCGACGCCAACGCCGGAGCCATCTTCCTTCTCGACCAGGCGCGGGATGAGTTGGTGCTCAGGAACTCGGAGGGGATCCCCAAGGAGTTGGCTGCCGACTTCCGGGTGAAGGTGGGGGAGGACTTCTCCGGGCGGGTGGCTGCCCGGAACGCGGTATTCTGGGTGCGAGATGCCCAGGCCGACCCGGCGATCTGGAGCCCCTACATCAGGGAGAGGCACGTCAGGGGAATGCTCGGCGCACCCATGCGCGCTAGCGGGGAGCTCATCGGGATAGTACAGGTAGATTTCCTCGAGGTCAGGGAGTTCACAGCCCAGGAGGAGCGGCTGCTGGAGGTGCTGGCCGAGCGGGCGGCGCTGGCGATCCAGCAGGCGAGGCTCCTGGAGGATGCGCAGCGGGAGCGCAACCGGCTGCAGGTACTCATCGACACCACCCCCGTCGGCATAATCCTTTACTCCGCGCCGGAGGGTCCCCGCCCGGTGCTCTTCAACAGGGCGGCCGAGGCTATCCTGGGCCGGCCCCTGCTGCCGGAGGCAGGCATCGCCGAGGTAGCGGCCCACTACGGGATCTGTCGGCCCACGGGCGAGCCCTTCCCGCCCGAGGAGTTGCCGCTCAGCCGCTCGCTGCGGGGTGAGACCTGCACTGGGGTGGAGATGCTGATCCGCC
>JAJZQR010000058.1 GCA_021806765.1 Chloroflexota bacterium | reverse complement strand
TGGTGGTGCGGGGCCTCTTCTGAGCGTCACAGATCGCAGCCTTTTTTCGTCCCTGCCGGCAGGGAACTTCTTGCTGCCGGCGAGGGGAAAGGGTAAGCCGAGGGGGTAAGCGGTGCGTCGGGATGCGATCTGGTACCTGGCTCTGGCCCTGCTGGTTCTGGCTATCATCGCTGCCCTGGCCGCCGTGACCTTTCTGCGCCAGCAGACCGGTGCCCACATCCCCATCGGTCTCGGGAGCTAAGCAGCCTGGGGAGGATGATCCCCATGGATTGCGCGGCATGCCGAGGACCGTTACACTGGCGCCGTTCAATAGGCTATCCGCTCCAGGACTTTCTCCGGGCCCTTCAGCGATGGATGCCCCACGGAGACCTCGAGGGTGAGACCTTCCGGGGAGAACGACGAGTGATGGGATGAAGGACGTAACGATCGTCAACGGTGACGGCGCGGCAACCTCCTCAACCCAGACCAACGGCCGAAGCGCTGCCTCCAGGATGTCGCGTCGGTCCTTTTTGCGTCTGGCTAGTATGGCAGCGGGGGGCCTCACCCTGGCTGCCTGTAGCGGCCCCATCCCTATTCCGACCCCTCGCACCGGATCCAAAGCCCATCTGGTTTACCAGGACTGGCGCACCGAATGGTTCCCCCCCATGGCGCAGCAGATGCTGGAGGAGTTCCACGCGAGCCATCCCAACATCCGTGTCTTCTACACCCCTGACCCGGAGAACCTGGAAGACAGGATGCTGGCCGACATGCAGGCCGGCACCGCTGCGGATGTCTTTCAGGGCTGCTGTACCCACTTCCCTATCTGGGCGCAGAAGGGCTACGCCCTGGACCTGCGCCCTTACGTCCAGGCAGATCTGGACCGGGCCACCCTCGACGATTGGGATGCGGCGCAGTTCAAAGCCCTGTCCACCCGCGACGGCCGCCAGTTCGGTCTTCCCAAGTACCATGGAGCGCTGGCTCTCTACTACAACAGAGATATGTTCGATAGCGCTGGCGTCAGCTACCCGGACGCCACCTGGAGCTATGACGACTACCTCGATGCGATGAAGCTGGTGACCCGTTATCGGACCGGCTCTCGCGGCACGAAGCCTTGGGGCAGCATGGTGGACGTGAGCTGGGACCGCCTGCAGGTGCACGTCAACGCATGGGGAGGCCACTTCGTGGACCCGGCCGATCCCAGCCTCTGTCGCATGGCCGAGCCTCCGGCCCTGGCCGCTCTCAGCTGGCTGCGAGATCGGATGTGGGATGACCGAGTCATGGCCACCTTCTCGGACGTGGAGAACGTGGGCACCAGTCAGGCTTTCTCCGCCGGCTGGCTCGCGATGGTAGAAGACGGCTCCTGGGCACTGAAGGATATCCTGGCTCGCGCCGCTTTTCGGGTAGGGGTGGCACCGATGCCGGCGGGACCGGCGCGGAGGGTAACGCTGGCGAGCACGGACGGCTTCGGTATCTACGCTGGAACTCGCCATCCTGAGGCGGCCTGGGAGTTGGTCAAATTCCTCATCGGCAAAGACTACGGTCGAGCCATGGCTCGTGCCAGCTTTCTCCAACCGGCCAGAGCATCGCTGGTAGAAGAGTGGGCGAGCTTCGTCCGGGAGGAGTTCCCCGATAGGGCCGGAGACGTGGATATCGCCGCCTTCGCGGACGGCCACCTGAAGGGCTACTCGGTAACGGCCGAGATATTCCCCAACATGGCCGAGGCTGCGAGGATCGCCACCGCCGCCTGGGATCAGATCCTCAGCCTGGGACTCGCCCCGGTCGAGGAGATGATGGCGGCTTGTCGGCAGATCCAGCAGTCTCAACAGGCGGGTGTGGGGGGTGGCGGATCGTGGTGCTGAGAAACCCGATGCGCAGTCTGCGGATCAAGATCATCACCTGGTCTTTCGTCCCGACCATCATCATCCTTCTGGCGGCGGCGTTGGTCAACTTCTACGCCTACCAGCGGGTGACAGAGGATCTGGTTCTCGGTCGCAATCAGGAGGTGACCCGGCTTTCGGCCGGCCAATTGGCAGCGGGAGTCACCGAGTACGCGGACCTCTTGACCGGTCTGGCGAGGACCACCGACATCCGCAGCGACGATCCCATCGCCCAGCGGACGGCCCTGAGGCGGGCGGCCAATCGCCTGGTGGTCTTCGACGGCGGGGTAGTGATGATCAACCGATACGGCCGGGTCATAGCCGCCGAGCCGGCACGCCCCGAGGTGATGGACCAGAACTGGTCCAACCGTCCATACTACTGGCAGATGCTGCGGACCGTGGCCCCGGTCTTCTCCGACGTATCCAACGACGGGCCGGATGGAGCGGCGGTCATAGTGGTGGCGGTCCCGCTTCTCGGAGACCAGGGGGAGTTCCGGGGGACCCTGACTGGTATGTTCCGGCTGGGGGCAACCTCGGTCAGCGCCTTCTACGGTGGTATCGTGAAGCTGCGCATAGGGGAGAGCGGCAGCACCTACCTGGTGGATGGCAAAGGGCGCGCCATCTACCATTCGAACACCGATCTCATCGGCAGCGACCTTTCGGGGCTGCAGGTGGTGCAACAGCTTTCCCAGCAGAAGACCGGGCAGAGTTCGACTACCGACGAGGAGGGCCGCAGGGTCGTGGCTACCTTCGCTCCGGTTCCAGGGACCTCCTGGGGGTTGGTCACCGAGGAGAGCTGGGATTCCCTGATGAGCCCCAGCCAGGGCTACCGCCTGTTCTTGATGCTTCTGTTGGCCCTGGGGGTCGTGGTGCCGGCTCTGGTCGTTACCGTGGCCGTCCGGAGGGTGACCGGCCCCGTCGCTGATCTGATCGCGGCATCCCGCCGAGTGGCGGGGGGAGATTTCGGCCAGACCATTACCGTTACCACCGGCGACGAGTTGGAGGAGCTGGCTAAGCAGTTCAACCTGATGTCGGCCCAGTTGAAGGAATCCTACGCGGACCTCGAGCGAAAGGTGGCCGATCGCACCAAGGAGTTGGCGACCCTCAATGCCATCGCCGCGGCGGTGAGCGGCTCGCTGGATTTGGAGGAGATCCTGCCCGATGCTCTGGACAAGACGCTCCAGACCATGGAGATCGAGGCGGGAGGCATCTATCTCCTGGACGAGAAGGTGAACGCGCTCGCGATCGTGGTTCACAGGGAGCTGAGCCAGCAGTTCGTGGAGTCCGTCGATGGACTGAAGGTAGGTGAGGGCTTCTGCGGCCACGTGGTCCAGACGGGTCTCCCTCTGGTGGTGCAAGACGTCAGCGCAGATCCTCGGCTCTCCCGCACGATACCGGTGAGCGAGGCTCACAGCTCCCTGGCGGGGGTACCGCTCAGCTCCAGGGGGAAGGTGTGGGGAGCCCTGTTCGTGGCGAGCCGTTCTTCCCGCCAGTTCTCTTCCCAGGACGTTCAGCTTCTAAGCTCCATCGGCCACCAGATCGGAGTAGCTATCGAGAAGGCACGGCTTTTCGGGGCGGAGCAGCGGCGCGCGGAGCAATTCCGGTTGATCGGGGACGTGGGCCATCGCATCACCTCGATCCTGACGATAGAGGATCTGCTGCAGGAGATCGTTCGGCTGATCAAAGAGACCATGGGCTATCGAATGGTTCAGATCGGTCTGATTGAGGACGAGGAGGTGGTCATCAAGGCGGGATCCGGGTCCCCATGGGAGACCGCTGGATACGAGGTTCCTCGCCTGAAGGTGGGTCTCCAGGGGATCGTCGGTTGGGTAGCCCAGACCGGGGAGCCTTTCCTGTCCAACGACGTCAGCCGGGAGCCGCGCTACTACATGGTGCACGAGGTGCCCGAAACCCGGTCGGAGTTGGCGGTGCCGCTGAAGACTCACGAGGCCGTCATCGGCGTGCTGGACGTTCAGAGCGATACTCTGAACGCCTTCGACGAGAGCGACCTGGCGGTACTCCAATCGCTGGCACACCAGGCGGCGGCGGCCATCGAGAACGCCCGACTCTACGAGCGAGCGCAGCAGCTGGCCGTCATCGAGGAGAGGAACCGTCTCGCCCGCGACCTGCATGACTCGGTAACCCAGGCGGTGTATGGGGTGACCCTCTATGCCGAGGCGGCGGCTCGACTGCTCTCGGCGGGGAAGGTGGAGACGGCGGCCTCCCATCTGCGGGAGCTTCGTTCCACCGCTCAGCAGGCGCTGCGGGAGATGCGCTCCCTCATCTTCGAGCTGCGGCCTCCCGACCTGGAGAAGGATGGACTGGTAGCCGCCCTGCAGGCGCGCCTGGAGTCGGTGGAGGGGCGAACCGGTTTGGAGACCGCCTTCAAGGTCGAAGGGGAGCTATCCATGCCCATGGCCATCCAGCAGGAGCTGTATCGGATTGCGCAGGAGGCGCTGAACAACGCCCTCCGGCATGCGCAAGCCCACAGCGTCCGGTTGTACCTGAAGCAGGACCGAGATCAGGTGGTGCTGGAGATTGCCGACGACGGAGTCGGGTTCGATCCCTCCTCGGCAGGCGAGCACGGCGGGATGGGCTTGCGCGGGATGGAGGAGCGGGTGGCTCGCATGGCCGGCAGACTGGCCGTGGACAGCCAGCCTGGAGTTGGTACCACGGTCCGAGTGGAGGTAGCCGTTCAGGGGAATCCGGGGGAACTGCGGGGACTCCGGGGAACTCAGCAGGAGGTGTAATCGTGGACGCTACGATCCGGGTGTTGATAGCCGACGATCACAGCATAGTCCGCAAGGGGATACAGGCCCTGCTGGCGACCGAGCCGGATATCGACGTAGTGGGAGAGGCTGGAGACGGATTGGAGGCCGTCAACCAGGAGGAGAAGCTGCACCCCGACGTAATCCTGATGGATATGGTGATGCCGCAGGTGGACGGGATCGAGGCCATCCGTCGCATCACCGCTCGTCGCCCCGGAGCCCGGATCCTGGTGCTGACCAGCTTCGCTGCCGACGAGAAGGTCTTCCCTGCCATCAAGGCGGGCGCCCTGGGCTACCTCCTGAAGGACTCTGGCCCCGAAGAGTTGGTGCAGGCCATCCACCAGGTGTACCAGGGGCAGCCCTCACTCCATCCAACTATCGCCCGCAAGCTGCTCCAGGAGCTTTCGCACCCGGCATCGAAGCCGGCGACGCCCGATCCCTTGACGGAGCGAGAGCTGGAGGTGCTGCGGCTTGTGGCTCGGGGAGAGAGCAACCGCCAGATCGCCGAGGAGATGGTGATCAGCGAGGCGACGGTGCGGACCCACGTCAGCAACATCCTGGGGAAGCTGCACCTGGCCAGCCGCACCGAGGCCGCCCTCTACGCCCTGAGGGAGGGGATAGCGACCCTGGAAAATCCCAGCTAGCGACTGCAGATACAACATTAGTCGTAGATCTCCTACGCCCAACCGTTGAGAAGGACTGCCGGAAAAGGCGGTCCTTTTCTCGTACCCCCGAATCCACTGTTTGGTCGATCACGTTAGAGACCTCCTCCACTACATTGCCGTACGAAGAGTTGTGGAAGTTGAGCAAAGGGGGAAGGTTTCGACCATGTGGTTGACATCGCTGTCCATCCGCAGACCGCTTCTCATAATCATGGCGATCCTGGCCATCATGATGGCCGGAGCCGTCGCCTACCGATCCATGGCAGTGGATCTCATGCCCAACGTGCGGATCCCCGTGGTCGCCGTCAGTGTGACATACCCGGGGGCAGGACCGAGGGAGGTGGAATCCCGCGTCACCAAGCCGGTCGAGGACGCGGTGGCCAGCACCCCCGGGCTGAAGAGGCTCAGCTCGACCTCGGGGAACGGCTACAGCACCGTTATCCTGGAGTTCAAGGAGAGCCTGGACCCGGACATCGTCGCACAGGACGTGGAGCGGCGGGTCAACGTGCTCCAGTCCCGCCTCCCCGAGGGCGCCAAGGCCCCGGCGATCATGAAGTTCAGCATGAGCGACCAGCCGATCATCGTCGCGGGGGTCAGCTGGGATCGCGATCCTGAGGGCATCTACGACGTGGTGGACACCACCATCCGGCCCAAGCTGGAGGCCATCGAGGGGGTAGCCTCGGTCCAGCTGTGGGGCGGGCGAGAGCGGGAGATCCAGGTCAGCATCGACCGGAGCAAGCTGGAGGCGCGCGGCCTCTCCCTGCCCCAGGTCACCGGTGCCCTGGCGTCTGCGAACCTCTCGGCTCCCGGCGGTGTCGTCCAGGAAGGTGACAGCCAGTACAACGTGCGGGTGTACGGTCTCTACCAGGAGACGGCCCAACTGGGCAACCTGGTGCTGTCTGCTTCCTCCAATGGCAACGTCGTCCGGCTCAAGGACGTGGCCTCCATCGAGGACAGCTTCAAGAAGCAGAGCGCCATCAGCCGGATCAACGGCCGAGATGGGGTCGCCATCCTCGTCCAGAAGCAGCAGATGGCCAACACCGTGAACGTGTCCCAGGGGGTGCAGAAGGCCCTGAAGGATCTTGCCCCGAGCCTGCCGGAGGGGATGGAAGTATCCATCGTCCTGGACGACGCCAAGTTCGTGAAGCAGTCGCTGGAGGGGGTCCAGGGAAGTCTGAGGGACGCGGTCCTGATCGTGGCCCTGGTGTTGCTGCTGTTCCTCCACACCTGGAGAAGCACCCTGATCGTCTTGATCTCCATCCCCACGTCGCTGGTCGCCACCTTCGGCGTGATGTGGGCTATGGGCTTCTCGTTGAACATGATGAGGTGGATCTGGCGGAACTGGCTCTCAAGGAGAGCGCCGTGGTCAGTCCCGTGGATGGGGTGGTGGCGGAGAAGTTCCAGTCGGTGGGAAACCTGGTGAGCCCCCAGACGCCGATAGTGTCCGTGATCTCCGGCGAGGTGGAGCTGGTGCTGGGAGTCGAGGAGGGCCAGATCGGCCAGGCTCGGGAGGGCCAGAAGGTGGAGATCGCCACCGCGGCATACCCCGGGGTGACCTTCCTAGCGAAGGTGGCAGTGATTGCTCCCTCGGCGGACTCCAAGACCCGGACCTTCCAGGTGAAGATCAGACCCGAGGATGCAGAGGGGAAGCTGCGCCAGGGCATGTTTGCCCAGGTGAGGATCGTGACCGAGGAGAAAGACCGCGCGGTGCTGGTTCCCAAGGAGGCGGTGGTCACCAGGTCTGGCCAGAGTTCGGTGTTTGTGGTGAACGGGGATAGCGTCCAGATGAAGCCGGTGAAGCTGGGGCTCGCCCACAACGGGACCGTAGAGGTGGTGAGCGGCCTGCAACCCGGCGAGGAGGTCGTGGTGGCTGGCCAGAGCGAGCTGCGCGACGGCGACCAGGTGATGAAGGCGTCGTAGCCGGGGGGTAGCCGTAGAGACGCGACATGTCGCGTCTCTACGATGGCCGAGCGATCCGGGGCTGCCGGCCATGAGGGCGAATCAACCGGGGGAAGGGTACAATGGAGCAGCGCATTCGGTTACTGATTGCGGATGACCGTCCCCGATCTCGAGATGGCCTTCGGGCGTTGCTGGCTACCTGTTCCAAGGTGGAAGTAGTAGGCGAGGCAGCCGACGGCGGTGAGGCGGTGCGGCTGGTGGAGGAACGGAGACCGGGCGTGGTGTTGATGGATGCGCGGATGCCGGTCCTGGATGGTATGGAGGCCACCCGTCTGATCAAGAGCCAGTGGCCCGAGGTGAGAGTGGTGATGCTGACTATGTACTCCATCTATAGGGACGGCGCCCTCGCGGCCGGTGCCGACGCTTTCCTGGTCAAGGGCTGCTCGCCCGAGCAGTTGCTGTCGACCATATCGGGCGAGGGGGAGAGTTGAGGGGCCTTGGGGGGATGGGCCGGTCTGTCAACCGGCCCGGCGTCGCGGCTTTCGGAGACCTGCCAGATGCCAGGTCAATCCAATCCTTCTCGCCTTTACCACGCCTCCGAGAAGCACGATCGCCAGGGCTGAGCCTGCAATAAGAGCCGGGAGCGTCGTCTCAGCCGATTGGATGGTGGCATACAGGAGAGACAGGATCAATCCGTAGAGACTGTAGATCAGGGCCTGGTTCTTGAAGCTGCGAGTCAGCACCAGCGAAGTGCTGCCGATGGCGACGAAGAGCAGGATCAGCAGATGAAGGGCACTCATCGGCCGTCTCCCCTCCCTGAGACTCGACTTTGATGACCGCAGCCGAGCGGGTGCCCGGGGCTCTCCACCGGGATTCCCGCCTCGACCACCCTCCGGTTCAGCAGCTTTTATTCCAGGCATGGTTCACAGGGAGAGTGACAGTCTAACGAAGGCAGGCTACCCGGATCGTCGTGCCCGACCTGGTCGGGCATCCAGGGTCCACGTTGGCGTGTAGGAGTGGCCTCACGAGGAGATGGGACATCTGGACCCCCGCTTTCGCGGGGGTGACGTTGGCATCAGACTGTAACTCCAACTACCCGTCCCCATGAACCATGCCGAGCGGTAAGGAGGAGAAGGGCCGCATCTTGCCATTATCAGAGAATATTATTATCATACTTTCATAGAGCGATACAGGAGGAAACCGTGGAGACACGCATAAGCGCAACTGAGTTCGCACGCCGTCTATCGGACGTCCTCTCCCGCGCACGCTACCGAGGGGAGCGATTCGTCGTGGAGCGGGGAGGCGAGACCGTGGCTATCCTGGAGCCTCCCACAGGAGCTGTTCGCCCCATTACCCTGCGAGAGCTGGCCGAGCGGCTGCGGAACATGCGGCCAGACGAGGGATTCGCCGATGATCTGGAGGCAATCCAAGCTGAGCAATCGGTACCGGAGCCACCATCGTGGTGATCATAGATAGCAGCGTGTTCATTACCCTGGAGCGGCGAGGGCTCTCTTTCGAGACCCTGGCCGAAGCCGCACCGGAGGAGGAGGCGGTAATTGCCGCCATTACCGCCTCGGAGCTGTTGCACGGCATCCATCGAGCCGGCACGCCGGAGCGGGCCATCCGGCGGGAGGCTTACGTAGAGACGATCCTGTCGGCGGTGCCGGTCCTGCCCTTCGACCTGAGGGTGGCGCGTATCCACGCCAGCCTGTGGGTCGATCTGCGCACGCAGCCGATAGGAGCCCACGACCTGCTGATCGCGGCTACCGCGCTTTCCCACTCCTGCACGGTACTCACAGCCAACGTCCGCGAGTTCCTTCGTGTGCCGGGCCTCTCCGTTACCAGGCTGGATCCCTAAGAGACAGAGCCACCAGCTTTCCGCCAACTGCGGTTTGGCCCATATGGTGGCGGCTAGCCCAGAATCACCATCCAGATGCCGAGAATTGCCAGGAGGGTCCCTGTCACGATCCGCGAGTTGATCCTCTCGTGGAGAAGGAACAGGGAGATGGGCAGCGCGAAGAGGGGTGTGGTGGAGGCGAGAACCGAGGCTTTGCCCGCCCCAGCGAGACTCACTGCCGTTACGTACAGCACCGACGAAGCGCTATTGAGCACCCCGGCCATCACCACCAAGGCGAAGGGGCGCCGGGTGATCCCCGCGGGTAGCCTCCAGCCGAAGTAGAGGGTCTCCAGCCCGAAGAGAAAGATGGAGGCGATAGCCATGCGAAAGAAACCGGCCACCACCAGATCCATCTCGGCGACGCCCTTCTTCAGAAAGATGGTGGAGGCCGCGTAGCAGAGGGCGGCAGATACCGCTATCAGGAGGCCACGCCTATCGGAGGGGCGAGGCGTCGAGCCCGATGGTTTGGACGTGCCGTAGGGGAAGGCCAGCAGGTAGATACCACCCAGGACCAGGAGGCTACCGGCGACCCCGATCCAGGTTACCCTTTCCCCCAGCAGGAGCATCGCCAGCGCCATGGTGAACAGGGGGCTGGTGCTGGAGATGGGCAGGGCTCGGGAGGCACCGATGGTCTTCATGCTCTGGATCAGGAGCCCATCGCCCATCGCCTGGCCCAGCACCCCCGAGATCAGGATGGCGGCCAGCCCGTCGAGGGGCAGGGTACCGAGGTCGGGGACGCGGCCGAGGAGCACGACCAGGATCCCCAGGGTCAACGTTGCGAAGGAGCAGCGCAGCCAGTTTACGGTGACCGCGCTGGCCTTTTCGGAGGCGGCCCTCATGGTAGTGCTGACCACGGCCCAAACCGAGGCACCCGCGAGGCCCGCCAGTTCACCGATCACCGATATCGGTCCTCCTCCCTTGGATTGTCCGGGTCACGAGGCTCCCCTGCCCGGCCGCGGCTCCCCATGATAGCAGGTTCATGGTTCCGTGGTGCGAACTGTGCAAGAGGCTACGCCGTTACGATGCTGCTGTAGCTGCACCCTTCCGGGTGCGCGTGGCCGCGCGGGGGCAAGAACTCGTATCCGCACGAGGCGCGCGCAGGCGTAAAGCCTGCGGCTACAGAGTCCTGCCACGTGCCGATGAGAGGAGAGCTAGATGCAGTACGACCAGTTCGTTGGACAGGTTCACAACCGGGGTCGCTTTGCCTCCGACGGTGACGCCATGCGCGCCATCCATGCCACCCTGGAGACGCTGGGAGAGAGGCTCTTCGGGGGTGAGGCCGATAATCTGGCCGCTCAGCTTCCTCCCGAGTTGGGGCACTACCTTCGGGAGCCGGCCGTCAGCGAGAGCTTCAGCCTGGACGAGTTCTTCAACCGGGTTGCCCTACGAGAGGGGGTCGACCTCCCCATCGCCGTCTATCACGCTCGTGTGGTGATCGAGGTGCTGAAGGAAGCCGTTTCACCGGCGCTGATGGATAAAGTCCTCGACCAACTGCCTGAGGAGTACGACTCCGTCTTCAAAGCAGGGAGCCAGGGCAAGCTCGCCCAGTAAGACGGGGAGACGCGGAGACGCGGAGAGGGGCAGATGGGGAGAGGGGGAGACGCGGAGAGATTCCCTCTCCCTTTGGAAGAAGCATGAATCCCCTCTCCCTCTGGGAGAGGGTCAGGGTGAGGGCTGTCTGGTTGGCAACGTCCCCGCCCTCACCCGCCCTTCGGGCGGCCTCTACCCGGGGGAGAGGCGCCATCCCCTTCTCCGCGTCCCCTAGTCCCCGTGTCTCCGTGTCTCCGTGTCTCCGTGTCACCCCTCGAAGGAGGGGGCGCCAATCTGGCGTCGAAGGGCACCCATCTCCTCGCCCAGGGTCACCAGCCGGTCGTGGAAGCGGCTCACCTTCTCCTGTTCCGACCGAACGAAGTGGAGGTAAGGAGCGATGGCAGCCTGGATTCGCTCCACCGAGGCATCCAACTCCGCGTTGAGCTGGTGCTCCAGGGAGTCCCGCAGCTTCCTGCGTAGCTCCTCGGTGCGCTGGCGAAACTGCTTCTGCACCCGCTGTTTTCGGGCAGGGATGATGTAGAGACCCAGCCCCGCCAGGAGGGTTCCGGCCAGGATGCCAGACACGTCGGCGGCCGCGGTACCTATCAGCACCGTCACCAGGGTTCCGAGACCCACGGCGCCCACCTCTGCCAGGGCCATCTGGGCGACGGCCTCCCGCATGGTATGGCCCAGGGTCCGGGCCTCTACCTCTCGGTCGAATCCTCCCACCACCTTGCGGGCCGCCTGGGCGACGTTCTGGATCAGCTCTCGCCGGCTGCTGTTGAAGTTGTTGCCCACTTCACCCAGCGCCATCTCCCCCTGCCGGACCTGGCGTCTACGGGATAGCCCCTCGGAAACCCCTTGCCACAAGCGGATTTCCCGGTCGATCACCCAGTGGGCGATGTCGTCCACGCTTCCGTCGATCCGCTCTGCCGTGTTCGCGACCACCTGGTGGTCGAAGTCGGCGCGGACCTTGTCGACGTTGACCAGGTCGAAGACCCGGCCCAACCGGAAGGTCTCGTCGAAGAAGCGATCGCCGCGCTGGGAGAGTTCGTAGATGATGTTCTCCACCTGGTGCAGTCGGGGGACCAACTGGGCGCGTACGTCGCTGCGGTAGAAGTCTAGCTGCGATTCGAGGCTGTCGCCGGTCCTGGCGTCCTCCGCCAGCAGGTCGAGCCGGTTGAGCGCTACGCTGTAGTATTTCTCCACCATGCGGCTCGCCACGCCCAGGGGGCTCGACAGCTTCAGCTTCACCCGGTTCTCGGCGGTCAGGCTCTCGTCGATGAAACGCAGGAGGCGGGCGAAATCGGGATCTGCGGCGGGAACCGGCGCTCCTGCCGGCTCGCCAGCCCTCACCCCGACCCTCTCCCAAGGGGAGAGGGAGTCTGCCT
The DNA here is from genome assembly GCA_021806765.1 of Chloroflexota bacterium. The sequence goes on along the minus strand of JAJZQR010000058.1, from coordinate 12,053 downwards.
CGCGGGCCCGTCGCGCCGACAGGGGGAAGATCTGGGGACGGAAGCCCAGGAGGGACTGCACGTTCTCGGCGACGAAGCTTACCACCTGCTGCCGCTCCTCCTCGCTCCGCAGCAGGTCGATCTTGTTGATCACCAGGACGACCTTCTTTCCCCAGAGGCGGATGGTCTCCAGGAAGGCGCGCTCGCTCTCGGTGAAGGGTCGGTCGGCCGAGGTGACGAACAGCACCAGGTCGCTGCGGGGGATGAACTGCTCCGTCAGCTGCTGGTGTCGTCGGAGGACGGCGTTGGTGCCCGGCGTGTCCACTATGGCCACCTCCTGGAGCAGCGGCGCGTCGTATTCCCGCTCCAGGATGTCCTCCCCCAGCCAGCGCCTAGATCCATCCTCGCCCGGGCGCAGGACGTTGATGCAGGTGGTGGTGGGGGTTACTCCCTCCTCCAGCAGGTCGGCGCCCAGCAGGGCGTTGATGAGGGCGGACTTTCCGGCGTTGAACTCGCCTACCACCACCAGCAGGAACAGTTCCTCCAGGTCCCGGGCAGCTTGCCGCAAGCCGTCCAGGTCCTCCCTGGTGGCGCCGAAGGCGGACAACTCTGCCCGCAGGTCCTCGATGGCGGATCGGGCCTGGCTGCGCAGCCGGCTTTCTTGCTCGTTCAGCAGTCCCGAGGGAACAGACAATGGACCTCCTGACCCCGGCTCCGAGATCGAGACTTGCAGGGGTTGCCTGATTGATTATACACCGCCGCACACCCTCGGGAGTCAACCGGCGCGCCAAGCGGTGCGCCTGCCAACACCGTCGTCTCAGCAGGGTGGGCTGCCCCAACCCGCCCTACTACAAGGTGGATTACACGTTACCACGATGAGCCGACCGTTGGGGCGTTGGAGACAGGTAGGGGCGAAGCAGCGTCCCTACTGCGATGATATGTACGCCAGGATCGCCTCGGCGCCGGTCTTGGAGACCCCCAGGTTGGGCATGGGCATGCCATATTCCTTCACCAGTTGGGCAGCGGTGGGGTCGCCGCTGGCGATCACCTTGTCCGGCGCCGTGATGAAGTTGACCAGCCAGTCGTGGGACTCGGTCTTGGCTATCCCCTTCAGATCGGGGCCCGCCTTCTTGCCCCCACCGATGGTGTGGCAACCGGCGCACTTGCTCTCAAACAGGGTCTTCCCCTGCGCCGCGTCTTGGGCGGGCATGGTCATGCCCGCCATCCCGCCCTGGGATGCCGCTGTGGAGGCGACGGTGGGGGTCGCTTCCGGGAATGCCTCCATCTGCCAGCGATAGGTCATCACGGTCAGCATGCCGCCCAGGGCCACCGCGCCCACCAGCATCCCCAGGCCGAGGGTGTGGACGGATCTCATAATCGATATCTCACCTCACTGATATGCCGCGTAGGTCAGGAAACCGATCACCAGGGCCATCACCACCCCGGCCAGCATCGCCAGGGGCCGCCGCTGAGGCGACCGCCACGGCGAACGATCGTAGAGCGGCAGCAACAGGACGAACACCAGCGCCAGAGGCGGCAGGACGGCCGCGCCCACCCACTCCATGCTGCCGGGGAAGTACTTCAGCATCTGGAAGAGGAACATGAAGTACCATTCCGGCCGCGGCACGTAGGAGGTATCGGTGGGATCGGCTTTGGCCTCCGTGGGCACTCCCAGGGCCACCATCAGCCCGATGACCACCAGCAACACTACCGCAGCCGCCAGGGTGTCCTCGACGATGATGTAGGGCCAGAAGGAGTGGCCCTCTTTCTTCGCCTGGTCGTATCGCAGGTGGTAATCCTCCTCCGGGGTGAGGGCGGCGGCCTGAGCCGTCGATCCCCCCGTGACGCTTCGGACGCGCGGGCCTACCCGCTCCCACAACCAGGGGGGCACGCTAACGCCGTGGTGGACCACCAGGTAGAGGTGAGCGGCCAGCAGCCCGCCCAGGACCGCGGGTAGCAGCATAATGTGGAAGGCGTAGAAGCGGGTCAGGGTGAGAGTTCCTAGCTGTGTCCCGCCTCGAGCCACCCGCAGGATGAAGTCCCCGAGGACTGGCAGGGTGCCGGGGATGTTGGTGCCGACCACCGTGGCCCAGTAGGCCTTCTGATCCCAGGGAAGAAGGTATCCGGTGAAGGCGAAGCCCAGGGTGGTGAGCAGGAGGCCCACCCCTACCATCCAGGTGAGTTCCCGCGGGTACTTGTAGGCTCCCAGGGTGAAAACCGTGGCCATGTGGAGAACTACCAGCACCACCATGACGCTGGCGTTCCAGTGGTGGATCCCCCGAACCACTGCCCCGAAGGGAACCTGATACATCAGGAACTGGATGCTGTCGTAGGCGTGGTCGGGGCTGGGCGAGTAGTACACGGCCAGGAAGAGGCCCGTCGCCGCCTGCAGGGTGAAGCAGAACATGCTGGCAAAACCCAGGGTGTAGAGCCAGCCCGCACCCAGGGGTATCTTTCTGGCAAAGAAGGCTTCCCAAATGTTGCCGGCCCCGGATCGATCACCAAGCCAGCCTTGGATCCGGGCCACGCGGCCTGTAGCTCCTGGTTCTGGCGAAGCCAGGGTTGTCATGCTTCCTCCTTTTGAGGAATGCCGAGACGGAAATCCTCGTACTGGACTGTCAGGTTCCCCTGATCCAACTTCCAATTGAGGGTATCCAGGGGCCGGGGTGGAGGTCCGCCCAGCACCTTACCATCTATGGAGTAGCGTCCTCCATGGCATGGGCAAGCGAACTCGTTCAGGCTTGGCTGCCAGCTGTAGGCACAACCCAGGTGAACGCAGCGTCCGTTGAACACGGTGAAGTTGTTCTCCGCGTGCTTGATCACCCATATTCCCTTGGATTCCTGCTGCTCGATCCAACCGTCCTTGGTGGTGATGGCCACCGTGGCGGCCTTGGGTTGGCCGACGGGGAAGTCCGACGCCGACCCTGCGCTGACCCAGTTGGGCTGGCGCTGGCGGAGCCCCGGCAGGATCAGGGAGCCCACCAGGGGAACGCCGGCCACCGTGGTGATGAAGGCTCCGACGGCGGCGATGACGTAGGCAAGAAAGGTGCGCCGTTCAACCTGCTCTTCAGCAGCATCTTTACTCATTACTCGTCACTCATCACTCGTTCTTTGCGCCTGCCGCGATCCACAGGACGATGTTTTGCACTTCCTGATCGCTCAGCCGCTGCCCCTCGTGGGGCATCCTGATGCTGGGATCGGCCGTCCCTTTCACCACCGACACCAGGGCGCTGCTATCGGGGGATCCGGGCACCACCACCGGTCCGTGCTGGGTACCCTTCATCACTCCTTGATAGCTATCCAGTCGCAGTCCGTTCTCCGCTTTGGCCGAACCGTGGCAGCCGACACAGTGTGCCTCGAAGATCGGCTGAATGTTCTCCGTGTAGTGGCCGGCCCAGACCACCTTGGCCCCGGAAGGGGCCGGGGCCAAGGTGGGCACTGCGGCTTGGACTGCGGCTCCGCCGGCCTGGCACCCGGTCAACGCTGTGGTCAACAGCGCCACCGTGAGCAGCCCTGAGGCCGTTGTTACTGCCGCCTTCCAAAGACTCATCCTTTTACCCCACAGCTACTTGAGGGATTGAACGTAAGCCACCAGATCGGCCAACTGCTGATCGCTGATCTGGCTTGCAGGGAAGGCGGGCATCCCGCCTCCGCCGTTCCGAACCTGGGTCATGATGCGCTGGGCCGAAAGGTTCGCGCCTCGCAGGGCCGGCCCAACGCCCGCGTTGCCGTTAGGATGGCACGAGTTGCAGTTCTGCTGGAACACCACCGCCCCGGCCGCTACGTTCCCCGCCGCCGTCGGCGACGCAGCTGGGGATGCCACGGGGGACGGCGATGCAGACGGCTTGGTGGCAGCGGGCGACGGTGACGCCAGGGGTGAGGGCGATACCGCCGGCTTGGTTGCTACCGCGGTCGTCGGGCTAGGAGTCGCGGCCACGGTGGTGGCCGTTGCGGCCGCAGGTGTCGTGGCTACCGGTGCGACTGTGGGTACCGGCGGGGCTGTGGGCGCTGGCGGTACTGTGGGTGCCGGTGCCGCCGGGGCACAGGCCGATGTTACCGTGACAGCCAGCACCACGACGGCTGCCAAGAGCAGTGTGATTTTCCTTTCCATTGTCTCCCTCCTAGGTTCCAGATCCGGGGAGGCGGGGGCGGGGGCCGGAACCATTCGACCGACCCCCAGCCCCCAACCCCTGGCCCTTAGATCAGATAGAGGATGGTGAACAGCACCACCCAGACGGCGTCGACGAAGTGCCAGTAGAGGGCGCTGGCCTCCACGCCCACGTGCTGCTTGCCGGTGTAGTAGCCCTTCCCTGCCCTGACCCAAACCAGGGACAGGAAGACCAGTCCGGCGAACACGTGGGCCCCGTGAAAACCGGTCAGCGTGAAGAAGGTCGACCCCAGCAGCCCGCTACCGAGACCGAATCCAGCGTGGGTATACTCGTAGGCTTGACCTCCTAAGAATGCGGCCCCCAGGACGATGGTGGCGAGGATGCCTCCCCTCAGCACCGCAGTGTTTCCCTGGCGCATACTGAGGTGGGCCCCATGCATGGTGAGGCCGCTGGATAGCAGCACCGCGGTGTTGAAGATCGGTACCATCAGGTCGCGAGGTGGCGTGCCCGGCGGGGGCCAGACGCCGGCCCGCACTCGCAGGTACAGGTACGATGCCATCAGCATGCCGAAGAACAGTGCCTCGGTGGTGATGAATACCCACAGCCCCAGCATGCTGGGGTTGACTCGGAAACTCGAAGGCTCCTGGGCACGTCGGGCTGGACTGGCGATCATCCTTCGAACCTCTGTCACGAAAACCAGGGCTGCCACAGCCAGCCGACGATGGCAGCCAGTATGACGGCGCCGCCCAGGACGGCGATGAGCCACTGGTTCAACACTCCCACCGCTACCAGCAGCAGCCCCAGAGCCAGCACCATGGGCCACGGGCTGTGTTCGGAGGCGTGGTGAGCCGCCTTTGCCTCGGCGGGTTGGGTTCCTATATTCAAATCAACCTCCCCTGTCGCTATCCACCTTCAGCCATCAGCTACTGGTAGACGACCAAAGTGGTCCTGACGTTGTCATCCTGAGCGCCTATCCTGTCATCCTGAGCGCCTATCCTGTCATCCTGAGCGGCAGCGAAGGATCTCCAGTTACGGGGAGATGCTTCGCTTCGCTCAGCATGACAGTTCGTATCACCTCCACTTTGGCCGGTTATTAGCCGTGCCTCTGCCGATAGCTGATGGCTGAAGGCTGATAGCTCAGTGATGTGTCAAGTAGTCCGCCTTCTCCGGGTGCTTCTCATCCCACAGCGGCCGGCGGCCGCGGATCTCGGGCAGCCGGTCGAAGTTGTGCTCCACCGGAGGGGAGGCGGTCGCCCACTCCAGGGTCCAGGCGTCCCACGGATCGGACCCGGCTACCTTCCCTCCCCGAACGCTGAGAACGAAGTTGAGAACGAAGGTCACGATGGCCGCGGCGATGATGTAGGCGCCTATGGTGGAAACCAGGTTCAGGTCGTTCCAGCCCATGTTGGCGTTGTAGGTCCAGATCCGGCGAGGCATTCCCAGGATCCCCAGGATGTGCATGGGTTGGAAGGTCAACAGGAAGCCGACGGTCAGCAGCCAGAAGTTCAGCTTTCCCAGCCGCTCATCCAGCATCCGGCCGGTGATCTTGGGGAACCAGTAGTAGATGCCGGCGAAGACGCCGAAGGCGGTGCCCCCGAAGAGCACGCTGTGGAAGTGGCCGACCACGTAGTAGCTGTCCTCCACCTGCCAGTCGAAGGGCACCACGGCCAGGGAGACGCCGCTCAGGCCGCCGATGACGAACAGGCCGATGAACCCCAGGGCGAACAGCATCGGCGTTCTCAGCCGGATGGCCCCGCCCCACAGGGTCGCCAGCCAGTTGAAGACCTTCACCGCCGTCGGAACGGCGATAGTGAAGCTGGTGAAGGCGAACACCGCGTCGGCGGTGAGGCTCATCCCCACGGCGAACATGTGGTGAGCCCAAACGGCGAAGCTGAGTACGCCTATGGCCACCGAGGAGTAGGCGATGAAACTGTAGCCGAAGATCGGCTTGCGAGCGAAGACCGGAATCACCTCCGAGATGATCCCGAAGGCGGGAAGGATCAGGATGTATACCTCCGGGTGTCCAAAGAACCAGAAGAGGTGCTGCCACAGGAGGGGGTCTCCTCCGTTGACCGGGTTGAAGAAAGCGGTGCCAAAATGGCGATCCAGGTACAGCATGATGGCAGCAGCCGTCAGGCTGGGCAGGGCTACCAGGATGAGGAACTGGTTGACGAGGTTGGACCAGACGAAGAGCGGCATCCGGTTGAAGGTCATCCCAGGCGCCCGGAGCGTCAGAATGGTGACCAGGACGTTCACGGCTCCGGCGATGGAGGACATTCCCAGCATGATGATGGATAGGCTCCAGTAGTCCATGCCCGCGCCCCTGGAGAAGGGCGACTCGGTCAGGGGAGCGTAGCTGAACCACCCGGCATCGGGGGCTCCCCCGGCCAGGAAGCTGCTGTAGAGCAGGAGGCTGCCGGCCAGGTAGGCCCAGTAGCTGAAGGCGTTCAGCCGCGGGAAGATCATGTCCTTGGCGCCGATCATCAGCGGCACCAGGTAGTTGGCGAAGCCGGCCAGCACCGGCATCCCGAAGAGGAACACCATGGTGGTGCCGTGCATGGTGAAGAGCTGGTTGTACTCTTCGGGAGTCACGAAGTTGTTGTTGGGTCGCATCAGCTGGGTCCTCATCATCATCGCCATGCCGGCCGCGATGAAGAAATAGACGAAGCTGGTGCTGAGATAGAGGACGCCTATTCGTTTATGGTTGGTCGTGGTGACCCAACCCCAGATCCCGGACTCGTACCACTGGGGTCGGGGCCACGTTTCAGCGGTGCTCGCCATCCAGAGACTCCTCCCTCGCCTACTTCAAGTTATCGAGATAGGCGACCAGTTGATCCACGGTCGCCTGATCCAGTTTCAGGTTGGGCATCTTGTTGCCGGGCTTGACCGTTTGAGGGTCGTTGAGCCACCTGGCCAGGTTCTCGGGCGTGTTGGGCAGAGTATTGGCCGCCAGGCTGGTGCGGCTGCCGAAGTGGGTCAGGTCGGGCGCCGTCTTGCCCTGGGCGCTGGTGCCGTTGACGGTGTGGCATCCGGCGCAGGTGCGCTGGAGGGTCTGTTCGCCGGCCTTCTGGAGGTCGGTGGTGGGCTGAGCCGCCGTCTGCTGCTGGACCTTGACCCAGGCAGAGAAGCCGGCCGGGGTGTCGGCGAACACCTTGAACGCCATCCGGGCGTGCTCGACCCCGCAGAACTCGGCGCACTCCCCTTCGTAGACGCCGGGGTTGGTGGCCAGGAAGCTGGAGTAGTTGACCTGCCCGGGGATCATGTCGGTCTTGCCACCCAGCCGGGGGACCCAGAAGCTGTGGATTACGTCGCCGGATTCCAGCTGCAGCTTGATGGGCGTGCCAACAGGGACGTGCACCTCGTTGGCGGTGACGACCTTCAGGTCGGGATACTCGAACTTCCACCACCACTGGTACCCCACCACTCGCAACACCAGGGTGTCGCCGGGCCAGGCCGAGGCTTGAGGCAGGGCTGCTTCCGGCACCGAACTGGCCTCTCCCATAGTCTTCACCGTCAGAGCGAGGGTGGCGAAGAGAACGATGGCCGTGGCCACGGTCCAGCCAGTTTCCAGCCGAAGGCTGCCGTGGGTCTGGACTGCCCGCTCTTCGGGACGGTTGCGGAACCGGAACACTGCCGTCAGCAAGAGGATCTCCACCAGGAAGAAGACGACGCCGGCAACGACCAGAAGGTAGATAGATAGATTGTAGATGGCGGTGGCGCCCGGCGACTCCGGGCGGAATATCGCCACGGGAACACCCTCGCAGCCGGCCACGATCAAGGCCGCCAGGGCAAGAAGCAAGAAGATCCTTATGGCGTTCCTCGTCGATCGCATATCTCTCTCTCCTCACGAGAGTGATTAGCGATGAGTGATGAGTGATGAGTGATGAGCGAAACTGTCGGTCTCACTCATTACTCATCACTCGTTACTCATCACCGGAGTATCAGCCGATCCAGGATCAGGGTGCCGAACAGTATCGCCAGGTACAGGATGGAATATCGGTAAAGCTGCCGGGCAGCTTCGGGCGTGCCTCGATGCAGCAGGAGAATCGCTCTGAAGATCAGCCAGGAGCCGAGCAGCAGTGCCGCGGCCAGGAAGATGGGGCCCGCGAAGCCGGCCGGCGTCAGCAGAAGGGTGACCAGGACCAGCAGCAGGGAGTAGACCGCTATCTGGCGCCGGGTCTCCCCCTCACCCCTGACGGCCGGCAGCATAGGAAGGGCCGCCTGCAGGTATTCCCGGCGACGGACCAGCGCCAACGACCAGAAGTGGGGTGGCGTCCAGAAAAAGATGATGGAGCCTACCCAGAGAGCCCAGGGGCAGACCCGACCTGTGGCCGCCGCCGAGCCCACCAGCAGGGGCATGACTCCCGCCCCTCCTCCGATGACGATGTTCATGGGGGTGGCGCGCTTGAGCCAGAGGGTGTAGACGACCACGTAGTAGAAAACGCCCGCCGCGGCCAGTATGGCGCTCAGGGGGTTCACCCCGACGGCGAAGACGGTGACGGACAGGAGGCAGAGCAGCAGTCCAAAGGCCAGGGCCCTGTTGGGTTGAATCAGACCCGAGGGCAGGGGCCGCCGTTGGGTGCGAGGCATCAGTCGATCCAGGTCCCTGTCCAGGTAGCAGTTGAGGCTGTTGGCTCCCCCAGCAGCCAGGGCGCCACCTGCTATCGTCAGGGCTAGCAGGGTAATGGAGGGCAGTTCCGGCCGGGCCATCACCATACCGGCGATCGCAGTCACCAGGAGTAGGGCTACGCTGTTCGGCTTTGCCAGGCGAAGGTAATTCACCGCACGACCTCGTGCTCGATCCCAGACAGAAGCTGGAAGTGTTGAGGACAACCACCCAATCCACAGGGGACGAAACAGGGGACAGAAAAGCAAGAAGTATGCCGAGAGAGGAAGGGGAAACTCTCTAAACCTGGTTCTGCAGCCGCCACATCCGGCGGTATATCCCTTCTCGGGTCAGCAGTTCCTGGTGGCTGCCCCGATCCACCACGCGACCTCGATCCATCACCAGGATCTGATCTACCGTCTCGAGACCGGCCGGCCGGTGAGTGATGAGGAGGGTGGTGCGCTCCTGCATCAGAGCCCGCAGGGCGCCCATTACCTCGCGCTCCGTCAGGCTGTCCAGGTTGGCGGTGGGTTCGTCGAGGATCAGGAAGGGGGCGTCCTTCAGGAGGGCGCGGGCAATGGCCAGTCTTTGCCGCTCTCCTCCACTCAGTCGCAACCCCAGCTCGCCGACCGGCGTGTCGTACCCCCGGGGGAGGCCCTCGATGAAGCTGTGAAGCTGCGCCCTGTTCGTTGCCCATTTCAGTTCCTCCTCGGTGGCCTCGGGTCGGGCGATCGACAGATTCTCCCGAAGGGTCCCGTTGAAGAGATGGGTCCGCTGGGAAACGACTGCGACCCGGCCCAGTAGCTCCTCCCGATCCCAGTCTCTCAGCTCTCGCTCCCCCAGGGTGATCCGCCCTTCCTGATAGTCCCAGAAGCGCAGCAGCAGGTGGGCCAGGGTGGACTTGCCGGCGCCGCTGGGCCCCACTACGGCGAGGCTGCCCCCCGCCGGTAGTCGAAGACTCACTCCGTCCAGAGCCAGGGGCTCCCCGGGCCCGTAGCGGAAGCGAAGGCCCTCCACGACCAGGCTGAGCGTTGGGTTCTGAGTTCTGAGTTCTGAGTTCTGGGTTCTGAGTGATGAGTTATGAGTGATGAGTGATGGGTGCTGAGAAGGGTTCTGGGTTCCCGATGACTCTGTAGCTGCAGGCTTTAGCCTGCGCGTTTCTGTGACTGCAGCATCCCCCTGCCCCACGAGGCCGCGCGCACCCATAAAGGGTGCGGCTACATTCTCTTGCTGCAGTCTACCATCACCCTCACCCCGTGGACCCGTGGACATGCCAGAGGGCATGTCCACGATCTCGAACAGCCGGCGGGCCGCCTCCAGGCTGCTGCCAAGCTGCTGGAATGCCGCGGGCAGGGGGGCGACCGCTTCGAAGCTGGCCAGGGTCGCCAGGGTCACCACCGGCAAGTAGACCCCCTCCAGCCTCCCGGAGGCGACCAGGGGGATCGCTGCCACCAGCACCGTCCACATCCCCAGGTTGGCCAGCAGGCTGCTGAGGGCGCTGTGGAGGCCGGTGATCCTCGCCAGTCTCTCCTGCACCTCCATCCACTGCCGGCTGGTATCCCTCACCCGATCCAGCTGTCGTCCCCCCTGTCCGAAGGCCAGCAGATCTGCCATGCCCTGGAGGCCGTCCACCAGCTGGACGTTCAGCGCTCCCCGGAGCCAGCTACTCCGCTGGCCCGGGCCACGACTCCATCGGAGGGTCAGCAGCGGGACAACCACGCCCGACAGCATCAGGAAGGCCAGGAGGATCCAGGCGAGGGAGGCGTCGAACCCTCCCAGGAACAGCGCGACCGTCCCGCCGATCGAGAGGGCCACCAGTGGGGGCGATACGACGCGCACGTAGAAGTGTTGGAGGATCTCCACGTCGGCCACCACCCTGGTCAACAGGTCGCCACTGCGCTGTTGCATCAACCAGGCGGGGGGTCTGGGCTCCAGAGCCTGGTAGAACCAGACCCTCAGCCGGGCCAGGAGGCGGAAGGTGACGTTGTGGGAGACGTAGCGCTCCAGGTAGCGGAACACCCCGCGGGCGAGGCCGAAGAATCGCACCCCCACGATGGGCACCGCCAGGTCCGCCACCGAAGGGTGGAGGGCGGCGCTGGCGATCAGGAAGGCGGCGGTGGCCATGAGTCCGACGGCGCTGCCGATGGTGGCGAATCCCAGCAGCCCCGAGAGGGCCATCCACCCCTTGAAGGGTCCCACCAGGCGGAGGAGACGGAAGAGGGTCCCCCGGATGGTTAGACGTTGAGCATCACCCTCACCCTGACCCTCTCCCAGAGGGAGAGGGAACTGTCCCCTTCGGGAGAGGGTGGGGGTGAGGGCTTGCGCGGGTGAAGACAGATAGACCTCACCCACGCTGGCGGCGAACAGCCTGGGCGAAAATGTAGCCGCAGGCTTTACGCCTGCGCGCGCCTCGTGGGGTTTGCCGTCGCTATCCCACGCGGTACGCGCACCCGTAAAGGGTGCGGCTACATCGGGCTCTCGATAGGCCTCTACCAGCCGATGGTACAGCCCCTTCCTCCTCAGCAGTTCGGCGTGGCTCCCCTCCTCCACCAGCCGCCCCTCCTCCAGCACCAGGACCCGATCCGCCCGCCGGGCAGCGCCCGGCCGGTGGGCGATGACCAGCACCGTGCGCCCCTCAGTCAACTGGTCCAGGGACTCCTGGATCAGGGCCTCTCGCTCCGGGTCCAGGTGGGAAGCGGCCTCGTCCAGGATCAGGAAGGGGGCGTCCTTCAGGAAGGCGCGGGCCAGGGCCAAACGCTGGGCCTGGCCGCCGCTCAGCCGCTCGCCTCGCTCCCCGATCATCGTGTCGTAGCCGTGGGACAGGCCAAGGATGAAGTCGTGGGCTCCGGCCTGTTGGGCGGCCTGGACCAACTGCTCGGGGGAGGCCCCGGGCCGGGCGATCCGAAGGTTTTCGGCCACGGTGGCGTGGAACAGATGGGGGATCTGGGGCACCCAGGCCACCTGCCGGCGCCATTCTTCCACCTCCACCCCCTGCAGGGGCCGGCCCTCCACCAGGATCCGGCCGCCATCGGGGGGCAGGAACCCCAGCAGCAGCTGCGCGATGCTGCTTTTGCCGGCGCCGCTCGGGCCCACCAGCGCTATCCGTTCCCCTCGGGCGATCTCGAAGGTGACTCCCTTTAGCGCCGGCCGCTCGCGGCCGTCATAGGCCAGATGCACGCCCTCAAAACGGACGTACGTCGACGGGGAGACTGGGAGAGGGGGGGACGGGTTTCCGCCTCCCCGCCTCCCCGTCTCCCCGTCACGCTCAAGGATCTCGAAGATGCGGTGGGCTGCGGCGACGCCCGACATGCCGGCGTGGAACCCCGTCCCCAGGTTGCGCAGCGGCAGGTAGAACTCCG
>JAJZQR010000400.1 GCA_021806765.1 Chloroflexota bacterium | reverse complement strand
CCGGGGTTGTAACGCGATCTACTCCTACGCGACGCCGGCGGCGGAGCATACCTTGGCGCACAGATCGTCCACGTCAAAGGGTTTGGAGATGACGGCCTTCACCTGCCTGCAACTCCGCACTCTTCGATCCGAGGCGTAGGCCGAAACCACCACCACCGGCACCATGGCAGTCGACTCATCGCTGGTCAGACGGCGCAGCACCTCCACGCCGTCCATACCGGGCATGTGAAGGTCCAGGGTGAGAACCGAGGGGTGCAACTCTTTGACAGCCTTCAACCCCTCTGACCCATCCCTACAACCCGCCACTCGAAAGCCGATGGACTGAAGCAGTTCGCACAGCATCTCTCTGACAGAGTCGTCGTCTTCGACGACTACAGCTAATCGTCCGTTCTGACTCAGCGGCATCGATTCACCATCCCTCCGCGCAAGGCATGCTGATCCCAGGGCGCACAACGCCGCGGGTTTTCCACGTAACACATAAGGGGAGGTTCCAGGGCGCGAGCGGGGCTAACTCTCACTGCACGCAACAGCCATTCTATCTGCATCTCAAATGGTGTCAACTACCAAGAAGGAAGGAATGGGAAAGGATGACGAAGAACGGCGTGCTGCTAAGAGACTGCTGAGGCACCGGCCTTGCGGCGAGTGCGCCGTCTGGGGGCAGGGGGAGTAGGAGTGACTTCAGTCACCGCCGGAGCGATGGCCACCGAGGGTGTCTCCCCATCGGCGGGGGCAGCTTCGCCTTCAGCGATATCGAGGGTGATCACCGTGCGGCCACGAATCACCCGCCGCTCCGACCGCAGATAGCCGGAATCGACCAGCTCCTGAATGTTGTTGGCGAGGGCAGAGCGTACACGCCCGGTACCACTCACGTCATCGGGCAACAGGGCCCTTACAATGCGGCGGAGGGTCAGGTAGTCGGTGGACCCGGAGAGGAGCCGAACCTGCTCCAGCAACTCAGCCCCCTTAGGGGCCTCGAAACCGCCATCCGTCTCCGGCTCTGGCTGGGGCTGCGAGCGACCTCCTCGGTTTCTGGGAAGCGCCAGATACTCATCGGCGCACAGCCTCAACTCACGGTTGATGCTTTCCTGGTCCGCGGCGACGACGACCCTCTTCCCGTGCCTCTTCAGGGCGTTGGCGACAGCGATGAAGTTGCGATCGCCGGACCCCAGGATGAACACCTCCACCTCCGGAGCGTACTCCATCTGGTCTCTGAGGTCCTGGGCCATGACATCGTCCACCACCGACTTCAGTCTGCCCCGTTGGTTGGGCCAGGCGGGACAATGGACCAGTTGGAAGCCATACTGGTACAGGTGAATAGCGAGATCGTCCATGTCCTCCCGCCGGAAGTCGCCAAAAGCGCGGCGCATCAGCACCCGCCCCTGGCCTGGAGCCAGATCGATCAGCCGCTCTATTGCCTCGCGGGGAAGATTGGCTACATCGATGTTCAGACTCACTACAGGCCGGCGTTCCGGCGAAGAAATCCCTTTTGACACCAGTGGGAACTACCCTCCATTCTCGACTTGGTCACACAACCTCGCCACTGCTATATGAATTATAGCCCATTTCGGCGGCCCACCGCCAATCGAAGCCCCAGCCTGACGGCCGGAGACCGGTCGCCGGGAGCGCGGGCAGTAGGTTGTCAACGTTCATTAAGGAAGGCCGGGCGGGCAGCTTTGCACCCCCATTCTGTTTGGAACGAGCACGCAGCCCCGGCTTGAAAAGGGCCTCCCGGTGAAATACATTTAGAGGTAATCACAGGAGGGTGAATCCCATGCAGGTAAGGATAGAGGTATTGCCCTGGCTGAGTGAGCTGCTGAGCGGCAGCATTTCCCAAAAGGTAGTGATGCAGGAAACCGTTCCCGACGGTGGATCGCTCCGCGCCCTGCTGGGGTTGTTGCAGGAGAGGCACGGCCGTTTCGGCCGGATGGTCTTCGACCCCGAGAGGCAGCGGCTCACGGGGCACGCCGAGATCGCCGTCAACGGCGTCCTCTACGACCAGGTGGGGGGACTGGACGCACCCCTCCACGAAGGCGACACCGTGACCTTCCTTCCCGGCATCGCGGGGGGATGAACGAGCCCTCCTCGCCTTCCAGCGGAAGACCTTTCCTCAGGCACTACCTTTGCAGGGAAGTTGCACGTGGATCTGGTTTACCAGAGGAAGGAGCGGAAGATGCAGCAGCTAGAGGAAACGGTCGTCTACTCCGTGACTCGCCAGAGCTGGATCGACAGCCTGGGGGAGCAACTTCAGCAAATCGTCAACGGGGTCTTTCTCAGCAGCGACACCGCCCACAGGATCAAGGACTTCCTCAACGGTGTCTGGCTGGCCCACCCCCTTCACGCGTCGGTGACCGACGTCCCGGTAGGGGCCTGGACCACAGCGGTGGTGCTGGATGGGATCGAAAGCGCCTCGGGCCGGAGAATGGAACCGGCTACTTCCGTGGTCATCGGCCTCGGCATCGGGGGTGCCACGGCTGCCGCCGCAAGCGGCATCGCCGACTGGGCCGATACGAGAGGTACCCAGCGGAGGGTAGGCCTCGTCCATGCCACGCTGAACGTGGTGGCGCTGACCCTGTTCGGTGCATCACTTTGGAGGCGTCTGAGCGGACACCGCCAGGGGGCGTCGGCCCTCTCCAACGCCGGATGGCTCACCACACTGGTGGGGGCTTACCTGGGCGGGGAGCTGAGCTTCCGCCTGGGAACGCAGGTACACCGAGACGCCTGGGCTCCGGGCCCCGGGGAGTTCACCCCCGTCGGGAACGAAGCGGATCTGCCGGAGGATAGGCCGGTCCGAGTGGACGCCCAGGGGGTCCCGGTGATGCTGGTTCGCCACGCCGGGGCCATTTACGCCCTCAACGACGTCTGCTCCCACGCCGGGTGCTCCCTCTCCCAAGGCGGCGTCGTGGACGGAACCATCGTGTGCCCTTGCCACGGCTCCACCTACCTGCTGGAGAACGGGACCGCCGTGCACGGTCCCTCGCCCTACGCCCAGCCCCACTATGAGGTTCGGGTGCGCAACGGTCGGGTAGAGGTGTGCTCAGCCCTCCAGTAACCTACCCTGGGGAGTCGAGGCTTACAGTCATCAGCGGCTGAAGCCTCGGCTCCCCGACGGAGCGAGGAACCTACAGCCAACCGAGCCCCGCCCCCTACTCCCGGGCCAGCCAAATTCCTCCGAAATCGGTCCTCTTTCGCCCTTGACGTCCCCTCGGGTGATTGGTATAATCTGGAATGTTGGTGAGACGCACGGCGCCACGGCGCCGGGGTCACCAGGGGATACGGGGTCCGATCGAGATCCCGCCCGCTTCTCACAGGAGTGAGCGGGGGTGTCGAAGTGGTAGAGTGTGACCCTTGACAACCCTGGAGACCGGTGGTATACTCTCCAATGTTGGTGACGCGAACGGCGCAGAGAGCGCCGATCTCAGGCGGAAACGGGGTCAGACCCGAGTCCCAGGCGTCCTCCCAAACGAGAGAACGCTTGGGTTTTTTTGTGGCCTGAGAGCGAGCCTTAACAATCGAAGAGTGATGGGGAGAGAACCTCGTTATGAAGGTAAGGGTTCGCAAGAACTCTGTCTTGAACGGAGAGTTTGATCCTGGCTCAGGATAAACGCTGGCGGCGTGCATAAAACATGCAAGTCGAACGGACGTCTTCGGACGTCAGTGGCGAACGGCTGAGTAACACGTAAGTGACCTACCCTCGAGTGGGGAATAACTGCTCGAAAGAGTGGCTAATACCGCATATGCTCCTGGCTTCGGTGCTGGGAGTAAAGTCGAAAGACGCTTGAGGATGGGCTTGCGGCCGATTAGCTAGTTGGTGGGGTAAAGGCCTACCAAGGCGATGATCGGTAGCTGGTCTGAGAGGATGATCAGCCAGACTGGGACTGCGACACGGCCCAGACTCCTACGGGAGGCAGCAGTTAGGAATTTTGCGCAATGGACGAAAGTCTGACGCAGCAACGCCGCGTGAGGGATGAAGGTCTTCGGGTCGTAAACCTCTTTTCCAGGGGAAGATGATGACGGTACCCTGGGAATAAGCCCCGGCTAACTACGTGCCAGCAGCCGCGGTAATACGTAGGGGGCGAGCGTTGTCCGGATTTATTGGGCGTAAAGAGCGCGTAGGCGGCTTATCAAGTCGTGCGTGAAATACTCCGGCTCAACTGGAGTAGGTCGTGCGATACTGATGGGCTTGAGGCCGGAAGAGGGAAGTGGAATTCCCGGTGTAGTGGTGGAATGCGTAGATATCGGGAGGAACACCAGTGGCGAAGGCGGCTTCCTGGTCCGGTCCTGACGCTGAGGCGCGAAAGCGTGGGGAGCG
>JAJZQR010000399.1 GCA_021806765.1 Chloroflexota bacterium | reverse complement strand
TGGGCCCCCTGGTGGTGGGGATCGACTCCACCGGCGACGACCTTTTCGGCCGGATGCGGGCCGAGATGGCGCCCAGGCTGGCCGAGGTCTACCGCCGGGCCGGCATCGCGCCGGATGAGAGACTCACCTACCTACCGAAGAGGGTGCCTGGAGGGGGATAATCCGAGGTCCGATCCGCCTTCGCCCTCGAGGAAGCACGTTTGGAGCATAAAAGCGCCCCTTCCAGGGATCACGTCTGGAGCACGAGAAAGCCCCTTCCGAGACCGTTGGGCCACCGGAAGGGGCTTCGCTATTGGAGGCGACGAGCGGATTCGAACCGCTGATAGAGGTTTTGCAGACCTCCGCCTTGCCACTTGGCCACGTCGCCAGGGAACGACCGAGAGCGGGAACGCTGCCGTCGGGCGCTGCCGCTTCCGGCAGCGATCCCACACCTACGGGAGCGGAAGACGAGATTCGAACTCGCGACCCTCACCTTGGCAAGGTGATGCTCTACCACTGAGCCACTTCCGCATGGACAGGTGCCGAGGATCAGAATCGAACTGATGACACCGCGATTTTCAGTCGCGTGCTCTACCAACTGAGCTACCTCGGCCCGTCGAGGACACATAGATTCTACCCAACGTGGGGCTGGAGTGTCAAGGCGCCGGAGCCGGCCGCGCGCGCACCCGTAGAGGGCGTGCCACCGCCCCGTTCGCCGGAAGGGATCATCCCCCAACGTCAGCCGGCGCCCGCCCTAGTGTCGCCCTCTAGCCCACCCGAACCCCATGCCGTGTCGTCTCGCCGGCCCCCTACACCCTGAGGCCTATCCGCGCCATCTCCACCAGCACGGCCCCCAGAGCGGTCAGGTAGCCCGTGGTTACCCAGCCTCCCTCCTTCAACGCGATCCCCAGCCCGACCGCCGTCAGCACGACGATCGAGAGGATGCCCATCCCGTACACCGCCACCATCAGCAGTGGGACGTCCATCGCCGCCACCTCCCTGCTTCGCCAGTCCGGATCATCGTGAGCCTGCGGCCCCGCCCGGACCACCAGGAGCATGCGTTCACGAGGTACGACCATGATACTCCATACCGCACGGCCAGGGGAACAGAGGAAAGGGGCGAATCAGGGCAGAAGGAAAGGAAACGGGGCAAGCCAGGTCACAGAGGGACTACCGTCTCTGGGACCGGGCGAGGGCCCACCTACCACGGAACACGCCCACGCAATCGCACGTGGCTACGAGGTGAGGATCGTCTCGCGTCGACTGAAGGCGAATACCGCCAGTGCGAGCAGGGCCAGCACAAGCAACAGCTGCGATCCGAGGATCCAAGCCGAAGCGGGCGTATAGCTGCGCTGAACGGCGAGACCGAAGCCGGCCGCGGCAGGCAGCAGGATGAACCCCACCACCTCGTGGAGGCGGACCAGAACCCAGCCCACCTCAAGGCTGCTGAACACGCCAACTTCCGTGCTGAGCGCCAGAGCCAACAGCGCCAGCGCGACCAACCGCAGCCAGCTGGTCAGCACCAGCGGCGTGATCAACGTGACGTATGCGGCCACGATGGCGGCGTTCAACACCAGGGGCAGCGTGCCAAGCAGCCACATTTCCACGGAAAGGTCGATCGGGTTCTTAGCCGCCAGGTAAACCGCGAAGACGACGAGGTTGAGCCCGAGGTACAGCACCACCGCCCAGGCAACCGACGCCAGGTAGTGGCCGACGAGGTAGCCGCCTCGTCCGAGGGGACGGGACAGTATCACGTAGCCCTGGGCTCGTCTCCCCATTCCAACTATGACCCAGGTCGAGTAGGCGACCTGGACCAGCATGAATAGGCCGCTCACCGAGAAGAAACGGGGGGGATCGAAGGGGTCACGTCCCTGGGGGAACAGGAACAGCCCATACACCGCGAACCCGACGAGGAATTCCACCAGGAAGCGCGAGGAGCGGAGGTAGTCGGTGAGCACGAAGAGCGCAAAGACCAGCGTTCTGCGCGGCCAGTTGATCATTTCCTTCCCCCGAGCAGGGATGCCTCGCCTCCGACTTCTCTCTCGACCGCCGCCGTCCTAACGGTCGCTGGGCTCCCTTTTCCCTGCGTCACTCTGAGGTACATCTGCTCGACTCCGCTGGCCATCGGGGTGACTTCTCCGATGGCCACCCCGCCATCCAGCAGGATCCGCAAGGCCCGGCTCTGCAGGGCGTCATCGTTGCCAACCCGGACCTCGCGATCGTCGACCTGGACGGCAGGTCCCAGTGTGCGGAGTTCCTGGCCGACGGCCTCCGGCAGCCTGCCGCTCCTGGGCACCATCCTCACACCAGCGGTCGCCACCAGATCCCGCACCCGGGCCTCCGCGGCGAGCCGATTGCCGCTCAGGATCCCCACACGGTCGCACAGCCTCTCCACCTCCGGCAGTTGGTGGCTGCACATGAGAATGGTGTGCCCCTGTGCGCGCAGGGCCACCAGCAGGTCGATCATCTCCCGCTGGCCGGCCGGGTCGAGGCCCGAGGTCGGCTCGTCGATCAGCAGCAGCTCGGGCTCGTGGATCAGCGCCTGGGCGATCCCGACCCGCTGTAGCATGCCCTTCGAGAAGACGCCCAGCCGCCTATTGGCGGCCCCTTCCAGGTTGGTCAACTGCAAGACCGACCCACAACGGTCGGCGAGCGGCCGGCCATGCAGGTCGGTGAGGGCGCCCAGGGTGTGGAGATACTCGCTGGGAGTGAAGTGCTCGTGATAGCGCACTCGCTCCGGGAGATAGCCGAGCCGCCGCAGGGCAGAACGGGGACTCGTCCCGAGCACCCTAATCTGGCCGCCGTCAGCGCGCAGGAAACCCAGCAACAGGTGGATCAGAGTCGACTTGCCGGCTCCGTTGGGGCCAAGCAGGCCGTAGACCTCCCCCTCCTCCACCCGCAAGGTCAGCCCTTCGAGCACGCGAAGCGATTCGTACTTCTTCCGGACGTCCACGACTTCGATGGCGTTCACGGCAGCCGATCACCTTCTCCAGGACGTGCTAATGCCACCTGATCTCGGCCAGCACGGGGGAACGCGACAGGGTGACGGCGAGGAGCATCAGACACAGGGATCGCGATCATCATCGTACAAGGGCGGCGACGCGCAGTCAAGGGAGGCTGCCGGCACCGACCTCTACGCCCGGCCCGAGGAACTAATTCAAGCCGGTCTGAAAGCGGGGTACCTTCGGCGTCGCCTCCCGGGCCAGGGGAAGAGCCAGGGTCGCCATTGTCCATCAACGTCCAGCACTGTCCAGCGTCGGCTTCACAGGTCGGGGCAGCATGGGGCAACCGGCCCCCGTCGAAGGCTGGTCTTAACGGTTATCGCCCCGTTCCTTGTAGCGATCCTGAGGCAGCCAGAGGGTGAAGCTGGCAACTTCCGCGAAGTCCTTATCCATAGTCGCTATGTGGTAGAGTTCATACGCGAGCATTGTCCCCGCATGGGCCGCGTCGTAGCTGTTCAATCCGCAATCTTGGATGCAGAGCTCCGCATTGGTCATGTCCTCATGCCCAAGCTCGACGATGTGTCCTTGGCCTTGGGCAACGAAGTTGTCAAGAATCTGGCCGATCTTGTCTATCAACTCCTGAGCCTTGGGGACGATCGTCTTTCTGAAGGCAGGAACATCATGCTCGTTCTGCCTGTACTTCCTACCGGCAGCCTGGAGAGCCTCCTTGGCAGCCTGCTTTAGCGCAACATGCCAAGCCTCGAGGAGAACAAGGTTGTTGACGACTACCGTAGTGCCGTGAGCCATTAGGCGATCCATAAAGTCGGAGGCTTCTTCTCGATGCTCAGCCTTAGGGCTGCCGGCGGCAAGGACAAGAAAGCTCGTGTCGAGGTAAATGAACTCCGGAAGTTCATCGCCGGTGAACGGCTGATACTTCGACACGAGCTACTAGACGCTTTGGAAGTACCGCTTGCCGCGGATACTCAGAACCTCGGAGAGCACTATCGGCTTCGAGAACACAGCCTTTGCCGTGATTTCTTTGAAGCTCCGAGGGTGCTCCTTTGTTCCCTCCTTGCTCGGGCGAGAGACAGCATGGCGCTGCAGCTTCCTCAGCCTATCAGCCCTAGTCATGCCCCTTCTCCTCTCCCTACCACCGCTGCCTCCGAGGGTGGAAGCAGAAACCGCCTGGGGTCGGTCCTCGTCTCGGTAGCTGTCGCTCATGCTAGGGCACCTCGCAAGCGCTTGTCAAGTAGAGACCCGCCTAGGGGTGCCCGTCACGTTTCCGGGTGGCCGCCAGCCTGTAGGGCGAAAAGCGGCAAATGGGCGTGAGCTAGTCAGCGGGCTCCGGGAGGAACGGCTACAGCCAGCTCAAGGGTTTCCCGGAAACGTG
>JAJZQR010000398.1 GCA_021806765.1 Chloroflexota bacterium | reverse complement strand
GGTGCTGTCTGCATCGGCCGGCCGTCGGCGTCGAGCACCAGCTTGGCGTAGAAGGTCTCATCGGCGAGATCGTTGATGACGACGCTAACCACACTGGCGCCCAGGGCGGAGATGACCGACCGCAGCAGGTCGTGGGTCAGAGGCCGGCTTACCTGCACGTTCTGCAAAGGGATAGCGATGGCGTCGGCTTCGAAATGGCCAATCCAGATCGGAAGGTAGCGCCCGTCCTGCTTCTCCTTGAGCATCACCACCCGCTTGTAGTTGGCCATGTTTACCCGTATGCTCTCGACGAAGACCTCGATCACGCCTTTGTCTCCTTTGCCACGTGTGCGCCTCCTTGGGGAAGAGCAACAGGAGATAACTGTAGTAATACCTTCAGCACTACCATCTCCTCCTGTTGCCCATTCTACACCCTCACTGTCGGATTGGCAAAGCTGATCGGCAACAACGTACCCAGAGGTAGTGCACGAACGGTGCCATTTTCTAGCTGTCGGAGGTCGGGGGGCGGGCCCGGACTTGAGCCCTGAGTCCTCAGCCCCTTGCCCCTAATGGCCGAGGGCCTCTACCGAGCGGGCCCGGGGGGTCCACACCAGCCTCACCCGTCGGAAGCTCTTCAACAATCGCTGGGCCTCCTGTTGAAGGGGTTGGAGGCCGGGGTTCCGGGTCTTCCAGCGGCCCAGCAGCTGGTTGATCACCAGGCTACTATCGCCCTGTACCTCCAGGGTCATCTCCTGTGGTTGCCGTCCCGACGCCTCCAGGGTGGCCAGGAGGTCGCGCAGTCCGGCCAGGAGGGCCATGTACTCCGCCTGGTTGTTGGTGACGCCGCGGCCAAACTCCATACGGCGGGGTGCGGATCGGCCCTCTGGTCCGGCCAGCAGGTAGCTACCGAAGCCGAACTCCGGATTGCGGCGGGA
Organism: Chloroflexota bacterium; assembly: GCA_021806765.1. Next base: position 3,426 of record JAJZQR010000398.1, on the reverse strand, counting down.
TCCGCCGTCGAAGATCAGCAGGTAGTCCGAGGATTGAGCGTCCCTTTCCCCGGGCAAGGTCTATCATGCCTCCGCGCTCTCCGGCTCCTGGGTAGCTGCGGTGCCTTCCGGGTTGCCCGTCTTTGCGGCGGCCCTCAGTCTCCGAATCTTGGTGACCGACGAAGTTGTCTCGACGGAAGTGCCATCACCCTCGACGGTGGCCACCGCTGCCTTGACCCGTCGCACCCTCTTCCGAGTCGGGGATGCTGCCTCCGATCCGGACCCGTTGCCGTCCGTCCCCGTGGTCTCGGGCTGGCTCGTCTCCTCTACCATCGGCTCAGTCGTGGGGTGAAGTTCCTCGACGACCGGGGCTGCCACCGGATGAGCCTCCTCAGCCACAGGGGCCGGTGCCGGCTGGGGCTGTGCGGGTGCTTCCGTAGCGGGCGCGGCTGCCGGCTTCGGTTCCTGCATCAGGGAATCCAGCGACAGTTCGTGGCCGAACTCCCGGGTGATGCTGTCGGTAGCCTTGCGGAACTCGCGAACCGCCCTGCCCAGGCCTTGCCCAATCTCCGGCAGCTTGCCGGGGCCGAAGACGATGAGCGCCAATACCATGATCAGGAGAAGCTCGCCGGGACCGAGTCCGAGGAAATTCATGAGATTGTCCTTTCCCGCGCAAAGAGTTTATGGGGACGACGAATTCGAAAGAGAATGATTCCGTATGCGGATTATAACTCTGCTCAACGGGATGCACCAGTGCGCCCTCACCCTGTCATCCGGGTGACGGTGCCCTGCTCGATGTGGAACAGGGCGGCACGGGCAAGAAACTCGGGGGAGAAGGAGTCCAGGTCGGTGGCAGTGATCAAGGTCTGGCCCGAGTTGTCGATGGTCTCCAGCAACAGCCGCCGGCGGGCCGGGTCCAGCTCCGACATCACGTCGTCCAGCAGCAGGATGGGACGCTCGCCGGTGGTGGCCTGCATGAACTCCACCTCGGACAGCTTGAGGGCCAGGGCGACCGCTCGTTGCTCCCCCCTGGAGCCGTACACGTTCACGTCGATCCCGTCGGCCAGGAACAGCAGCTCGTCCCGGTGGGGTCCCACCAGCGACGCCCCGTGGATCGTCTCCCGCCGTCGGTAGCTGCGGAGCGCCTCCCGGAACAGCTCGGCCTGACGCTCCACCTCCCCCTCGAGGACTGAGGACTGAGAGCCGAGGGCTGAGGGCTGAGACGAAATGTGAGGTCTCAGTCCCAAGTCCTCAGTCCTCAGTCCTGTCGCAGCGTCGCCGTGTCCCCGCGTCCCCGCGTCCCCGGCCGCCTCTTCCACGCTGGAGCGGTAACGCATCACCAGCCGCTTTCCGGTGCCCGTCAGGCGGTGGTGGTAGCCGTCGATCCGTCCGTTCAGGCTGGCCATGGTGCTGAGGCGGCGCGCCAGAAGGTAGGCGCCGTTCTTCGCTAGCTCCTCGCTCCAGAACTCCAGGGTCTCGGGCGCTTCGCGCCCCTCCCGGATCTGCTTCAGCAGGTGGTTTCTCTGGACCAGCACCCGGTTGTACTGCTGGAGAGCCCGGCAGTAGCGGGGGTCCACCTGACAGTTGGCGATGTCCAGGAATCGGCGGCGCAGAGCCGGAGCGCCGGCGATCAGCTCCAGGTCCTGGGGGGAGAAGGTGACCACGTTGATCAGCCCTATCAGATCGAGGGCGCGCTTCACCACGCCGTTCACCTTGATCCGCTTGGAGAGCCCTCCCGGGGCCGCAACTCCCTCGGACAGGACTGCGCCCGTCCGCTCCGCCCGGTCGGCGCGGATGACGATCTCCACCTTCAAGTCGCTGCTGTCTCTCCGGACGGCGCCCGCCACCCGGGCGAAGGGGATCGGCTCCTCCATCGCCCTCCAGTGGATCAGCTCTCTATCGGACCCGGCGCGAAGGGGACGGGTGGTAGCAAGGAAGTAGATGGCCTCGAGGAGGTTGCTCTTGCCCTGACCGTTATCCCCCTGGAACAGGACGACAGGTCCGGGCAACTCCAACTCCATCTGGAGGTAGTTGCGGAAGTTGGCGAGGGAGAGGTGATGGAGGAACACCTCTCCCTTTCCTAACGGTTCGTGTGCATCGGCATGATGATGTGGAGGTATCCTTCGTCCCCCACCGGCCGGAAGGTCCCGGGGCTGGAGGAGGAGTTGATTTCCAGGGAGAGCTGAGAACTCTTCTCCAGCACCTTGAGCAGCTCGTCCAGGTAGCGGCTGTTGAAGGCGATCTGGGAGGGCTGTCCCACGATGGCCGCGTCGATCTCCCCTACGTTGTCGCCGATCTCTGCGCTGGTGGCCGAGAGAACCATCTTGCCGGCCGTCATCCCATCCTCGCCGGGGGTGAACTGCAACCGGACGATGTTGGAGTTGTCCCGGGCGAAGATGGCGGCGGTGCGGTTGGCGTTCAGGAACTCGCCGGTGCTCACGACCACCTTGTTGGGGGTAGACGGGGGGATGATCCTTTCGTAAGGGGGGAACTGCCCCTCGATCAGCCGGGATACCAGCTCTACGTTGCCCAACCGGAACAGCACCTGGTTGCGGTTGGGGGTTATGGAGATCTCCACCGCCTCCTCGCTGTCAGCCACGATCCGGCCCAACTCTCGCAGGGCCCGGGCCGGCACTATGATGCTGACCTCCTGCTCCACAGGGGCACCCAGCGGGGAACTCTTCAGCGCCATGCGGAAGCCGTCGGCCGCCACCAGGGTCATAGTGCTATCTTTGAAGGTGACCAGCACGCCGGTGAGCACCGGGCGGCTGTCATCGGCGGCGGCGGCGAACGCTACCTGGCCGATGCTGTCGTGAAGGGTCACTGCATCCACGAGGATTCGGAAACCATCGCCGGTGGACGGGATGGTGGGGAACTCCTCAGCGTCGATCCCCTTGATGTTGGCCTCGAAGCGGGCGCAGTGAAGGTTGACCGTACGGGTGCGCTGGGAGAGGGAGAGATCGATCCGATCGTTAGGAAGAGAGCGCACAAACTCGGCCAGAAGGCTGGCGGGAACGGTGATGGTGCCCTCTTCCTCGACCTTGGCCCCTATCCAGCAGCTGATGGCCACCTCCAGGTTTGTTGCCGCCAGCTTGAGACGGCCCTGATCGGTCGACAGCAGGACGTTGCTGAGAGCAGGCAGAGTGCTCTTAGCGGGCACTGCTCTACTGACAATGTTGAGTCCTCTATCCAGGTTTTCTTGAAGGCAAGAGAGCTTCACCCGGCCCCACCTCCCACAGTTGTACGGCGCGATAGCGGCAGAAGTATACAGCAGCCCCCCGAACAGCATCAAGGGTAATCGGTCAAGGCTGTAATCGGTCAAGGCTGAAATTGCACCATAAGGGAGCGTCTTGGCGACGGCCGCAGGAAGGAATCCTTTGTAGGGGTGGGGCACCCCATCGTCATTCCCGCGAAAGCGGGAATCCATTAACCATGCCGGGAGGCTGG
>JAJZQR010000397.1 GCA_021806765.1 Chloroflexota bacterium | reverse complement strand
GGCCTCCTGAACCACCTCCAGTCCGCTGCGAGCCAGGGTCGAGGTCTCTACCACCGGCGCGCCCTCCACCAACGACTGCAGATCCTCTCGGTCCAGGGCAGGAGGCAGATCGGCCTTGTTGGCCACCACTATCGTAGCCTTGCCGGCCACGGTCGAGGCTATGGCCCGGTCCTCGTCTCCCAGGGGCGCCGACCGATCCACCACTATCAGGCAGAGATCCGACTCTTCGATGGCTCGGCGGCTACGCTCGACCCCCAGCCGCTCCACCAGGTTGTCGGACTCCGCAATCCCCGCCGTATCCACCAAACACACGGGAACCCCGGAGAAGTTGGCCGTCTCCTCCAGGGTGTCCCTGGTGGTGCCAGCTATTTCAGTGACGATGGCCCGGTCGGTCCGCAGGAGGGCATTCAGGAGGGAGGACTTGCCCACGTTCGGACGGCCCACGATGGCCACCCGCACCCCCTGCCGTGAGATGATCCCCTGGTCGGCGACGGCCAGCAGCCGCTGCACGGAACCCAGAGAGTGCACCAGCGGCCCCTCCACATCCTCCTCCGGGATGTCGTCCTCGGAGAAGTCTATGGTGGCCTCCAGGTAGGCCAGCAGCCTCACCAGTTCCTGGCGAACCGTTCGCACCTGTTGGGATAGCTGGCCGCTCAACCCCTTCAGGGCCAGGGCGAGGCCTCGGTCCGTTCGCGACCGGATCACGTCCGCCACGGCTTCGGCCTGAGCCAGGTCGATCCGGCCGTTCAGGAAGGCTCGCAGGGTGAACTCGCCGGCCATGGCTGGCCGCGCCCCGGCCTGGAGTACCGCCAGAAGCACCCGCTGAAGGGGAACCGGACCACCGTGGCAGTGGATCTCGACCACGTCCTCCCGAGTGTAGGAGCGGGGTGCCATCATGCAGAGGGCCAGTACCTCGTCGATGACAACCCCACCGGCAGGATCCACGGCGTGGCCGTAGTAGACCCGATGGGACTCGAAAGGCGGGCCGGCACTACCCGCCGGCCGGAAGACGCTACGCAGTACGGCCAGGGCATCCCTTCCGCTGATCCGGACGATGCCTATGCCCGCCTCCCCGGCAGACGTGGACATGGCAGCGATAGTGTCGTCGTACATGCCCCGATTCTACCAGTTCCGGCGGGGCAGCGGGCAAAAGCAGGACTTGCCTGGACCTCAATCGATGAAGTCGCACACGTAGTAGGTTTTCCCATCCTGTCCCGTGTAGACTCCGATGCCGGCTCGGTGCAAAGAACCGTTGAGAATGTTCTTCCGGTGGCCGTCGTTGGGCGGGGCCTCAGCCATCATGGCGTTGTGGTCGCTGCGAACAGCGTCGGTGGGGCTGCCGTGACCCACGGAATATCCCATGTTCTCCGCGGCTGCCCCGAAGCTTATGCCGGCCGCTCTCATGCGATCGAAAGGGCTCATACCCTCCGGACTGGAGTGGCTGAAGTAGTTCCGGACGGACATATCCCGGGCATGAGCACGGGCTACCTGGCGCAAGGCTTCGTCCATGGTCACCGGCGGCACACCGTTCTGCTGCCTGCTCTGGTTGACCATGTCCAGGGCGGCCTGCTCCGCTGCCACATCGAAGCCGGCACCTAGAGGCTGTGCCTGCATCAGCGCGGGTCTCTGAGCCGGTGCCTCCCAGTCGAACCTCTCGTCGTTACCTCTCTCCTGGACCCCGGCTGGACCATTAACCCAGGTACGAGACCCATCGGTAAAGGCCGTCCAGTTGTCGGCCTTCCGCCAGACCATGAGGCCCCTCGTGGTCTGTTGCAGCGCATCGCCGTTGGCAGGGTTATGGTGTTCATCTTCCAGGGGCCCGCCGACGATGCTGGGGATCTGATCGGCCAGCAGTCTGAAGCCCAACTGGAACTGGAGGCTGGGTTGAGCGTAGAAGGTACTGGTGAAGGTGAGAGTGGCAGCCAGGGCAGCCACCAGGCTCAGGAGGACGTGTCTCATGGCGAATCTCTCGCAGAACAACCGGATACATCGATCAACGAGACCGGGGAGCAGACGTTACAGGGTCTGGGCCGAACTCTGGGTCTTGCCCGCGCCTCTTCGGCGGGTAGAAGGGGATCTCGGCGGTCCCATCTCCCGTTGCGGTCCTCGAGACCAGCGGCCTATAATGCCGCCTGTCGCCCCACCCTCATTACAGTCAGGGAGGTATTCGATGAGGAAGAACCTCGTCAAGGAGAAGATCCAGCAAGGCAAGACGGTCCTCGGACCGATAATGGGCTTCAACGCCCCCTTCCTGGCCGAGATCTTCGCCTACGCCGGCTTCGATTTCGTCGTCTTCGATGCCGAGCACGGCCCTCTCTCGGTCGAGACCTGCGAGAACCTGGTGAGGACTGCCGAGGCCGCCGGTATCCCCGCCATTCTTCGGTCCAACCTGAACGTACCTCAGGACATCCTGCGCTATGTGGACACCGGGGCCGTGGGGATCCACATCCCCCAGATCAACACCGCCGAGGACGCCCTGACCGCCGTGCGGTCGGTCAAGTTTCACCCCATGGGCCAAAGGGGCTTGGCGGGCACCCGGGCCCACTTCTACGGACTCCAGGGGCCCCTCAGCGAGCAGGTGAAGATCTCCAATCAGGAGAGCATGATCATCGGCCACATCGAGAACATCCAGGCTGTCCGCAACCTACCCGAACTGCTGGCGGTGGACGGGATCGACGTCTACTTCCTGGGCACCTCGGATCTCTCCCACTCCATGGGTATCCCGGCCCAGTACGACCATCCGGATCTGCAGGCTGTGGTGACCAAGGCGATGAAGGAGATCACAGGAGCCGGCAAGAAGGTGGGGAACATCGCCCGAAACGGCGACGAGGTCAAGAAGTACGTCGACATGGGGTCCAGCTACATCATCGTTGGGGCCGCCGGCCTCATCATGAACGGCGCGAAGCAGTTCCTTCAGAAAGCCCGCGAAGCGTAGTCAGGACTGAGGGCTGAGGACTGAGTCAGTCTCTTCTCAGTCCTCAGCCCTCAGTCCTCAGTCCTCAGTCCTCGATCCGTTCGGGGTATGGCCGGACTTCGGCCGTACCCCGAAGTCTTTCTATGAGTTCGTCTATTCTTACCCCCTGCTCGTCCCGCCAGTCTGGACGCAACTCCTGCAGCGGCAGCAGGACGAACAACCGCTCCCGCATCCTGGGGTGGGGGATGGTCAACCGCTCGTCAGACAGCTTCACCCCATCGTAGAGGAGGATGTCCACGTCGATCTCCCGGGGGCCCCAGCGATAGGTTGGGGTTCTTCCGGCGGACCGCTCCACCTCCTTGACCGCGTCCAGCAAGGCCTCAGGAGAGAGGTTGGTGGACACCTCCACCACACTGTTGAGGAACCAGGGCTGATCGCGCACCCCCACCGGCTCGGTCTCGTATAACCCGGCAACTCGGGAGACCGATACGCCCGGTGTGGAGGAGAGGAGATCCACAGCCTCCCGCAGGTTCCCCAACCGATCCCCGACGTTGGAGCCCAGGGCCAGGTAAGCCGTGCGAGGTCCCATCATCCCTTGCGGCCGGTAACGATGGACATGAATTCCGCCCTGGTGGCGGGCCTGGTGCGGAAGATCCCCCGGTTGGCCGAGGTCACAACCTTGCTCCCGGGCTTCTTGATCCCCCGCATGGTCATACAGAGGTGCTCGGCCTCCATCACCACAGCGACGCCGTGAGGCTTTACCACCTCCATGACGGCGTCCGCGATCTGGCTACTGAGTCGTTCCTGTACCTGAGGTCGGCGGGCAAACAGCTCGACGGCCCGGGCCAACTTGCTGATCCCTACCACCCGACCCTTAGGGATATATCCCACATGGGCTACACCATGGAAGGGCAGCAGATGATGCTCGCACATGGAGAAGAAGGGGATGTCCTTGACGACCACCATTTCCTCGTGGCCCTCCTCGAACCCAACCGACAGGATATCCCGGGGATCCTGATCCATGCCCGCGAAGACTTCCCGGTACATTTCGGCGATCCGCCTCGGTGTTCCCTCCAGCCCCTCTCGAGCCGGATTCTCCCCGATGGCCCTCAGCAACTCGCGAACCGCCTTCTCCACAGCGTCGTTGTCAACCACCTTGTACACCCCATTCGTGACACGATACCGGCCTCGGCCGGAAGCACGGCTCTACCCTCTAGACAGAGCAGCGACCCTTGGGGTCGCTGCTGACGTGGGCGTGTTATGAGCACCCAGAGAGTCGCGCCTAATTAGATTCTATGACACGCGGGAAGATGCCGCAAGCCGCAACCCAGACGGGGGTGCGGCGCAGGATTCCGGGCAAGCTGCATCCATGGCACAAACGCCTGTAGTGGCCGGCGTCTCTGCCGGCCAGGTAGCTCGTCGGATACCGCCAC
>JAJZQR010000396.1 GCA_021806765.1 Chloroflexota bacterium | reverse complement strand
TCAACTGCATCCGATTCGAGCGGGAGGGGGTGACCGTCGAGCCGTTGCGGCTCAAGCCTGAGGTGCGGGCGCGGCTGGAGCAGAACCTCATGCTCTTCTTCACCGGCGCCTCCCGCAACTCCGCCACCATCCTGGCGGAGCAGACCCGCTCCAGCAGCCAGGAGGACTCGGCGACGGTGACCTCCCTGCACGCCCTCAAGGAGGCCGCGGCGCAGACGCGGGACTGCCTGGAGGGGGGCGACCTTCGCCGCTTCGCCCGGATACTCCACGAGATCTGGCAGCAGAAGAAACGGCTGGCCAGCGGGATCAGCAACCGGCGCATCGATGAGTGCTACGACCTGGCGCTGGGGGCGGGCGCCCTCGGGGGCAAGATCCTGGGTGCAGGGGGCGGGGGCTTCCTGATGATGTACTGCGAGTCGGACCGACAGGCGGCCGTAGGGAGGGTGATGGAGGCACAGGGACTGAAGCAGATGGGGCTCCACTTCGACGAGGCCGGCGCCACCGTCCTGGTGAACAGCCTCCCCCGCAGCTGGCGCCTCGGCCAGCCCGATCTGAGTTTCCTGAAGGAGCAGAATGTTCGCACGGCCGTCTGAGCAAACACGAGTCCGCGGAGACGCATCGCCGGGTTGTCCCTGTCTGGAGAAGGTGGCGACACCCGCGCGGCCGCATGAGCCTGTCCCCGCGGGCACGGCCGGGGGCCGCGAGTGGGCCGCACTCTCGGGGGCTCTCATGGTCGCGGACCTGCTGTCCATTCTGCTCTCCGCCGCCCTAGCGGGGTACGTCGGTAACCCGGAGGCCGATCTCCTGTGGAGTTTCCGCACCCCGCGGGACCAGGAAATCCTGCTGGTCCTGTACGTGGGGCTCTTCTGGGTTCTGGGATGGCGCGGCGGCATCTACGATCGAGACAACCTGCTGGGCGGACCGCGCGAGTACGAGAAGGTGTTCCGCACCGGCCTCTACTGGGGTGTCGTCACCGAGATATCCGGCTACCTGCTCAGCCTCCCCCGGACTCCCAGGGTCTGGTGGCTGGCGGTCCTGCTCTCCAGCGTCTTCGTCGCCTGTCTGGCCCGATTCTGCATCCGGCGCGTGGCTTACGCTCTTCGGCGCCACGGCCTCTTCGTCACGCGAGTGGTGGTCGCGGGCGCGAACGACCAGGGGATCGACATCGCCCGCCAGCTGCTCTGGTCCGGCGCCTACGAGGTCGCCGGCTTCGTGGACGACTACGTCCCGGTGGGAACCCGCTTGGTGATGGCGGCCCCGGGGGACCCAAGAAACCAGAAGGGGCGGTGGTCCACTGACCGAGTGGTGGAGGTGCTGGGCTGCAGCACCCAGCTGAGCCAGGTGGCGGCGGAACACGGGGCGAGGGAGGCCATCGTGATCCCCGAGTCCATCTCCTGGGACGGTCTTCAGAGCGTCGTCGCCGCGCATTCGGGCGCGAGCGACGGACTGAAGATCCACATGAGCACGGGGGTGTACGACGTCTTCACCTCCAGCATGAGCCTCACCCAGCGGGGGATGGTGCCGCTGCTCACGCTGGAGACCAGGCGGCTGACCGGCCTGGACGCACTGCTGAAATTAGGCTTCGATCGCGTCCTGGGTAGCCTGATGCTGATTACCCTCGCGCCTGCCGGCGTGCTGGTGGCCATTACCGCTCGGCTCAGGGGCGTGCGGGGTGTGCTGGAGTGGCGCGAGGTCGTGGGCGCCGAGGGTAGGCTGCTGCGGATGCCCCTTTTCCGCCGTGCCGTAACCAGCCGGCTGCTGCTGCGGGGTCTCCCGGCGTTGCTCTGCTTGTGGACCGGCGAGCTCAGCCTGGTAGGGCCTAGACCCATCGCCAGGGAGCAGGTGGCTAAATATGGGCGTTGGGAGCCGCTGCTGATGGCCATCCGCCCGGGCCTCACCGGCTACTGGCGGCTGCTGCCCGACGATGCGACCCTGGATGAGACCGCCGCGTGGGACCTGTGGTACTTGCGCAACTACTCAATCTGGACCGACCTGTTCCTGCTGTTTCGGACTGGTCGAGCAGCACTGCGAGAACGGAGGGGGCAGCGGCACGACGCCGTGCGACGGTGGGATGCTGAAGCACCCGTGATTGAGCCCGTGGGGCGCGGCGCGTAGGTGTATGTTGCCCACCTCGCTGACCAGCCTATGAACTGAGGGACTTCGTGTACAAGGTGGTTGGTGCGCGTCGCGGCGGAGGGCAGCCTAGCAATCCTATGGGAAGTTGCCGCTTATGTTCTCCAGGATGAGATTCTGACAAAGTGCTGGCTGACCGGTCTCGGAAGTCTGAGTCGCGCCTTTGCGGGGTAGCATCGGTGCTTCTGGGATGCGGAGTCAGCATGAGCACAGGCGCCATGTTGGTGGCCTCCCCACCTATGACAGATGGATCGCAGGGTTGAAGAGCTGTGTGTAGTTCACGCGCTTCAAGTATTGGATGGGCCGGATCTGCGCGGCTCTCATACTCCCTGGCGATGTTTCTCCTGGTTGTCTTCTTTCAGCGTGGAGCAAGCGTTGGCTATGTGAACGCTGGTACCATCTACTTGAGTAAGTCGCAGATGGGGTTAGCCGGCGACTTGCGCTCAGCGGAGCAGTTGCTGCAACAGGCCCTCCGATGGAACCCCGAAAACGCCGAGACGTGTCGCCATCTGGGAACTCTATACTTCTTGAAACCCAAGTTGCCTCAGGCGGCTTCGCAATTCGAGACGGGATTGGTGATCGATCCTGGCGATGTCCTGCTGCATTACTATCTGGCGAAGGTTTACAGGGAAGAGGGCCGCGACGACGAGGCCCGCGGGGAGCTACGATTGGCGGGGGCATGGAGATTGTTGCGCACCGACTACGCGGAGAAGGGACTCGTTCTCTTCGACGAGGGAAAATATGCTGAAGCCGAGGGCGAATTCTGGAATCTCGCTGGAGCCGCAGTTAGGCTGAAAGATAGCTACTGGATAACCCAGGGCTATCAGTGGCTAAGCTGGAGGGTAGAGCGACATGGGCGACAGGCTGACGCGTGGCCACATACCACATACCGGAGGGCGACGATCTTTGGAGCCGAGTCGGGGCCCGGACAAGGGGCGATGATCGGCCTGGAGCGCTTGCAGGCTCACGGATTCACCGGTGGGGACTACCCGAGCGATCGGTAAAAAGGATTTGCGCTGCGTGAAAACTGTCCGGGCGTTCAGCATTGTCGCTGCGTTCACCCTGCTCAGTAATCTCCTGGGCTACGTGCGCGACGCCGCCCTGGCCGCGAACTTTGGTATGTCGACAGCGACAGATGCCTACTTTGCTGCTTTCTTTGTCCCCAATACCCTCTTCCTGATTCTCATCGGTGGTAGTGTCTCTGCGGTTTTCGTGCCAGTCTTCATAGAGTGCCTTGGAAACGACCGTGAGGAGGCCTGGTATGTGGCGAGTTGCGTCTTCAACGTAAGCGCACTGGTCTTGGGAGTCATTGTGTTCATGACTGTTCTCACCGTGCAGAAATGGCTGGCGCTGCTGTTCCCCGGGTTTGGAGGGGACACCCTCCAGCTTTCAGTTGAACTCTCATTACTACTGCTCCCGATGCTGCTTATTACGGGTTTATCGGCGCTGCTCACGGCTGCATTGAACTCCTTCGAGCATTTCACGATTCCGGCCCTGGCTCCGGTGATCTCAAATGTCATCGTGATCGTTGCGATCCTCCTGTCCGGTCACCTAGGTGGTATCTATGGTGTTGCCATAGGGGTGCTCATAGGGATGCTAGTGCAGTTGGTAGTGCAAGTCCCTATGCTCGTGCGGTATGGCGCTCTGTATCGCCCTGTGATGAACGTGCGGCACCCTGCGCTCCGTCGAATGGAAAGGTTGGCGCTGCCGCTCGTAGGGTACCTGGCCGTAGCATACGCCTCGGTGGCTGCTGAGCGCCTGATTGCCTCGACACTTCCTGAAGGCACCGTCTCCGCCTTGAACTATGCCATGCGCCTTTTTGTCCTACCGATAGCGCTATTCGCTGGGTCTCTTGGAACAGTGATCTACCCGCGTCTCTCTTTGGAGGCGGGGAAGGATGATGAAGGAGGAGCCTTTGCGGTGAGTCTGTCTCGGGCTACCGGGTTGACGGTCTTTGTCCTTACCCCTGTCTCGTTGTGGTTGATCGTCAATAGCCATTGGGTTGTCGCGTTGCTGTATGGACGCGGGCGGTTCACTTCGGAAGACGTGCGACTAACTGCACTCTTCGTCAGTGGATACTCCATCGGTATGATGCCGACTGGCGTCGCTGGGATCCTACAGAAAGGACTCTATGCAATGCGGGACACGGTGACACCTCTAAAGATCGAGGTGGGTAACCTGGTACTGTACATTGCGGTGGGCAGCGGGCTGGCCAGCCTGTTTGGCGGTGCA
>JAJZQR010000057.1 GCA_021806765.1 Chloroflexota bacterium | reverse complement strand
CTTCGTGCTGGCTACACCCCTCCAGGTGGCCAACGTCACCAACGCCATCGCCAACGGGGGCCACCTTCTGGAACCAAGGGTGGTGGCTTCCATTCGCGACTCCGAGGACAACCTGATCCGTGACATCCAACCAACGGAGATCCGGAAGCTGCCGATCAGCGACGCCAACCTCGACCTCATACACCAGGCGATGATACGGATCCCGCAGAACGACGACACGAAGGCGAACAACATCCCGGCCCTGAAGGTCGCCGGCAAGACGGGTACGGCCGAGTTCCCCGGCATCAAGGACGCCCACGGGATCTTGCCCACCCACGGCTGGTTCACCGCATACGCCCCCTATGACGATCCGCAGGTATCGGTGACAGTGTTCCTCCAGAAAGGCGGCGGGCCCACCGACGCCTTTCCCGTAGCCATGCAGATCTTCAAGCGGTACTTCAACTACTCGGAGCCGGTGGCGACACCCACGCCCCAACGGGCTCGATAAAGGTTGGAAGCGGGCCAATGAGTTCGACCCTGAAGCGATGGCGCTATGCCGACTACCTGATGCTGGTGAACCTTCTGGTTATACTGATCTACGGCCTGGCGCTGGTCTATAGCTCCACCTTCCCCTCCACCAACAACGACACCATCGCCTTCAGCAGCTACGTCACCAGGCAGATGGCCTACGCCTCCGCTGGCCTGCTGTTCATGGTACTGGTGGCATCCATGGACTACCGGGTCCTCTACGCCGGGGCTTACTTCCTCTACGCAGGAGCCCTTATCCTGCTGGGAGTAGTGCTGTTCACCTCCCATGGGCAGGCGGAGTACGGGGCTCAGCGCTGGATCGACCTCAAGATCTTCCCTCTCCAGCCGTCCGAGCTGGCAAAGCCCGCCCTGGTGCTGGCCCTGGCCCGATACTTCGCCGACCACCAGTCCGACGTACGGGCAATCCGCCACTTCGTGGGTTCCTTTCTCCTGGCCGTACCGCCCGTGGCCCTGGTCTACGCCCAGCCGGACCTGGGGACCTCCACCACCTTCCTGGTGATCTGGTTCCTCATGGCGATCGCCGCCGGAGTCCGCGTCGGCTACCTGCTGCTCACGACGGTCTCGGCAGTTGCCTCGGTGCCTCTCATATGGTCCGTGCTGAAGGAGTACATGCGGGATCGCATCACCATATTCCTTCATCCCGAGAGCGATCCCTGGGGACAGGGCTACAACATCATCCAGGCGCAGATCAGCATCGGCTCGGGCGGCATGTTCGGCCGAGGCTTCCTGGCCGGGACCCAGAGTCAGGGCCACTTTCTCAGGATCCAGTACTCCGACTTCATCTTCTCGGTCCTGGCTGAGGAACTAGGGTTCGTCGGGGCCGTCGCCCTCTTCGTCCTCTTCGCGGGGCTGCTGCTCCGGATCCTTCGGGTCGCGGGCCTGGCTCGGGACAGTTTCGGCCGGATGGCGGCCACGGGCATAGCCATGACTCTGCTCTTCAGTATCACGGTGAACGTGGCGGCCAACCTCCGCCTCATGCCGGTGACCGGCATCCCGCTCCCCTTCGTCAGCTACGGCGGTAGCTCTCTGATCACCAACCTGATCTGCATCGGGATCGTTCAGAGCATCATTATGCGCCGCAAACGGTTCCTGCCACGCTGACCAACGCCACGACCGCCAGCCAGTGGCCACGACTCCCGTCGCTGCAACGGAGGGTGTCGCCCCGTCGTCGCCCTCACGAATACCCTCCACGCCCGCGTCGAACTTGCCCGGTTGTCAACCTGCGCGTCCCCATCTATGATAAGATCAATCTAGAGTTGTGGCCTCTGTCCGCGGCAGTACAGGGGATTCTCGCTCCCTCCAGGGCGCTTTTGGCGCCGCTGTAGGTACAGAAAGGGGTGTCGAAGATGGGTTTCATCTCCACGGCCGGCACGGGCTTGATCTTCCTGATTGTCTTCGCCTTCATCCTACTGGCCTCCGCCGTCAAGGTGGTCCAGGAGTACGAGCGAGGAGTCATCTTCCGCCTCGGCCGGCTGGTGGGAGCCAAGGGGCCGGGGTTGTTCTTCATTATCCCGGGGATCGATAAGATGCAAAAGATCGATCTTCGCGTGGTCACCATGGAAGTTCCCGCCCAGGAGGTGATCACCCGCGACAACGTCACCGTCAAGGTGAACGCGGTGATCTACTTCCGGGTCGTGGACCCGAACCAGGCGGTAGTCAAGGTGCTGGATTACATCCGGGCCACGTCGCAGATCGCCCAGACCACCCTCCGAGCGGTCCTGGGCCAATCGGACCTGGACGAGCTGCTGGCCCAGCGGGACAAGGTCAACCGCCACCTGCAGCAGATCATCGACGAGCAGACGGAGCCCTGGGGGATCAAAGTCAGCACCGTGGAAGTCAAGGACATCGAGCTGCCCCAGGCGATGCAGCGAGCCATGGCGAAGCAGGCGGAGGCAGAGCGAGAGAAGAGAGCCAAGATCATCCACGCCCAGGGCGAGTACGACGCCTCTGCCCGATTGGCCGACGCAGCCGATCAGTTGAACCGGACGCCGGCGGCGCTCCAACTGCGCTACATGCAGACCCTGACGGAGATCGCTGTGGAGAAGAACTCCACCATCATCTTCCCTCTGCCCATCGACCTCCTGGAGGGGTTGATCCCGGGCCTCTTCAAGAGCAACGGACATGCTCCTTCTGCGGAAATCCCGAAGGAGCCCCTCACCCCGATCGAGTAGCTGTCGGAGAAACTGAGGACAGCCAGAAGGGCGGCCCCATGCGGGCCGCCCTTCCACTTCTCGTAGGCACGGGCGGAGGGACTCGAACCCCCAACCTGCGGTTTTGGAGACCGCTGCTCTGCCAGTTGAGCCACGCCCGTTCGCTCGGTTTACCCTAGCACTCTACCCTGTTGCGACCATCCGGTCAAGAGGCAACGAGCTTAGGACCTCAACAGCAGGCGGATGCGCGTGATATCGCAGTCGGCCGGATCGAGACCCATCTCCCTCAGCACCTCGTCGGGGCGCCCCGCACCCTGGGCATCGGTCCGCAGTTCCATCCGCACGACCGGCCGCCCCGCCCCGTCTCGAGTCGCCTCCAGGAAACGGATCATCGGCCTCAGGTCGTATGACTGAACCCTGGCCTCTTTCTTCCGTTCCCGCATCAGCTGTTCTGCCGCCACCATCCGCTCCACCTCCCTGAGAAGCTGGTCTTCTGAGGGGGCCTTCGGGCATACCGCCAGATACTCGGCGGCCTGCAGACTCCGCTGAAGGGCAGGGGCATCGAGAGGAACATCCTCCACCGCACGCACCTCGATCCCGGACGGTAGCTGGGAGGCCAGCTCTGTGGCCGCTTCCTCCACCGGCCGCGCCGTCTCCAATTGGACCTCCATCAACTCGGCCTCGCCCGCCACCCCAACCGGCAGGGCAGCTGCAAGAGACATCTTGGGATGAGGGTTAAAGCCGTGGCTGTAGGCTAGCCGCCAACCAGCACGCCGCAAGGTCCGCTCCCACATCCTCATCAGCTCCAGGTGGGAGAGGTACCTGGTCCCATCGCGCCGGGCAAAGCTGATTCTCAATCGCTGCGTCATCAGCACCCCCCGTAGCTCTGCCGGACGCCACAGGCCAGGCACTTGCCGCCGCGGCAATCCGGAGACAGCTCAGCCCGCAGGGCCCTCTGGTACTCGCGAACCAGAAATCGCTTCCGGACACCCGCGGAGATGTGGTCCCATGGGAGATTATCCTCAGGAGAGAAACGCTTCTCTGCCTCGGCATGGATATCCATGCCCTCAGCGGCAAACGCCTCCCGCCACAGGTCGAACTGGAAGTGCTCTGCCCAGGCATCGAACCGGCAACCGAGGCGCCACGCCCGGTGGATGACCGCTGCGGTGCGCCGGTCCCCCCGAGCCAGCGCAGACTCCAGCACACTGCTCTCCGGATCGTGCCAGCTCACGCTCAGACCGGGCCCGCGAATCCCCCTTTGGAGCCGAGCCAGCTTCTCCTTGATCCGGTCGTGAGGGTCCTGGCCGCTCCACTGGAAGGGCGCGTGGGGCTTGGGCACCAGAGCACCCACCGACACCTTCACCTGGGTCCGATTGCCCGCGTGGCGGCGGCCGATATCCCGAACCCGGTAGGCCAGCTTGGCGATGCCGTCGATGTCCTCTTCCGTCTCGGTCGGTAGGCCGATCATGAAGTACAGCTTCACCGCCGACCAGCCGTGAGAGAAAGCCGCCTCCACCGCCGCCTCGATGTCCTCCTGACTGACACCCTTGTTGATGACGTCCCTCATCCGCTGGGTCCCCGCCTCAGGAGCAAAGGTTAGACCGCCGCCGTAGGCGTCGTGGAGGGCGTGGGCCAGCTTGACGGAAAAGGAATCCACCCTCAGGGAGGGCAGACTTACCTTGACACGATGCTCAGGGTAGTCGGTGGCCAGGGTGTTGACCACCTGCTCGACCCCCGAGTAGTCGGCCGTGCTGAGAGAGACCAGGGAGATCTCGTCGTATCCGGTGTTTTCGATCAACTCGGCCGCGTTCTCCAGCACCTCCTCGGCCGGCCGCTCCCGGACCGGGCGGTAGATCACCCCGGCCTGGCAGAACCGGCAGCCCCTGGTGCAACCCCGCTGCACCTCCACCATGGCCCGGTCGTGGATCGCCTCGACGTAGGGCAGGACCGGCTTCACGGGAGATGGTCCCAGGGTGGACACCCGCCGGGCCTGAATGGTGTGAGGGATGCCGCTTGCCGAAGGAATGGGCCGGAGGCAGCTTCCGGCATCCTCCAGCCGGTAGAAAGCCGGGACGTATACGCCCGCCACCCCTGCAGCCTCTCTGAGGAAGGCTTCCTTGGGCACCCGCCCCTCGGGCGTCTGGTGGCCATCCTCCTTCATC
Organism: Chloroflexota bacterium; assembly: GCA_021806765.1. The sequence continues at coordinate 19,674 of JAJZQR010000057.1, read as the reverse complement.
CGGGCGTGCAGCCGCAGCAGTTCCAGCAACACCTCTTCCCCGTCGCCCGCCACGAAGAGATCGACGAAAGGAGCCATCGGCTCTGGATTGTAGGCGCCGCTACCCCCCGCCATCACCACCGGATGGCCGTCGTCCCTCTCGGCGGCCAGGAGAGGCAATCCCGCCAGGTCCAGCAGGTTCAGGACGTTGGTATAGATGAGTTCCATGGAGAGGGAGATGCCCAGCAGATCGAAGTCGACCAGAGGGCGCCTGGACTCCAGGGAGAAGAGGGCAACACCCCTTTCCCGCATCAGCGATTCCATGTCCACCCAGGGACAGTAGGCGCGCTCTGCCAGCAGCTTCGCCTCCCGGTTGACCAGGTCGTACAGGATCTGCAGCCCGAGGTTGGACATGCCTACCTCGTAGACGTCGGGATAGGCCAGGGCCAGGCGAACCGAGACGGAATCCCAATCCTTGCGCACTGAGTTCAGTTCCCCACCGACGTAGCGAGCCGGCTTCGTGACGCGGGGGAGCAAACCTTCGATGTCGATCAAGTCCTTCGTCCTTCCTAGAAGGGGTGACGGGGTGACTGGGAATTATACCATCAGAGAGCGAGACCCTTCGGACCGCCTCTCGGTCCGAAGGGTGTCATGCAGTAGGAGCCGGCTCCTGCTGGTGAAGCTGTTACTGAACGGTCAACTGGGCGAACATGCCCAGGTTCTTGTGATTGTCTATCGGGCACCAGGTGTCGTAGGTCCCGGGCGTCAGGTCCACTGTCATGGTTTCCGACTCGCCCGGGTTCAGGTTAGAGCTCTTCTGATCTATCCCGTTTCCCTTGACCTCGAAAGCGTGCACCACGGTACCCTGGTTCTTCACGGTGAAGCGCACCGTACCGGCCTTGATGGTAGAAGGGTCGACGGCGATGTGGAACTCCGTGAGAGTCACCTGGACTGACTCGCCCATCACTGCAGTCGCCACCGATGGCGAAGGAGTGGCGGACGCCGCTTTCACCGTCGGCGAAGCCGCTACGGAGGGCGTGGTCACGGCCGTACCCGTGGCCCTGGTGGCGACAGGAGCTGAGGTTCCAGCGGCCACCGCAGTCGCGCGGGCCGCGCTGGTGGCTGCCGGCACCATCGTTGCCGCTGGGACGGAGGCTGCCGTCGGGATGGCCGTGGAAGCGGGCGCCGAAGTCGCCGCGGGTACCGCCGCCGGAGCCGACGTGGGGGTCGGGGCAGCCTGCGTGGGAGCACATGCAGATATCAAGACCGCACCAAGGGCCAGCAATGCGGATCTAACGATCCAGTATCGAAAGGTCAATCTCATTACTCTGGGACGCGGACCCACCGGAAGCACCTCCTGTCGATCGCCTCAGCTTATCTCAGGCTCCAGGGCGGCCGGCACTCACCGCCATCGGGCTCGTCCGTAGCAACTTGCACGCCACGTTCTTCTTCCGGAGGCAACAGGACCATCCCTGTGTCACCCCGTCACCCTGCCACCCCGAGCTTCTCGCCGGGCGCGAAGCCGCTTGGTCTGAAAGAAAGCTTCCCGCTCCGCATCCTCCAGAGCGTCCCGAACCTCTTTGACGATCGCCTCCTGTCGAGGGATGACCAGGTTACGAAGGGCATTCACCCTTCGCTGGGTCTTCCGCATCTCGAGGGCCAGCCGAATCACCGCGGCCTCCGTTTGTGCTGCGGCGCACAGGGTCTCAGCCAGCCGCGCGAAGGTCCTGGCTGCCCGGTCCAGTTCGGCAGCCGTCCCGGCCAGGCTGTAGCTGGGCCGCTGCTGGGGCGGCGAGCAGGCGATCTCCGGTACCACCGCGCCGACGACGCTCCGCTCTCTGATCTCCAACTGGGGCTGGGCCGTCGCAGCCAACGCCGCGCGCTTCACCGGTCCGGCCCCCAGCGCCATTCGGGCTCGAGTCATGGCCTCGTATGCCTCCGAGAATCCCTGGGTGAGGGCTTCCCTGGCCCGCTCCGCCCTGGGAGTGGCCGAGGTCAACTCCGTCAGCAGTATCTCCCTCTTCCGATCCAGCAGGTCGTAGCCCTCCCGGGCAAAGGCCAGAGAGCGCTGGGTTTCCAGCAGGGTGCTGCGGGTCAGAGGGACTCGTGCTCGCGGCAAGGTTCTACCTCCTCCCCCTGGCCCCGCTGGCCCGGTAGTGTTGCCGCAACTCCTCCGAGCTGACCCGAGTAAGCTCCGCTTCGGGCAAGATGGAGATCACGTCCCATCCGATCTCCAGGGTCTCCTCGACGGACCGGTCATCGTTCATCCCCTGCCCCACGAAACGCCGTTCGAACGCCTCGCCGAAGGCCAGGTAGCTGCGGTCCACCTCGGTCAACTCTTCCTCGCCTATGATGGAGGCCAGGGACCTGACGTCCCGTACGTGGGCGTAGGCCGCGTAAAGCTGGCTCGCCAGATGAGGGTGATCGGGCCGCGTCTTGCCGTCTCCGATCCCGTCCTTCATCAGCCGTGACAGGGAAGGCAGCACGTCGATGGGAGGGTAGATGCCCCTGTGGTTCAACTCCCGGCTCAGGACGATCTGTCCCTCCGTGATGTAACCCGTCAGATCGGGAACCGGATCGGTGATGTCGTCGTTCGGCATGGTCAGGATCGGCAGCTGAGTGATGGACCCCCGAGACTCCTCTACCCTCCCTGTCCGCTCGTAGATGGAGGCCAGGTCGCTGTAGAGATAGCCGGGGTAGCCCTTGCGCCCGGGTACCTCCTCCCTCACCCCGGCCACCTCCCGCACTGCCGAAGCGTAGTCGGTCATGTTGGTAAGGATCACCAGCACGTGCCGGTTGTGGCGAAAGGCCAGGAACTCGGCCATGGTGAGAGCCGTCCGAGGGGTGACGATCCGCTCCATGGGAGGGGCGTCGGCCAGGCTGAGAAACAGCACGGAGTTATGTAGAGCCCCACTGGACTCGAAGCTGTTCTGAAAGAAGGTGGCAACATCGTGGCTCACCCCCATGGCGGCGAAGACGAGAGAGAACTCCTGTCCTGCCCCCGGGATCCGGGCCTGGCGGGCTATTTGTGCGGCGATCTCGTCGTGGGGCAAGCCGCTGCCCGAGAAGATGGGCAGCTTCTGCCCTCGCACCAGGGTGTTCATCCCATCGATGGCCGAGAGGCCGGTCTGGATGAACTCCTCCGGGTAGACTCTGGCCGTGGGATTGATCGGGGCGCCGCCCACCTCTCTCCACTCCTCGGCGATCGGCTCGGGGCCGCCATCCAGAGGAGACCCGAAGGCGTCGAAGAGGCGGCCCAGCATCTCTGTGGAGACGGGAACCACCAGGGGATGCCCGAGAAACTGTACTCGGGTCCCCTGGGGGGAGAGACCACTGGTACCCTGGAACACCTCGACGACGGCCCGGTCCTCATCCACTTCCAGGACCCTGCCCCGCCGCCGCCGCTGGCCCGAAGGGGCAATCACCTCCACCGTCTCGTCGAAACTGACCCCCTGGACCCCTTCGACGAAGACCAGCGGCCCCTCCACGCCAGCGATCCCCACATACTCTCTGGAGATGCTGTCTCTCATCGAGCCTCTTACGCCGCCTTCGAGTACTCCCTATCGGTTTCGCCCATCTGCCGGTCGATCTCCGCTTCTATATGCGCAATCCGATCCACTGCGTCGTTGGGGATGGTGGAACGCATGCGAAGCAGTGAATCCACCACGGGAAGGGATCTTAACCGGTGGATGGGCACCCCTGCGGCGATCAGTCCGGTGGCACGCTGATGGAAATGGAGGATAGCCCGCAGCATCGCATTCTGCCGCTCGGGCGTCGTGTAGGTGTCAATGTCGTCCAGGGCGTTCTGCTGGAGGAAGCCCTCCCGAAGCAGCCGAGCCGTCAGCAGAACCAACCGCTGCTGATCGGGCAGGGCGTCGGGACCCACCAGTCGGGCGATCTCCTGCAGGCGATCCTCCTCCTGCAAAAGGGCCATGGTCGCGTCCCGACGCCTTCTCCACTCGGGATCGACGTGCTCTCGCCACCAGTCCTCCACCTCGTCCACATACTGGCTGTAGCTGTCCATCCAGTTGATGGAGGGAAAGTGCCGCGCGGCCGCCAGATCTCGATCCAGAGCCCACAGGGCCCGAACGAAGCGCTGGGTGTGGGTAGTCACCGGCTCGGTAAAGGCCCCGCCAGGGGGAGAGACGGCACCTATGGCCGCTATTGAACCCTCCGATCCCGCCAGGGTCACTACCCGACCGGCCCGCTCGTAGAACTCCGCCAGGCGGGAAGGCAGGTAGGCAGGATAACCCTCCTCGGCCGGCATCTCCTCCAGGCGACCCGCGATCTCCCTGAGGGCCTCCGCCCACCGAGAGGTGGAGTCGGCCATGACGGCCACGTGGTAGCCCATGTCCCGGAAGTACTCCGCCATGGTGATGCCCGTGTAGATGGAGGCCTCTCGGGCCGCCACCGGCATGTTGGAGGTGTTGGCCACAAGGACCGTCCGCTGCATCAACGGCTTGCCGGTGTGAGGATCCAGCAATCGGGGGAAGTCCTCCAGGACCGAGGTCATCTCGTTGCCCCGTTCCCCGCAGCCGATGTAAACGATGACGTTGGCGTCGGACCACTTGGCCAACTGATGCTGAGTTACCGTCTTCCCGGTCCCGAAACCGCCGGGTATTGCGGCAGTCCCACCCTTGGGCAGGGGAAAGAGGGTGTCGATGACCCGCTGCCCGGTGATCAGCGGGACGTTGGGCAGCAACCTGTCCCTGTAGGGGCGGCGCACCCTGACCGGCCACCGTTGGAGCATGAGAATCTCCGCCTCCCCCGCCGCCGTCGCCAGCCGCGCCACCGGCTCCTCCACCGTATACTCCCCCGAGCGAGCCGCCCAGGCCACGCGACCCGAAAGGCCGGGGGGCACCAGGACCCGGTGCTGGATCAACTCGGTCTCCTGTACCACCCCGAGGACGGCTCCACCCGAAAGCTGATCGTCAACCTTCACCTTCACTTCGATGGACCACCGTCGATTGCGGTCCAGGGCCGGGATCCGCACCCCCCGCTGAATGAAGACCCCGGTCCGGTGCTTTATCGACTCCAGCGGCCTCTGCACCCCATCGAAGACCTGCCCCAATAGGCCTGGGCCCAACTCGGCGGAGAGAGGCATCCCCGTCCCGTAGACGGGCATCCCCGGCATGAGGCCGGAGGTCTCCTCGTACACCTGGATGGTGGCACGGTCTCCCCGCAGCCTTATGACCTCTCCCAGCAGCCGCGGCTCTCCCACCCGCACCAGATCCAGCATGCCGACCCGCTGGGCACCCACCGCGGACACCACCGGACCGTCCACGGCGCATATGGTGGCCACTGCCTCCGGCTCTCGCTGCGCTCGATCCGTCGCCAACCTGTTCCCTCCGTCGTCGCCTCTCCCTCGGGAAAGTGAGCAGAAGGGTTCTTGTGGACACCCCAAACCCCGGCACTCGGCACCAAGCACTCAGCACTCAGAACCCAACACCAAGCACTCAGCACTCAGAACCCAGAACCCAGAACCCAGAACCCAGAACCCAGCACTCAGAACCCGCCCGGCGGCAGCACTACGCCCTGGACTCGTCTTCCCCTGACAGGATCCGCCAGATGCCGCTCCGGAGAGTGGCCTCCTGTCGCTCCATTCTAGCCTCGAAGGAGTTGTCCACCACTATCCGTCCCTCTTCTCCCTCTACGATGACCCCACCCGCTATCTCGGCCAGCCTCTCCCCCCTCTCCAACCGGGCCGAGATCCCCTCTTTGGCCAGTGCGGCCCGTGCCTCCTCCAGAAACTGAGGAGTCAGCAGGGTGGCGTCGCCCGGGGCCGTCCGAACCACCAGCCTCCCTCCGCTAGCCCGACGAGCGGCCTCCAACAGCAGCCGAAGCAGCACCGGCCCGCGGCCCTTGGCCCCAGCCCCCTCTCTTAATTCCTCCAGGGCCTGGCCCAGGACCCTCCGGAGAAGCTGCTCCCGAACCTCCAGCCATCGCCGCTTACCCTCCAACTCGGCAGCCGAAGCGATCCGCCGGCGCAGCCTCTCGGCCTCGTGCTCAGCCTGCCGCAGGATCACCTCGGCCTCGGACTCCGCCTCCCGCCGGTCCCGCTCCAACTCCTCCCGGGCCGCTAGCCGGGCCTGAGCCACCTCCTGGCTAGCCATCGCCTCAGCGTCCTGCAGGATCCCCCGTCTCAGCGCTTCGATACCGTTGTCAGCCATCACCAGCCATCAGCCACTCCAGGGTGAGTTCGACAGGCAGGGTCAGTCCTCAGTCCTCAGCCCTCAGTCCTATACCTTGACTCCCAGCGCCCTCCGGACCAACTCTCGCACCGGTGGCCGCTCCAGCGGCTCTCCCGGTGCCGGCACCTGCAGCACCAGGGGCAAGCCCGGGGACTGCTCCATCTCCTGTACCCGCGCTCGCAGGCGGCTGGCCAGTCTGGCGGTGATCAGAATGAGGCCCACGTCCCCTCGGGCCACCACCTCTTCCAGCCTGGCCAAAGCCACCGCAGGGTCCTCGGTCGCGAAGCCTTCGACTCCGATGAGCGAAAAACCCAGCACCGTGTCCTCGTGTCCCAGCACATACAGCTTCATACTCGCCCCAGGATGAGGATGGAGATGATCAACCCGTAGATGGCGATCCCCTCGGCCAGGCCGACGTAGACCAGGGAGCGGCCGAACAACTCGGGTCTCTCGGCTATGGAGCCGAGTGCAGCCGAGCCGGTGGATGCCACGGCGATCCCGGCCCCGATAGAGGACAGCCCCGTCGAGATCGCAGCCGCCAGGAAGGCGAAACTGCTGTTTCCTCCGCCCGCCGCCTGGGCAGCGGGAGCCGCAGCTGCCCCCGGCGCAAAGGCGGCGGAAATCAACTCCAGGAGGACGAAGCCCAGCAGCGCCAGCACGAGAACGTTCAGCCCCAGAAGGCCATAGACCGTCCGGCGAAACCGCCGGACATCGGCGGGAGACCTCCGTGCCCACACCACGAGTACCAGGGCCGCAGCCAGCAGCAGCCCCCCGATCCCCAGGATCGCTTCCATCGCCTAACTCCCTCTTTCCGCACGCCCGGGACCAGCTTCCCGCAATGCAAAAGGCCGGTAGGCCACGCCACCACCGTGCAAGAACTTGGTGAAGAACTCGTAATACTCCAGGCGGAGAGCCTGGATTCCAACGATCAGGGTCTCCAGAGTCAGGATGAGCAGATTGCCCAGAATCAATAGCAGGATGGAGGCCGCCGGATACGACCGCAGCAGCCCGGCCAGGGCAAAGACGGTAGCGCTGAGGCCCACATGGCCCAGGGCGAAGGCGCCGACCCTCAGGAAGGAGGCTGTGTTACTGATGAACCTGATGACCAGATCGAAGCTCTCCACTCCAGCCTGTACGACGTAGGCAGAGCCTTCTTCTCCCCGCCGCCAGCCCATGGCCTGGGCTATGGGCCCATGTAGGAACCTGAGAAGAAGCGGTATGCCGGCCAGAGGGATCAGCAGCCAGAGCGACAGCGGCTCGTTACCGAAGAACAGAAGCAGCAGCGCCACCACCAGCCCCCAGTACAGCCAGAGGCCTACCAGGCCGTTCTGGCCCAGGTAGAACTCCGCCCAGTCGGCTCTCCGCCAGTTGCTCACGATCCCCATGAGTAGCCCCACACTGATCACGCCTATTCCAAGAACGACGGCGGCGGTCAGCAGGATAGAAGGGGTCTCGATAGGGCGAAGCCACTGGGCCGGGATCACCGTCTCCGCGGCGAAGAAACTCCCGTAGAGGATCCCAAAGACCATGGCGGAGAAGCCACACGCCGCGAGGATCCGACCGAAATCCCGATACCCATCGAACAGGAGACCCATCGCCAGGAGGATCCCCACCACCAACAGCACGAACCCCTGCCCCAGATCGCCGAACATCGCTCCGAACAGCAGGACGAGAAGGAAGGCGGCTACTGGCGTCGGATCCAGATCCCAGTAGTCGGGGAGCCCGTAGGTGCGTGTCAGTTCTTCGAAGGGCTGGACCGGGGCAGGGTTGGCCAGGGCCGTCGGGGCGGCGAAGGCTTCTCCCTCCTGCCCCGGGACCGGATCCGCCATCGCCAGCAGTGTCCTACCCTCGGTAACCTCGGCCACCTGCTGGGCAAACTGCTCGCTCACATCCCCGGGGACCCACCCTGCCAGCAGCCGCGTTCGCTCCGTTCGGCCCGCCCGACGCCAGAGGTCCACCACTCGGCTATTCACCTCCAGTTCGGCTCGAGCCCTCTGCAGCTCCCCGCCCCACTGCTCGGCCGCCAACTCCCGAACTCCGTCCACCGCCTGCGCTTCCTCCTCCAACTCCGCCCGCATAGCCTGAAGCCGGCGAAAGGCCTCGGCCGGCGTGCCGGAGAACTCTGCCGGGATATCCCTCCGCTCCAGATAGCTGCTTTGCAGGGCTCGGCTCAGCACTGCCTCGTCCGCCGATCGGGAGAAGGCGAAGATCAGCTCTCGGTCCCCGACCCGGCTGATCCGGAGCACCACGTGGGGAATACCCTGAAGGCTGTCTTCCAGCCTGGGCAGGTTCTCGGGCGGCATCAGACCCGACACCATGTGCAGGAAATGGAGGTTGCGAAGCTCCGCCAGATCCACGTTCAGAAGGCTCAACAGCCTCAACTGGGCGTCCAGCCCCTCCAACTGCAGCCGTCTGGCCTCCAGACCGTGGATTCGGTCCTCCAGTGTCCTCGCCTCCGGCTCTATCTCGCCGAGCAGCCTCTCTATCCCCTGCAGCACCGCCTCAGGGGATACAGTTGCACCGGCAATCGCCCCTGCAGACGGCAATCGCAGCAGATCCGACAACCGGTCCAGCCGGCGATCGGCCGAGGCATACTCGGCAGCCAGCGTCTCCATCTCCTGCCACGTGAGGGGAACGGCCCAGGCTCCGAGGTCTCCGGCATCCACCGGGTGGAGCAGGGACATCTCTCCTATCCGGCGGCTGAGAGCGATCAGGTCCCGGTCGAGGGCCAGCAACTCGACTCGCACCATGGGTACGGGCGTCAGCATCAGCCCTCCCTCCAGAACCGATCCACGATCGCCTCGATAGGGAGGCCGTAGCCCTTAGCCTCCAGGATCGACCTCAGGTCGTGGACTTCGGCCTCCTTCAGCCAGAGGTAGGCAAGAGCCACACCGATCTGGAACGGGTAGCCGGACAGGGCCGAGCGCGCCACGGTCACCAGATAGCGCTGGAGAACCAGTTCGGCCCGCTCCACGGGGTCCGGGGCACCCGCAACTCCTGTCAGAAGAGAGCGATAGGGCTCCGGAAGGGCCGAGGCGATGCCTTCGAGGGCCTCGGCGGGGCCGGCACGCCGGACTACCGCGTCGTCGATCCGCCAGCCGTAGGGCAGGGTGTAGTTGAAGATCTCCTCGGGATAGAGTCGGTAGATCAGACGGTACCGGACGATCCAATCGACGTTCAGCACGTCGTACCGGATCCCCAACATCCGGCGGGCCACCCGGAGATCCGAACCCGACAGCCCCGCCAGGAACTGCCACAGACGGCGATAGTAGTGAAGGTCCAGAGCTGTCTCGACGGGGAAGAGGGTGCCTTCAGCCTCGTAGCGAGGCAGAGCACTGGAGAGGACAGAACCGTACTCGGTGTCCGCCAGAGCCCTGGCCACAGATTCCACATCCTCGCCCCGCAGCAACTCCTCATACGGGAGACCGGAGAGGCCCTCCATCGGGATCAGGAGGGGCCGAACGGCCTCGACAGCCTCGCCTCGAGCCTTTGCCCGGAGGATGGTCTTCAAGTTCTCCAACTCCAGCCTCCGCGCCATCTGCACCACCAGCGCAGCCCGCGCCCCACCGAGGAGAAAGGCGGTTCGGCGAAAAGCCCCCACCAGACCGCGGACTATGCTCCTTTCAGCATCTTCCGCGGTCGCTCCCCTCTCCAGCACCCCCCTGGCCACCTCCTGGTAAGGGGTCCCCAGCAGTAGTCGAAGAACCCCTTCGAGGTCAGGGGAAGCTGCCATCGCGCGAAGCCGCTCAGGCGATAGCAGCCGCGAGATCATCCCTCGCAGCTCGGCGTTGGGCCGGGAGTATTGCGCCAGCCCAGCACTCACCCTTGGCGCTCCCGGGTCTCCTGGATCGCCGGGCCCTCCGGCTGCATTTCGCCCAGCAATCGGGCCACGATGAACCGAACGGCGGCCTCGAAGCGGTTGGAGGCCGACTCCTCCAGGGCCTTGATCTGCCGGTCAGCCCCGGCCAGCAGCCGCTCGCGCTCCTCTTCGGCCTCGCCTTGTGCCCTGGCCACCCTCGCCTCAGCCTCCATCCTGGCATCGGCCAGCAGCCGCTCCCGCAACCGACCGGCCTCCCCGACGGAATGCGCTCTCAGGGACCGAGCCTCAGCCCCAGCCCGATCAACGATGGCATCGGCCTCCCGCTCGATGGCCAGCACCTGTTCCACCGCATGCTGGATGTCCCCGTGCATTTCACCCTCCTGTAAGGGCGCACGGCCGTGCGCCCCTACCCGCCCTGCGACCGCTGTGGCCGTGGGTTCTACGCTGCCCTGGAACGCTTGGCCCTGCGGGCCCGCTCCAGCACCCAGAGACCTGACCCCATCAACTCTCGCTCCTGGGATGGCTCCCCGCTGTCCATCAGGATGTGGGCTCCCAGAAAATCGAACTGGAACCGGATCGGTTGCAGCCCTCTCTCGCGCAGCCTCTGGGTCACCTCCGGTTGGTGGTCAGGAGGGCAGTACAGCAACAGAAAGCCGCCACCACCCGCCCCGGTCACCTTTCCGCCCAGGGCTCCGGCCTCCTTGGCGATCTGATAGGACTCATCGATGGACTGATTGGTGACGGTTCTGGCCAACCGCTTCTTCTGCTCCCAGGCCCGATCCATCAACTGGCCCACCACCGACAGGTCGCCATGCTCCATCTCTGTCCGCATCTGCAGAGCCATCTCCTTGATGGCATGGAGGGACTCCAGAACCCGCTTCTCGCCGCGCCGGGTGGACTCTTGCTGCTGTCGCAGGATGGTGGAGGAACTGCGGGAGCTGCCCATGAAGAACAGCATCAAGTTGCCCTCCAACTCCTTTACCCTCTCGGGAGACAGGTTGAGGGGCTCTACATCGACCCCCTCTCGACCGAAGGTGATCACGTTGATCCCACCGAAGGCCGAGGCGTACTGGTCCTGCTTGCCGATGGGCATGCCCAGCCTTTCGATCTCCAGGTGAGAGGCCAGGTGAGCCAGCTCTTCCCGGGAGGTCGCTTTCCCCTGCTTGGCAGACAGCGCGAGGCAGAGGCACACCGCCGCAGCACTGGAAGACCCCAACCCCGTGCCCGGGGGTATCTCTGAAGCCATGAACACGTCGTACCCGGGAGGCAGACCGAAGTGGTCTACCACCGCCTTGGGAAGGGCCAGGTTTCCGTCCCACACCAGGTCCTCGACGGTCTCTTGAAGGTGGAAGGAGCCGTAGTTGGCAGATATCAGTTGCAGGCTCTGGGAGCCGCTCTCGGAGACCACGGCGTAGAAGTACTTGTCTATGGCTGCGCTAACCACCACGCCGCCGTACCTGGAGTAATAGGCCTCCAGGTCGGTTCCGCCCCCACCGAAGCTTATGCGCATGGGCGCCCTGGCTATCAGCGGCACCTGTCTCCCTCCCTTCCAGGTAGGTAGCAGAAAGAAAGTACTCAGGGCCAGGAGGTCTCGGTGAGGGGAGTCACTATCACCTCCTGCACCGCCGTCTCCACCGGCTGCGACAGGACGAACAAGATCACCCTGGCAACGTTCTTCGGGTCCTGCAGGTTGGTCGGATCGGGCGGTGGGTCCAACTGATCGAAGAAGTGGGTCTGCATTCCCCCGGGCACCAGGGCCGTGGCCTTGATCCTGTGGGGCCGTCCCTCCACCCCGATGGCTCGGGTGAAACCCAGTAGCCCCCACTTGGAGGCGTGATAGGCAGCAGCGTTGGCCCACGCCCGCTTGGCCGCCGTGGAGGCGACATTGACGATGTGTCCCCCACCCTGTTGCTGCATGATGGGGAACACCTCCCTGGCAAAGAGGAAGGCTCCTCGCAGGTTCACCGAGATCACCCGATCCCACTGATCGATGGTCATCTCGGTGATGGGAAGAACGTAGTCCGTCCCGGCGTTGTTGATCACGAAGTCGACTCGGCCGAAGGCGCTCAGAACGCTTTTCACCGTCTCCGCTACCTGCCCGGCGTCGCCTACGTCTGCCGCCAGCGCTATGGCGTTGCCACCAGCCTCCCGTATCCTGGCGGCCACCGCCTCGGCCCGCTCGCGATTCAAATCCACGACCGCCACCGACACCCCCTCTTGAGAAAGCGCAGAGGCCGTGGCCTCTCCGAGGCCGCTGCCTCCCCCCGTCACGATGGCCACCTTACCCTGCATCGATAGCTCCACGGACTAACCCTCCTGTTCCTTTTCCACCATCTGTCGAAACAGGGATGTGGCGTTGACCTCCCTGTTGGGCACCAGGGTGCTGAGTTCCAGATGGTAGGTACCGCTGGGCAGGATCCCGCACCCACCGTACTTCCTGAGCAGGAGGAACTGGGCCAGCACCTCCTCACCGGCGTGCTCCGGCGGCAGTTGGTCCCACCAGGAGAAGCCCCCCACGTCCAGCAACTTCCGCCGATCGTAGAGCACGTTGGCGCCTCCCACCCAGGCGACCTTGTAGCGCACTGGCTCGTCGCCCTTCACCAGCATCTCAGCCAGATGGAGAGCGTTCGCCGCGTTGTTCACCTTGTGCCGGGCCCAGGGGATATGCTCCCAATCGAAGGGCTCCGGTTGAACCGGACCCTCCCACAGCTCTATGTCGTGCTGCCAGGGCCGAACATCGTTCAGATAGCTGAGGCCGGTCGCGGCGCAACCCACGAAGCCGATCTTCTCCTCCTGGATCACCTTCAGCATCCGCGCCATCACCTCGGGCTCCAGCAGTACGTCGTCGTCGATGAAGTGGACGTAGTCCGCCTCGCTCTGACTCAGCAGGAAGTGGCGATGCTCCGCCAGCCCCCGCCTGGGCAGGTGCCGAAAGGTCCTCACCCGCCGGCCACGATACTGGAAGGCGCGCACCAGGGTCTGGATCTCCGGCGAATCCAGCATCCCCTCGTCGTCCCCCTGATCGGAGACTACCAGGTCGAACCCCCGGTAGGTCTGTCCAAAGAGGCTCGTCAGCACCACCGCCAGCCCGGTCTTCCGGCCGGCCGTTGGTATGAGAACCTCGACCGCAGGACTCATTTCGCTCTCGACTCTCCTTACGACGCCCCGCTCTTCTTCACGATGCCGCTCCCCGCCGAGCCCGCGCCGTTCGACGGGAAAGGCACGACCCGGTGCCCGTTCTTGGCGGGGGTTTTCCCATCCCTGTGGGCCCTCAGCATCGCCTCGTACAGCTCGGCGGTGCGTTCTCCCACCTTCTGCCATGTGAAGAACTTCTCCACCCGGGACCTGGCCGCCCTTCCCATCCGTCGAGCCAGGGAGCGGTCCACCATCAACCGCTCCATCCTCTCCGCCAGGGTGGCCGGATCCTTGGACGGGACCAGGAAGCCCGTCTCGCCATCGGCAATGGTGAACTTGATGCCGCCCACATCGGAACCGATCACCGGAATGCCACAGGCCATGGCCTCCAGAGGAGTCAGTCCGAAGGGTTCGTACCAGGGAGTGGTAACCACCACATCCGCGGCCGAGTAATACAGCTTCAGCCTGTCCTGCGGCCGCTTGCCGGTGAAGACCACCTGATCGCGGATCCGGCGCGCGGCGGCCAAGTCGGCCAGTCTCCGGATCTCCGGGGTCTGCATCGGATCGCCATCGACGGTCTCCCCGCCAACGATCAGCAGTCGCATAGGGGTTCGTGCCCGCCGGGTTAGCTTGGCGAAGGCCAGCAACAGGTTGTCTATCCCCTTTCGGGGCAACATCCTCCCCACGTACACTGCGAGCCAATCGCCGGGGTCCAACCCCAACTCCTGCCGGGCCTTCTCCTTCGGGACAGGGCGGAAGGTCTGAACGTCCACCGCCGAGGGGATCACCTCGATCTTGGAAGGATCCGCGTCGTAGAGAGTGACCAGTTCCTGCATCTCGTTAGGACACTGGGCGATGATGCGATCGACGTCCTCGATGATGCCGTACTCCACCACCACCCGGTCCTCAGGGCTGGTGTCGGCGTCGCCCTGGTGCAACCGCTTCACCTTGCCAAGGGCGTGAAAGATCTCTGCCACCGGCACGGCCAGCAGCGGTTTCAACTGGCAGGCAACCCAGCCGGACATCCAGAAATTGGCGTGGATCAGGTCGTATTCCAGGCTGTGCCGGCGGGTGTACTCCAGGAATCCATCGCGGAACCGGGGCATGCACAGCCACATGGGGTCCTTCTTGATGAAGCGAGCGGGACCCGCCCTCAGGTTCACCACTCGAACCCCGGGAGCCCAGTCCATCTCGTCGGGCAACTCCTGGCCGTCGCGCCGAGTGAAGACATCGACCTGGAAGCCCAACGATGCGACGTTCCTGCTGACCTGATCGACGTAGACGTTCTGCCCACCGGCATCCTCGCTGCCCAATAGCGCGACCGGGCTGGCATGCTCGCTGAACATCGCGATCCGCCCTTTAGTCCCCGCCATGAAGCTATTCCCCCTGACATTCGGTTGCTGCCTCCGCTTTCCCCATCACTAGGGCGAAGGCCTTCTCCCAATCCCTGCTGAAGCGCTCGATGGAGAACCGCTCCCGGGCAATCTCTCTGGACCTCTCTCCCATCCTCACCGCCTCGTGTTGGTCTGATAGGAGGTGGAGCATCCCCTCCGCCAGATAATCCAGGTCGTTGGACACGTAACCGTTCCGTCCGTTCTCCACCACCGTCGGAACCTCGGTGGTGGCCAGAGCCACAATCGGCATGCCTGCCGCCATCGCCTCCACCAGAGCCAGTGGAAGGCTGGTGTAACGGATGGGATTGAAGAAGAAGCGATAGCGGGTCTCCACCTGCAGCAGGTCCGTGTGAGGGATGTCACCCAGACCGCCCAGTTCCTCGGAACCCATCCCCACCAACTCCAGGGGGACGCGCTGCCGCATCTGCTCCCACACGTCGTAGCCAGCGATCCTGTTGCGCCGCTGGATCCCGTTGACTACCACGATCCCCTTGTCCAACTCTCCGCTGTATCGCACATTCTCTTCCAGGGCCACGCCATGCTCGATCACCAGGACCGAGCATCGACCCGAGTCCCACATCATCCGGTTGAAGTAGGTGACGTGGACCAGCAGGGTGTTGGGATCGTCCACGGGATGCTTGGTGTCGGTCGGGTGGCCTTTCGGGGTGTTGTGCTCCAGGTAAATCCTCGGAAGCTGGCGCTGCTCCTCGGAGAGGATCTCGTACTGATCCTCGAAGTAGTTCTTGGGCGACTGATGAACGACCACGTCCAGGGAGATGTTCTTGACCTCCTCCGCCGGGACCTCCCAGACGTTGTCGGGCCAGCGGAAGGTTCTGCCCTTTCCCCCATACCCCTCGGGGCGGTCGGTCTTCACGGGCAGGTAGAAGTTGGCCGAAGCATGGACTATGTAATTCAGATAGCTTCCGTGGATATGCCAGATCAGTACGTTTGGTACGCCCATCGTTCCACCAATGCCAGGGATTCCTCCACCACCCGTTCCACCGGGATCTGGGAGATGGGATTGCCGCGGCCAGACCAGAGAGTCCGGTGGCGCGCAACGTCCAGTGGCGCCCACCGACCCGGTTCGGTGGGGCCGAAGAGCACCACGCTGGGCGTCTTCAGGGCCGCCGCCAGGTGAGATGGACCGCTATCGTTGGTCACCAGTAGCCGCAGTTGGGCCAGCAGAGCCCCCAGACCCCCCAGGGAGGTCTGGCCGGCCAGGACGCGGACCTGGTGATATCTCATCTCTGCCGCCACCCGCGAGGCCACGGCCAACTCTTCCCGGTCCCCCGTGATGACCACCTGGGCATCCAACTGCGCACCCAGGAGATCCGCCGCCGCCGCGAAGGACTCCGCCGGCCACCGCTTGGCCGGGTCCTTACCGCCCGGATGCAGACCGACCATCGGTCTCTCCAGGTCGATCCCCTCGCTGCCGGCCACCCTCTCCACTTCGAGCCAGTCGGCGGGAAGCAGGGGAAACTCCGCCCGTGGGGTGCCTGTGGCCCCCAGGGCGTTCACCAGCCGCAGCCACCGCCGGACCTCGTGTTCGCTCTCGTCCCACTCCAATTCCAGATCCAACTCCCGCCGGTGCCCCACCACCCCCGGACAGTAGCCCAGGCTTACCCGAGCGCCCAGTTGGGCCACGAAGCCGTTGCTCAGCCGCCCGTCGCCGTGCAACTGGATCGCCAGGTCGTAGCGGTAGCTGCGGGCTTCCGCCAGGAACCGCGACGTTCGCTCCCCGTCCACGGGCACCTCCTCCAGTCCCCGGTAGCCCGGGAACTCCAAGAAGCGATCCACGCAGGGGTAGCGGTCCAGGAGGTATCGTACCCACGGCAGCCCGATGAGGGTGATCTCGGCGACGGGGTAGCGTTCCTTCAAGGCGCGCAGAGCGGGCACCGAGCAGAGGAAGTCGCCCAGGTGGAGGGCCCGCAGCAGGGCTACGCGATGGACCCCACCTACCTCTAGCGCCGGGCCGACACGGAGGGCAGGCCATCGATCCATCAGGCTGCCCCCTGTTCTTCTAGCATCCCCTCCGCTGCGTCCACCACTTCCCGCGGCGGGACCTCCAAACACTCCAGGTGGTAGGGGCACTCCATTCGGTAGCAGGGGCTGCAGGAGGTTTCCCGCCGTAGCAACCGGGTCGGCGTGTAGGGCGATACCCACTGACTCTCCACGTCGGTGCCTGAGAAGGTAACCAGGCTGGGAACGTCGAGGGTCGTGGCCAGGTGCATGGGGAGGCTGTCATTGCACACCACCAGGCTGGCCTCCGCCACCAGGGCTGCCAGCTCCTCCACCCGAGTCCTGCCCGCCAAGGAGACGACCCCAGCCGACCTGGAGGTGATGGCCCCTAGGTCCGGGGCCTCCTTCTCCGAGCCGGTGAGCAGCACGGGCATCCCCAGCCTCCGCCACAGCAGGCGGGCCACGGCGGCGAAGCGCTCCAGGGGGTAGCGGCGGGCCTGACAACTGGCACCCGGGTGCACCACCAGATAGGGCCGCCCGGGACCGATCCCGTAGCTCGATAGTAGAGATCCGGCCATCTCCCGGGCCTCAGGCGGGACCTCTATCCTGGGCCGGCGATCCCGCACCCGGAACCCCACCCCCTCCAGCAGCCGCAGGCTCCTCTCCCCCTGGTACAGCCCATCGGACAGGTTGCGGATCTCGGTGGTCAGCAGACTGCCACCAAACTCCTTGGACTCCCCCAACCGAAGGGGTATGCCGGCCAGGTAGCAGGCGTAGGCCGCCCCGTGGGGGGTTTGGGAAAAGCTGGTGAAGACGATCGCGCCGTCGAACCCCTTGCCCCGCAGCAGATCCACCAGAGCCAGTTCTCGGGATGGGTCCAGGGGCAGCCGCCCCAGATCCTGCCACACCGCCCGCCACACCATCACCTCGTCCAGCCAGGGGAGAAGGGGTTGGGCCTGGGCCCCGGCAGGGCTGGCCAGAAGCGTCAGCCGGGCCCGGGGCAGGTTCTCGCGCAGGGTGCGGATAGCGGCCGACAGCAGCACCACGTCCCCGATGTTGTCCAGCCGTATCAGCAAGAGGTTGCGGGCGGCAGCCCATGCGCTATCGGTCATCGCCACGACCCCCAGCCGTTTCCTCCACAAGGTCGCGGGCGGCGGCAGCCACCTCGGCGGGGGAGACCCCAACCAGGCACTCCTGGTGATAGGGGCAGACCCGGCTGTAGCAGAGGGCGCATGGCACCTCCTTGTGCAGCAGCCGGTGGGGTACTCCCCATGGCCTCCACTGCTCGGGGGGATTGGTGAGGGCGAAGAGGTCGACCACCGGCGTCTTTACCGCCGCGGCCACGTGGGCGGGGCCAGTGTTGTTGGTCACCACCACGTCCGCCAGGGAGAGCAGGGCCGCGAACTCACGGAAGGTGGCCTGACCGGCCAAGGAGACGGCCCGGTGGCCCAACCTGCCTCGAACCCGCTCCGCGAGTTCGACCTCGCGAGCATCCCCCGTCAACACCACCTGGTACCCCATTTTGCCCGCCATCAGGTCGGCCGCCTGGGCGAACATCTCCCAGGGGTAGGTTCGGGCCGGCATGCTGCAGCCGGGGTGCACCACCACCAGCGGTCTGTCCTCGGAAACGCCCGCGACGTTCAGCCGGCCGCGCATGGCCGACCGGTCCTCCGGGGCAACCCGCAGCACCAGACGCAGATCGGAAGCACGGAAACCCTCGGCTCCGACCAGGTCCAGCGCCCGCTCCACCTCGTGCATCAGAGGCTTCTCCGGATGCTTGTGTCGGGTGGTAAGCAGCGAGCCCGAGCCGTCGATGGAGGCCCCCAGCCGCAGGGGAATGTCCGCCAGGTAGGCAAGATAGGCAGCCGGCAGGGGACTCTGGTGGAAGCTGGTGAAGATGATGGCCCCATCGAAGCCGCGTTCCTTCAACAGCTGAACCATCCCCTGCTCCCGTCCGCTGTCCTGGGGTAGACGCCCCCAGGCGTCCATCCACGGCGCCTGGTAGACTATGACGTCGTCCAGGTCCGGGTTTAGCTCCGCCACCTGGGCACCCACCGGGCTGGCCAGCAGGGTGAGCCTGGCCCCCGGCAGGGTGTCCCGCACGGCATGGAAAGCCGGGGTGCACAGCAGCACGTCCCCCAGGTTGTCCAGCCGCACCAGCAGCAGGTTGCGGGCATCCATCCAGCGGCTATCCACGGCTACGCCCTCCCGGCTGGCGCAAGACGTGGGGAGGGACGCTCTGCCGTCCCGGCTGGCGCAAGACGTAGGGCAGGGCGCTCTGCCCTGCCGCCCGATCTCCCGGCTCGGAGTGGCGGCGGGGCCCTGTGCCCCGCCCTGCATCCCTTTGGTCGCTGGTCAGGATGTACCGGACCGCCTCCAGGAAACTCCTGGCCACATAGTCGGGACTCCGTTCGGGCCGGTCAGGTTCGCCTTCCGCCCCCACGTCCAGCAGGACCGTTCGTGTTCCGGCTCGCTTGCCGGCCTCGACGTCGTCCAGGATATCCCCGATAAGCCAGGAGACCGACGGGTCGATCCCCAACTCCGCGGAAGCCCGCACCACCATCCCCGATCCTGGCTTCCGGCAGTCACAGGCCACGGCATACTCGGGCACCACGCCCTCAGGGTGGTGGGGACAGTAGTACCAGCCATCGATCCCGGCCCCCTGCTCTTCTAGCAGTTCGCCGAGCCGCCGATGCATCAACCGTAGCTGCTCCTCGGTAAAGTAGCCCCTGGCGATACCGCTCTGGTTGGTCACCACCACCAGACTGTATCCCGCACCCTTCAACAGCCCCAGACCTTCGGGAACCCCCTCCAGCAACTCGATGCTGTCGGGATCGCAGCCGTAGTGTTGGTTGCGGATCAGGGTTCCGTCTCGGTCCAGGAAAACCGCCTTCTTCATGGTCACTCTTTCCCGTCGTCGCCGCTCCCGTCCGGTTCTGGTAGGTTCCCGCGACGCATCATCTCCTCCAGCGCCCGGGCCCGAATACGCCACTGCTGGCCGATCTTAAAGGCCGGCAGCTTCCCGGCTCGGCACCACGCGTATACGGTGGCGGGGGTCGTCTTCAGCATCACCGCCACCTCTTGGACTGTGAGCACCTCCTCAGCCATCAGAACCAGCCTTTCTCGCTCGAGGAGCGACCACAAGCGCAATGCACATACCACTTCTCGAACTGCTCTGAGTCCCCGGCATCCCTCTC
>JAJZQR010000395.1 GCA_021806765.1 Chloroflexota bacterium | reverse complement strand
GTCGCTGGTCACCGGCGGGCAGGACGACGGCGGCGATGCCAACGACAACAACATGAACGAGAACGATCACGACAGGGACGGAAGCTCCCGAGGTTCTTCTCGGTAGCGACTCCGGGCTGATAATAGTTGAGAGTACTGTAGGGGTGACCGCCTGGTCGCCCCTATTGTCTTTGACAAGAGGCTTCCCACGGTTCTCTTCCATCCGGCACGAGGCTTGCATCAACCTGGTTGCAGCACCGTAGTATGATGGTCATCAAACAAGCTGCCTCTTTGGGCCTGGCTTCGAGCTGAGACCCTCACGTGGGGAGCCAGGAGGGACGCGATCGTGCGTCCTCGCGACTCCCACCCTACTTGAGGAAAGGAGCGAAGAGATGGCAGTTTCGACAACCACACCCAAGACCCCGGTTGACCCCTCGGGAACCGCTGGAAGTCCCCACGGCACCGCCTCGACCCTGGCCGTTCTCAATCGTGTGTTGGCTCGCTACGGCAGGCGGGATTTCGTCCTCCGATTGTGGGATGGTACCGTCGTTTCTGCCGACTCGGGTGAGGAGACCCGCTTCACCCTGGTGTTGAATCGTCCCACTGCTCTGCGGCGGATGCTGCTACCCCCCAACGAGCTTTCCCTGGGAGAGTCGTATCTGGATGGCGAGTGGGACCTGGAGGGGGACATTCTGGCGGCCATGCGGCTGGGCGACGTCTTCGAGAAGCTGTCCATGGGGCTGGGGGAGTTGGTGGGCCTTGCCCGCCAGGTGATGGCCCTGCCCGACGGAAAGCCCCAGGGCAACGGACATGGGGGGAACCCTCTGGCCTCGGGGAGACAGCGCGCGGAGATGCGGGGCACCGAGCACTCGAAAGAGCGGGACCGAAAGGCAGTTAGCTACCACTACGATGCCGGAAATGATTTCTTCAGACTGTTCCTGGGCCGCCGGATGATCTACTCCTGCGCCTATTTCCCCACGGGAACGGAAGATCTGGACGCTGCCCAGGAGGCGAAGCTGGAGCACACCTGCCGGAAGCTGAGGCTCAGGCCCGGCGAGCGGTTGCTGGATATAGGGTGCGGCTGGGGTGGTCTGATCACGTACGCGGCGGAGAGGTTCGGGGTCCAGGCCCTGGGGATCACCCTGAGCCAGCCCCAGGCGGATCTGGCAAACCGGAGGATCGCGGAGGCTGGACTGGCCGACCGGGCCCGGGCGATGGTGGTGGATTACCGTGACGTGAGCCGCCACGGCCCCTTCGACAAGATCGTCAGCGTGGGGATGGTGGAGCACGTGGGCCGCAAGAAGTTGCTGGAATACTTCGCCGCGGCCTGGCGCGCCCTGAAGCCGGGGGGCCTTTTCCTGAACCACGGGATCACCTCCGCCGCCAGGGATCCCGGAGCCTTCAATCCCCTGGATCGCTACGTCTTCCAGCGGGGGAGTTTCATCCGTAAGTACGTCTTCCCGGATGGGGAGTTGATGTCTCTGGCCGAGAATCTGGCCCCGGCCGAGCGAGCCGGTTTCGAGGTGCGGGACGCCGAGAGCCTTCGGGAGCACTACGCCCTGACCTTGCGCCACTGGATCCGGCGGTTGGAGGCGAACCGGGAGGAGGCGCTGCGGCAGGTGGACGAGAGGACCTATCGGGTATGGCGCCTCTACATGGCAGGGTGTGCCCATGCCTTCAACACGGCCAGGTTAAGCATCCACCAGGCGCTGTTGAGCAAGCCGGACGGCGACGGGCGGGCCCATCTGCCCATGAACCGGGCGGACCTGTACGCTTAAGGTGGACCGAATCCGTTTGAGGTAGGGTGGGGGCTTGCCCCCGCCGCCAGATTCGTGTCGGAGTCCGGCCTCCCTGCTGATTCCATCCTTTTTGCAACGAGTCGGTTTCCCGGTTTCCTTTTCATATTGACAAGAGAGTGGCCCCTCACTAAACTGGATCAATAGAAGGGGGATGTTCATCCAGGGTGGATGGATATCTACAGCTGCATTGACTGGCAGCATACCCCGCTGGATTGCTTCACCCCCTGCGGCGACCACCGTGCCCTTACCCTGCTATTCGATTACCAGCCATCGCCAGCACCGCCGCTCGCGTTATCGCTGTGGGTCAACGCTGACCTGCGCAGGCAACTCAACCTCGCCTAGAAGGCGCCACTCAGGCGTCTACGACGGGTACCTGCTGGGTTTCCAGCAGACACGAGTCCTTGGCACCAAGCTGTAGCCGAGCATGGAGCAAGTCAAGGTTGGAAGGGAGGTGGATCTCTCTCGGGCTTTCCCGGTGGCTACCATCCGTACGGACTATTCCCTCTCCAGAACTATTGAGGAGGAAAGGAGTCACATGAGAAGGCTACCTGTTCTGCGTTACCTCTGGCTGGCACTACTGGCGGTTGCCCTCGCAGCCACGGCTTGCAGCGGAGGGGCTGCGCCCGCTCCCACCCAGACCCCGGCCAAGCCCGCCGCCGAACCGACCAAGGCGGCCGCGGCCCCCGCAGCCGCAGCTACGACGGCTCCCGCAGCCCAAGCCGCAGCGCCGGCGGCCGCCGTTCCCGCGCTGACCAAGGACTACAAGATGTCCATGGCCACGGGCGGCACGGCCGGCACCTACTATCCCTTCGGCGGTGCTATGGCTGGCCTGTGGGGCAAGTACCTCAAGGGCGTGACCGTGACCGCCGAGGCCACCGGCGCGTCGGTGGAGAACATCCGGTTGCTGGGCAACAAGCAGGTGGAGTTGGCGCTGATCCAGAACGACATCGCGGATTATGCCTACAACGGCACCGAGATGTTCAAGGAGAAGACGACCAATTTCCAGGCAGTCGCGATGCTCTATCCTGAGTTGGTCCAGTGGACGGTGACCCCCGACATCAAGACCTTCGCCGATCTCAAGGGGAAGCGGATCGTCGTCGGTCCGGCCGCCTCCGGTAGCGAGGCCAACACTCGCCAGATCGTCGAGGCCAACGGGCTCACCTACAAAGACTTCAGCAAGGCCCTCTTCCTGTCCAACGCCGAGGCGGCGGCGGCCATGAAGGATCGCCAGGTGGACGGCTTCTTCGTCACCAGCGGCGCGCCCCTGTCGGCCATCACCGACGTGACCACGGCCATGGGCGTCAACGTCCTGCCCATCGACGGCGACGTGGCGAAGAAGGTGATGGACAAGTACAAGTTCTTCGTGACCACCAAGATCCCGGGTGGCACCTACAAAGGCCTTGACAAGGACATTCCCACCATCGCGGTGCAGTCCTGCCTGGTGGCGCGGTCCGATCTGGACCCCGATCTGGTCTACTGGATGACCAAGACCCTGATCGAGAAGCAGCCGGATCTGGCTCAAGCCCACGCCAAGGGCAAGGATCTCTCCAAGGAGTCGGCGGTGAAGGGCGTCACCATCCCGTGGCACCCCGGCGCCGAGAGGTACTACAAGGAGATCGGCGTCCTGAAGTAGAGACGCGATATATCGCGTCTCTACCGAGGCGCGTCGTCACGTTCCCACATCCTAGGCGATAGCGTGCAACGTCGGAGGGCCGGCAGCATCTCCGGCGTTGCAGCAGGCAATATGGGGCTGCGCCAGGCTCGCCGGCTGGCGGGTGAGGCGCGGCCCTTTTCGATCTCCGTGGTGGTATGGACAAGTACAGGTTCTTCAAGTAGAGACGTATTGGTAGAGACGCGATATATCGCGTCTCTACATGGTCGATACAGTCCCAGGCGACCCGTTGCTGCCGTGGGTCGCCTGGGCGAACGCCATCTGGAAGGACTCTTTCCCTTGCGATCGCTGCGTTCGTTCGTTCAAAGGCTCGGCTCGGTCCCCATCCACGGCCGTCGATTGCCTCTCGGAATCCTCCTTGCGGCTGTCGCTGCAGTGGCTCTTCTGCTCTGGGCCCTGTGGCCGGCCCCTGTCCTGGAGATCCATGCCGGTGAGAATGGGCCTCTGGTGAAGGTGATACCCATAACCCTGGGGGATAGGATGACCTACACCTACGTCCATTCCATCCAGAAGCGGCCGGTGGACGAGATCCTGGAAATGGCTCCCAACGGCCATCTGGTAGTCCGGGAAACCGACTACGACATGCTGGGCGTGGGTCTTCCCTCGGACGTTCTGGACGGCGATTATGTCTTCGACAAGGAGCACGAGAGGTTCCGGATCGTCAACATGTCCAGAGACATCCCCGTCATGCGGGTGTGGGTGGCCTCTACGATATCGCAGACTCTGCAGGTGGAGGGAGAGAAGTTCAAGCTGGACTCCCTGGCGAAGCCCTTGACCCTGTTGGTGATCGACATCGCCAGCCGTCCCAGGATCGCCGTGCTGCTGCGTTGAGGGTACCGCAATGCGTCGCGAAGAGGATCCTGGATTAGCCTGTGATTATCAGTACCTTGTAATCCTCACAGTAGATGGTATAATCGCGGCGCTT
>JAJZQR010000394.1 GCA_021806765.1 Chloroflexota bacterium | reverse complement strand
TCCCTGGTCGCTCCTACTGGCGAACGGCATCCTTGAGGGCTCTCTCTACCTCCCTCTCGGCTTCCTTGCGGGCGAGTGTCTCCCGCTTGTCGTATTCCTTCTTGCCGCGCGCCAGTCCGATCTCGACCTTGATGTGACCCTTCCGGTCGTACACCTTCAAAGCCACCAAGGTCTTGCCCGCTTCCTGAGAGAGACCTGCCAGCCGAGCGATCTCGCCCTTGTGGAGCAGCAACTTCCTCGGCCTTCCGGTCTCGTGGTTGAACCGGTTGCCCTGGTCGTAGGTGGCGACGAAGCTGTTGTACAGCCAGAGCTCACCATCCTTGACCTTGGCGTAGCTGTCCCTCAGGTTGACTTTGCCCTCACGCACCGACTTCACCTCCGTGCCGGTGAGGGCCAGTCCGGCCTCTACCGTCTCCAGGATGTGGTAGTCGTGAAAGGCCTTTCGGTTGGTAGCGTATACTCTCTCATTCTTCTCGGTCATACCATATTATAGCAGAGTGCAGGCCGTAGAGCCAAAAGGCTGCCATGCGCGGATCGCCGAGGCTCTGCATCATGCCCCGGATGGCGCCGTACGTCACCTTGGTCAGGTCGACGGCGGCCACCATCGGTCGCTGGCGGGCACCGCCGTCTGCGCAGACCCTTGCCTTTTCTGAATGTTCCCCCTATGATGACAATCGAAGATCTGATCACCGCGAACCCATCTGCATACAGTCACGGTTTCTCACTCGGTCCCGGCCCACTGGTTTACCCGTTTCCTTGGTGCCGTTCGGGATGATCCGACGGTCACGGTTCCCTCGACGTAGCGCGGGCCCCTAGCCAAGGATTACTCGGAGAGCAAAGCAGTGAACCGATCGGGGCTTCGTGAACCGAAACGGTACGACGACGTCGCTTCAGGTCAGAGAGGACCTCCATGAGTCGTGGGGGCTCTCTCTTTTTCTGTGGAGACCGCCGGAACGGCGCAGTGCAGCTTGTCCAGCCCGAGGAACTGAACCCGAGGGCTGGCTAGAAAAGGGGACGCGAATGGAGAATGTCAACGAGGGCAAGGACAGACTGCGTCTAACTCGTCGGGAACTGCTGATAGCCCTGGGGGCTAGTGCCGCCTCCGTCGCGGTGGCGGCCTGCAGCAGCGGGGCTCCCGCCGCGCCCACTCAAGCGCCGGCTGCATCCGGACAAAAGCCGGCCGCTGCGGCACCTACCTCGGCGCCTGCCGTCCTGAAGGGTGCTACCGTGGCCTTCCTGGGTGGCACCTACTTCGTGCCCGACGCCCAAAAGCTGTTCACGAGCCAGATCCAGCAGTGGGGCAAGGAGAACGGCGTGACCGTGAGCGCCGACTTCCTGAACTGGCCGGACCTGCAGGCGAAGATCGCGGCCTCCATCCAGGCCGGGGCGGGTGGAGATATGTTCCACCTGTGGCCCGGTTGGGCCTCCCTGTACGCCGACAACATGCTGGACGTGACCGACGTGGCCGAAGCCATCGACAAGAAGGAGGGCGGCTACTACGGATGGGTCACTAAGGGCATCAAGGTTGGCGGCAAGTATCTGTCCCTTCCCACAGGTACCACCAACGCCTCTATCAACTACCGCATAAGCTACCTGAAGCAGGCGGGCGCCGAGAAGTTCCCCGACAGCTGGGAAGAGCTGTTTACCGTGGGCAAGAAGCTGAAGGCGATGGGCAAGCCGATCGGCCAGTCCATCGGCCACAGCACCGGAGACCCGGTGGGCTTCGTGTATCCCTACATGTGGTCCTACGGCGCCATGGAGGTGGCGGAGGACGGCAAGACCGTCAAGTTCAACACCCCCGAGTTCGTGGATGCCATGAAGCGGTTCATCCAGGCCTGGAAGGACTGCTACGACGAGACCGGGCTCCAGTGGGACGACAGCGCCAACAACCGCGCCTTCCTTTCGGACCAGATCTCAATCACCTTCAACGGCTCCAGCATCTACGAGGCTGCCAAGAAGGACGCTCCGAAGATCGCCGAGGACATGGACCACGCCGACCAGCCCAAGGGGCCCGCGGGCCGCTTCTACCAGTTGGGCGGCCACTCCTTCGGGATCCTGAAGGGCTCCAAGAACGCCAGCGCGGCGAAGGAGTTCCTCAAGTGGTGGTCCGACCCCGCGCGCTTCGATGAGTGGATCCACATCCAGGGGGTCTATCAGCTTCCCCCCACCAAGCGATGGGAGAAGGATCCGATGTGGACCAAGGATCCGAAGCTGGCTGCCTTTGGGCGTGAGGCTCAGTTCGGCCGGAACATCGGGTACGCCGGCGACCTGAACCAGAAGGCGGCTCTGGCCAACTCCAAGTACATCGTCGTGGATACCTTCTCGAAGGCCGTCACCAGCGGCGATGCCGCCGGTGCGATCAAGTGGGGCGAGGAGCAGCTGAAGCAGGTTTACGGAGGATAAGTCGATTGGGGGGGAGCGCACACCGCGCTCCCCCTTCTGCCCTCCAGGGCTATCCAGGGTCTGTCGGGGGCGGCCCTGGGCGGACACCCCGCGCACCGTTCTATCACGATACGAGGTCACAGTATGAGCACGGTTGGGCAGCACTCCTTCGCCGAAGCCGCTTTGGCCCGAGCGCCCCTCTGGCGGCGACCCCTAGAGCTGCTGGATCGGGAGCGGCCGCTGGGCTATCTGCTGATGGTGCCGGGCACCCTGATCCTTCTGGTCTTTATCGCCTACCCCTTCTTCCTGGGCATCTGGCTGTCGATGACCAACAGCATGATCGGTGTCATGGGCCGGTTCGTTGGCGCGACCAACTTCGGCAACCTGCTATTCAACGACAGCATCTTTCGCCAAACGGTCCAGAACACCTTCGTCTATGCCTTCAGCACGGTGCCCTTCAAACTGGTCTTGGGGCTCGGCCTGGCGCTCCTGCTCAACCAGCAGTTTCCCCTGCGAAACAGCCTGCGCGCCGGCCTGTTGCTCCCCTGGATCGTGCCCACCGCCCTCAGCAGCCTGGCGTGGCTTATGATCTTCGACGGTGTGCTGAGCCCCCTATCCTGGCTGGCCCGGTCGTGGGGGCTGGTCCAGGGTAACATCCCATGGCTGGGGAACCCGACGCTGGCCATGGGCGCCCTCATCATAGCCAACGTGTGGCGTGGGATACCATTCTTCGCTGTGTCTATCCTGGCAGGGTTGCAGGCCGTCCCCCAGGAGCTGCATGAGGCGGCGGCCATCGACGGCGCCGGTCCCTGGCAGCGCTTCTGGGCAGTGACCATACCGGTGATAAGGGGCGTGACCCTCATCGCCACCCTCTTCTCCATCATCTGGACCTTCGCCGACTTCCAGCTGATCTACGTCCTGACCAAGGGTGGGCCGGCCAACTCGACCCACGTCTTCGGCACCTACGCGTACCAGATCGGACTCAACGCTACCAGCATCGGACAGGGCGCGGCCATCTCCCTCTACATGTTCCCCTTCCTGGCCATCTTTGCCGCGGTGCTGCTGATATTCCTGAGGAAAGGAGACTAGGTGATGGTCGGTGGTCGCGGACGGCTGCGCCGGTTCCTGCTGCTGTACCTGCCGCTCACGCTGTTCGGCATATTGTTGCTGTTCCCCTTCTACTGGATGCTGGTCGTGTCCCTGAGGCCGAACCCTGACCTGTTCGACCGAAGCATGAACCCCTTCTTCCCCTGGAACGCGACCCTGGAGAACTACCTCTACCTGTTCCAGGATACTGCCTTCGTCAGCTGGACCATCAACACCACCATCGTGACCTTCGCCTCGACCTTCCTTTCGCTGTTCTGCAGCATCTTGATCGGCTATTCGCTGGGCAGGCTACGCTTCCCGGGGGCCAACTTCATGGGGATCGCCATCTTCCTGGCCTACCTGGTCCCGCCGACCCTGCTCTTCCTGCCGCTGGCGCAGGTCATCAACCAACTGCACCTCTACAACACCTACTGGGCGCTGATCCTCACCTATCCGACCTTCCTGATCCCCTTCGGCGGGTGGATCCTGATGGGCTACTTTCGCACGATACCCCGCGAACTCGAAGAGTGTGCTATGATTGATGGGGCCAGCCGGCTGCGGGCAATGGTCTCCATCGTCCTGCCGCTGGCGATCCCTGGGATACTGTCGGCGGGAATTTTCTCCTTTACCCTGTCCTGGAACGAGTTCCTGTACGCCCTGATCTTCATGGCCTCGGGAACCATGAAGACCATCCCGGTGGGCACGGTCAGCGATCTCATCAAGGCCGACGTCTACCAGTGGGGCTCCCTGATGGCTGCCGGCCTGCTGGGATCGGTGCCCGTGGCAGTGATTTACTCCTTCTTCGTCGAGAACTACGTCTCCGGCCTAACGGCGGGGGCGGTGAAGGGATAACGGGAGGCAGACATGGCACAGGTAGTGTTGGACCACGTGACGAAGAAGTTTGGGGCCGTCACCGCCG
>JAJZQR010000393.1 GCA_021806765.1 Chloroflexota bacterium | reverse complement strand
GAATCCAGCCTCCCGGCGTGGTTAATGGATTCCCGCTTTCGCGGGAATGACGATGGGGTGCCCCACCCCTACAAAGGATTCCTTCCTGCGGCCGTCGCCAAGACGCTCCCTTATGGTGCAATTTCAGTAGTAGTACTTTTAGCCGATCAGCATCGCGTCGCCGAAGCTGTAGAAGCGGTAGTGCTGCTCCACGGCCTCGCGGTAGGCCCGCAGCAGGTTGTCGCGCCCGGCCAGGGCGCTCACCAGCATTACCAGGGTGGAGCGGGGAAGGTGGAAGTTGGTCACCAGGGCGTCGACTATCTTGAAGCGATAGCCCGGGTAGATGAACAGCTCGGTCCAGCCGGAGCCAACCCGCAGGCGAGGCGGGTCGCCCTCCACTCCGGCGCTCTCCAGCACCCGCACGGTGGTGGTCCCCACGGCGATCACCCGGCGACCCTCCCGTTTGGCGGCATCCACCCGGGCAGCCACCTCCTCAGAGACCTCGTAGTACTCCCGGTGCATCGGGTGCTGGGTCGGGTCCTCTTCCTGCACCGGCCGGAAGGTGTCGATCCCGATGTGCAGGGTGACGAAGCCGATCTGGACCCCCATCTGCCTGATGCGGTCCATCAGCTCCCGAGTGAAGTGGAGTCCAGCGGTAGGGGCCGCGGCGGAACCCCGGGTGTCGGAGTAGACCGTCTGGTACCGCTCGGGGTCGCCGGTGTAGCCGTGAATGTAGGGGGGCAAGGGGGCGCGTCCGAGCCGGTCCACCACCTGGTCCAGCGGCTCCCGGGACTCCAGCCGGACCTTCCTCACCCCCAGGCCGTTGATGGAGAGCACCGTGGCCGCCAGGTCGCCCTGGCCGAAGGCGATCCGTGCCCCCTCCTTCAGCCGGCGGGCGGGCTTCAGCAGCACCTCCCACTCGTCGATGGAGGAGGCCCCAGGCGCAGGCCTCAGTAGCAGCATCTCCACCGGGGTGCCGGTGGATTCCTTCACCCCCAGCAGCCGGGCGGGGATAACCCGGCTCCGGTTGGCGATCAGCAGGTCGCCGGGGCGCAGGTACTCCACCAGATCGCGGAAAGCCCTGTGCTCCAGGCTCTCCGTGGTCCGGTTCAAGACCAGCAAACGCGAAGAGTCCCGCGGTTCCGCGGGGCTCTGGGCGATCAACTCTTCGGGCAGGTAGTAATCGAAGTCAGATGTTCGCATAAGCTAGTGTCTGAAGCCGCCTAAGAACAGGCTTAGGTTACAGGAGGCGGGCCTGGTCTGGTCTCGGCTCGATGCCCAGGTGCGCATAGGCAAGACGGGTCGCCACCCGGCCTCTGGGAGTCCGGGCGATGAAACCCAGCTGCAGCAGGTAGGGCTCGTACACGTCCATCACCGTGTCGGCGTCCTCGTTGGTGGCCGCTGCGATGGTCTCGATCCCCACCGGCCCCCCATCGAACTTCTCGATGATGGCTCGCAGCACCGCGCGATCCGCCTCGTCCAGCCCCAGGTGGTCCACTTCCAGCCGTCGCAAGGCCTCGTCGGCTACCGCCCGAGTGATGACCCCGTCGGCCATCACCTGGGCGAAGTCGCGCACCCGCCGTAGCAGCCGGTTGGCCACCCGGGGAGTGCCCCGGGAGCGGCGGGCTATCTCCGAGACGCCATCGGCTTCGACCTTCACCCCCAGAATGCGGGCGGAACGGGTCACGATCTTGTTGATGGCTTCCTGGTCGTAGAACTCCAGCCGGTAGACGGCCCCGAAGCGATCCCTGAGGGGGGAGCTGAGCATGGCCATCCGAGTGGTTGCCCCGATGATGGTGAACTTCTGGAGGCTGAGCCGCAGGCTGCGAGCGGTGGGCCCCTTGCCGACGATCATGTCCCAGACGAAATCCTCCATGGCCGGGTAGAGGGCCTCCTCCACCACGCGGCTCAGCCGGTGGATCTCGTCGATGAAAAGGACGTCGCCCTTCCGCATGTTGGTCAGGATCGCCGCCAGGTCCCCCTGGTGCTCGATGGCCGGCCCGGAGGTGGTGCGGATGTTGACCTGCATCTCGGCGGCGATGATGTTGGCGAGGGTAGTCTTCCCGAGGCCGGGCGGGCCATAGATCAAGACGTGCTCCAGGGCATCTTCGCGAGCCCTGGCAGCCTGCAGGAAGATGCGCAAGTTCTCCTTGACCTTGTCCTGCCCGATGTAGTCCTCCAGCTTCTTCGGCCGAAGGCTAGTCTCGATCGCCTGCTCCGTCTCTCCCACGTTGGGCGACACCAACCTGTCGTTCACCGCACCTTATCCCCTCTGAAGATAGGGGAATCATAACACAAAGGGGCCGCCCTAGCCCTTGCGGCGCCGAATCAACCCGTTGATCGCCTGGGCCAGTTCGTCCGCCTGCATCGACCGGAAGCTGTAGGTGACGCCGTCTCGCATCTTCAGGCTGAGAGTCTTGCCCAGAGACACCAACTCCCAGACGTTGAGCTGCACGTCGCTGCCCGTGGCCTCGGCCTCGCTCACCTCTGACAGGTCGAGGTCGAACTTTCGGGTTACCAGCTTGTAGTGGAGTATCGGGTCGAAGATGACCCTCCTGGTCGTCACCACCAGGGCGCCGGCCGCTCTCAAGGGTATGAAGGGCGCCAGCAGGCACCCTGCCCGCCGGTACTGCGCCCCGCCCACGGCCACCTGGCGTTCATCCTCCTGCATTCCTCTTTCCTCCCCTATGCACCGGCAGGTCGGCCCTACCTGCATCCACTTCCACTTGCCGGCGCTAATAGCCATATAGTCCTATTTACAGACATTTTACGTCAAGTCCCCTTGCACTTTTCGGATAGCGCTGTTTATACTTGGGCATCAGTCATGTGACGGCTTTCACAAGGGGGCGAGCCCGGCGGAGTCCGGGCTGGTCTGACAAGCCCGTCACCCTGGTTCTCACTTCCCTCGCGAATCCAGTGGAACATCTGCAAGGGGCCGCTCTGTTTCTGGCGCCCCATCAATACCATCTCTCCGCCGCGTGCTGCAACCCTACGCCCCCGGTCCTGCAGTGCCGCGACTAGTAGGAGTCTCGCCATGTTACGTCGGCATGGGTCGGTACAGCCCGATTCCAGAGCAAGCGACAGCGACGCAGACTACCGCCTGGCCACGGGGTCACGCATTCTGCACCTGACTGTAGACAGAACTGAACTGGTAAACCTTGGGCATCGCCTTCGCAGCGCGGGGCTTCGCGGAGGGGTTATTGGACTCCTGTCGGGTTTGCTTGCCCTGAGTTCGATCGTCTTGCCTGTCCCCTGGGAGACCCCCGCCTACGCCCAGGGATTCACCTCGGACGCCGTTCAGGCGGCACCTCCGGCTGCATCTGCCAACGATAGCCAGTCGTGGCAGCCCAATCCCCAGTTGAGTGCGGACGCTTCGTCCCTCTTCAAGCTAAACAGGCCGAACCAACAGGACCAGGGTAGCGCGTCCAACTCGAGCCAGCAGGCGGCCAACCCTCAGTCCCCACAGAACACCGACAACGCTCAGACCGGCCAACCGGCTTCCGCGCCCGCGCCTTCGGCGTCCTCCAGGGCCACGACCTCCAGTCGGGGCGGCTCCAGGCCCACACCCGACATCTCGACCCACGACAAGTTCATCGCCGCGGTCGCCGAGGCCGCTCAGGCCTCCCAGCAGGACAGCGGGACTCCCGCCTCTGTGACCATCGCCCAGGCGATCCTGGAGTCGGACTGGGGACAGAGCCTTCTCGCCACGAAGGGCCAGAACTACTTCGGCATCAAGGCAAGCAAGGGGCCCGGACCCGCCGGCGTGATCAACATGAATACGTGGGAAGTGATCAGTGGCGCCAACGTGACCGTCAACGACGCCTTCAAGGCCTACCACAACCTTTACGAGTCCGTCATGGATCACGGTCGTTTCCTGGCCGACAATGCCAGGTACGCCGCGGCTTTCAAGGTGACGAATGACCCCCAGGAGTTCGCCCGGCGGATCCGGGCGGCCGGTTACGCCACCGACCCGGCCTACGCCACCAAGCTGATCAACTTGATGAATAAGTACAACCTGTACCAGTACGACCAGCCGCAGCCTGGCCAGTAGCGGTAGACGCACGAACTCGAGAGGACAGTGTAGGGGCGAACGGCCGTTCGCCCCTACCTCTCAGTCCGATACCGGACGAGACATGGTACAATACAGAGCACAGAAGCCGCAGCGCGGGGCCGATTGGCCCCGCGCCGCCATATTTGCCGGACACAGAATTCCGGCTGCACCCAAGGATCCTGCAGGTGTTTGACTTCACCATCGAAGGCCGATGCGCAGGCAGCGCGGCGAGGGCGGGGGTTCTCTCCACCCCCCACGGTCTCGTGCACACCCCGGCCTTCATGCCGGTGGGGACCCAGGCCACGGTCAAGACGCTGAGCCCGGACGAACTCCGGGAACTGGGCGCCGAGTGCATCCTG
>JAJZQR010000392.1 GCA_021806765.1 Chloroflexota bacterium | reverse complement strand
GGCGTCTACCGTAGGCTGATGGCTCACTTCGGCCTTCAGGTCGATCCCGCGACTCGCTTCAACCATCGAGGGGAAGTGGTGCCCTTTGACGAGCGATTGCTGCAACGGCTAGGCGTCGATTTTCGCCGGGCGCAACTGCAGGACGCCATCAGATCCCTCGAGAGAAGGAACCCCGATTGGAGCTATTCCGACGAGTGGGGGGTGACCTGGGTGAAGGAGGGTCCCTACTGGAGCCCGATAGGAAACCCTCTCGCCAATGCCACCCTGGAGGATCTTGAGAGCTATCCCTGGCCGGACCCATTGGACGAGGGCCGTTTCGCCGGCGTGAGGGAGGAGGCCCAGCGGCTTGCCCAGGAGACGGATTACGCGGTGGTAGCTGCCCAACCGGTCCCTGCTTACGGTGTGTTCATGAGCTCCACCTTCCTGCGTGGTATGGCGCAGTTCATGATCGATCTGGCGGTGGACAGGGAGTTCGCCAATCGGCTGATGGAGAAGGTCCTCCAGTTCCACCTGGCCATCTACGACCGCTTCCTATCTCTGGTAGGCGACCACGTTCAGATCGTGGTGACCAGTGACGATCTGGGAACGCAGCGCTCTATGCTGATGTCGCCGGCCATGTACAGGGAGATGATCAAGCCCATGGAGGCCCGGCTGTTCTCGTTGATCAAACAGAAGACACGGGCGACGATCTTCTATCACTCCTGTGGCTCCATTGCCCCGGTGATCCCTGACCTGATAGAGATCGGCGTGCAAATACTTAACCCGGTCCAGCCCCTGGCCGAGGGGATGGAGTCCGCCCGCCTGAAGGAAGCCTTCGGTGATCGGTTGGTCTTCCACGGCGGGATCGACCAGCAGCAGTGCATGACGGGCGGCAACCCGGAGGACGTGATGCGCGAAGTCAAGCACAGGGCTCGCGTATTCGGTCGGGGCGGGGGCTACATCCTGGCCGTCGTACACAACATCATGCCGGACGTTCCGGTAGAGAACGTGCTGGCTCTCTTCGAAGCTGCACGAAGCCACGGCGGTTACCCTTTGGAGTCAGAGTAAGGGCCGAGCATTTCTCCCGTCGAGCGTGAAGGCCCTCGGAGTCTTATCCTGGGGGCCTTCACCCATAAGCTGGAACGTCCAATAGGTCCAAGGAGCCTGGCGGGTGGCATCTTTGTTGCGGTGAATCCTCCCAGCGAGCGCGACACTCGGGAGGGGAGGATTCTCATG
Source organism: Chloroflexota bacterium (assembly GCA_021806765.1). The sequence goes on along the minus strand of JAJZQR010000392.1, from coordinate 3,176 downwards.
CTGAGGGATCTCGGTCTGTTGGTCCTGCGACTGGTGACGGGGGGATTGCTGGCCGGCCACGGCAGCCAGAAGCTGTTCGGCTGGTTCGGCGGATACGGGCTGGCCGGCACGGCCGGCTGGCTGGAATCCCTGGGGCTGAGGCCGGGCCGCCGATGGGCCCCGGCGGCAGGGGCAGGGGAGTTCGGTGGAGGGTTGCTGACGGCCCTCGGCCTGTTCCACCCCCTTGGTCCGATCGTCATGATGGCGCCCATGGCCACGGCTATCAGAAGGGTCCACTGGGGGAGGCCCATCTGGGTGACCGAGGGGGGCGCTGAGCTGCCCGTGACCGACATGGCGGCGGCAACGACGTTGCTGTTGACCGGCCCCGGCGGGCTGTCGCTGGATCACCTCTTCGGCATCCGCGTCCCGGCCTGGATCGCCGGACTGGTGGCGGGGGCCACGGCGGTGGGTATCGCCATGGCGGTGACCGAGGGGCCCGCGGCAGGACCCGAGGCCGAGCAGAGGGCCGGCCACGAGCCGGCCGCGGGCTAGGGGGCGCCCGCGACTCCCGCCGGCCCGCTGCCCGCTACTTCCTGGAGTGCTCGAACTCCTCCCGGACCCGGCGCAGCAGATCCCTATCCGTCCACACGTCGATGGCCGTCATCGCCAGCATCTTGGCGCTGTCCAGCAGGTATCGCTGAGCTTCCTCCGTCCGGGCTGCCTCCAGGAACTCCCGTGTGTGGGGTGTCAGGCTGGAATCCCCGATCTTGAGGAAAGGGTGAATGGCCGGCACCACCTGGCTCACGTTCCCCATGTCGGTGGAGCCCCCCCCCGACAGTCAGCGTCAGGGGCAGCACCTTGTGCCCGAGGATCTCCGCGTTCTGTCCAAAGGCCTCGCTCAGGGTCCGGTTGAAGTTCATCTCCGCGCAGACGGGCTCCATCGTCACCTCGACGGTGCAGCCCGACATCGTGGCCCCGGCCTCGGCGCAGGCCTTAACCTTGGCTATCACCGATTCCAGGTAGGCCCGGTCCCGTGCCCTGATGCTGAAGACGGCCCTGGTCCGTTCCGGGACGATGTTGGCCGCGGTGCCTCCCTCCAGGATCACCCCATGCAGCCGCACGTCGTCCCGAAGGTGCTTCTTCAGGGCGTTGGTGCCGTTGAAGGTGGCGATGCAGCCGTCCAGGGCGTTGATCCCTTGATCGGGAGCCGCGGCGGCGTGGCTGGACTTCCCGTGGAAAACCATGCTCATGTTGGTGGTGGCGAGGAAGAGCCTGCCCAACTGGGTATCACCCCGGGGGTGGACCATCAGCGCGGCGGCCGTCCCCTCGAACAGTCCGCTCTCGACGATGGGGATCTTCCCCCCTACCTTCTCCTCGGCTGGCGACCCCACCACCATCAGCGATCCATCGATGGAGTCCATGAGCCCCTTCAGTCCCAGGGCCGCACCCAGAGCCGCGGTGGCTATGAGATTGTGGCCGCAGGCGTGCCCGAGGCCGGGAAGGGCATCGTACTCCGCCAGGATGGCCACCTTGGGCCCTCGGGTCCGGCCGGGATGACGGGCCAGAAATGCGGTCTCAAGCCCCGCGATGCCCCGCTCTACCTGAAAACCTGCCTGCTCCAGACGGTCGGAGAGCAGCCGGCAGGCCTCCTTCTCCTCGTAGCCCACCTCGGGATGTGAATGGATCTCCATGCTGATCTCGTGTAGCTCAGCGGCCAGGGCGTCTATCTCGTGCGCCACCCGCTGCTTCAGTGTCACTCCGTCCATATCCTATCCTCCTACGCAACCCCATTCCCGCGTAGTATGGAAGTGGACACCGCCCCAATGCATCGAAACCAGGTACTACTCAGGGTACTAAGTAACGAGCCACGCCGGATTGCCTCCGGCATGGCTCGTTACTCGGTGTAGTTCCGGCCCTGGCTGTGTGGAAAGTCGCCACCATTTCGTGTGCTTGGAAGCGGAGGGGGGAGGTGGGAGCCGTTGGGAGCCACCGGCGGCTCTCTGCTCGGCTTGAGCACGGCAGCTGTTCTTTCCTTCCAGCGTAGAAGTCTCACCACTCGGGAGGCTTGTGAAAGGTACCGATAGCATCCTGTAGGTGTGATGGGAACTGGCAGGCCTTGAGAGACCGGGGCCAGATGGGAAGCTGAAAGGCGGCCACCTCGTGGAGTTCACCGCTTGGGTACCGGGTGTGCGGGTTCAAGACTCCCACAGGGACATCCAACTCCAGCCGAACCATCCGAATAGGCCCCGCGAGGTCCGAATCGTTGGAGATGACCACTGCGAGCTCGTATTCGTGCCGGAAGCCATCTCGAAGCAGGTGAGACGCGAGGTTTACATCCGAGCCTTTCTCGTCTGTTCGCCAGACATAGGCTCGGTTGGCCCCCTCCGGCACGGGAAGGAACTCCCAGGTTCCGTCGTTGGCCATTCGGGCCAGGCTGGTCTGTTCCGCCTCCGCCGGGGCCAAAGTAGACCACTTCCTATGGGAGACAAAGTGGCCCTCGTGGATCTCTAGATTGGGGATCGTCTGCAGTGCTCGCAGATACGAGGCCTGGCGGATGCCCTGGCCGGGATCCTGTGGCCGGGGATGCACACGGGCCGTGAAGTACTTTATCCGTACGATGTCATGCGAGGGTAGGATGCGCCGACACAGCGCGGCGAGTTCCAGCCACTTGTAGGGAGTCCTACGGATAGCGTAGTACAGATTGAAGCCATCGACATAGACGAACGTCTTCATCGGTCACCAAACAGACAGGGACCGCTCTTGCGAGCGGTCCCTAACCCAGCCGCCGAAGTGACTGGGGACTTCTACGCTCACGATGGTAATCAAGTTATGCACTCTTGTCAAGCATTGTGCGTACCGAACCGGCAGGAACTTGCGTCACCAACCGGAATCCCGGTTGACCTCCATCCTCGGTAGCATCGTTCAACTGCAGGCAGTTGTACAGCTGCCAGTCGAAGCCTTCATCGAACCACTCTTCTGGGATGCGGTCTGAGTTTATGCAACGAACATAGGTGAAGCCGAATTCCTCACCCCTGTCGATTTCCGAGACCGTGCGACCCCAGTAGACCGACTAGTACTCCGCCACGATGGTTCTGACAGGTGTCATCCTGAGCGATAGCGAAGGATCTCCTCTCGCCACGGGGAGATGCTTCGCTGCGCTCAGCATGACAGTACATATCACCTTCTCTGTGGTCGTG
>JAJZQR010000391.1 GCA_021806765.1 Chloroflexota bacterium | reverse complement strand
CTCTCTAGATCGTCATGCCCGACCTGATCGGGCATCCAGGGTCCCCCCGTTGGCGTGAAGGAGCAGCCTCACGAGGAGAGGGGACGTCTGGACCCCCGCTTTCGCGGGGGTGACGTTGGCATCAGACTGTAACTCTATCTACCCGCCCTCGTGAACCATGCCGTGGTCTGGACCCCCGCTTTCGCGGGGGTGACGAAGGGCAGACTATCTTGGGCAATCTGCTTAGCCGGTCCGGGTACGCCGTCCGTGGGCGTAATGAGGGCGCGGCGGTGCGGGTTCCGGACCGTACACTCTCTTAACGCCCCGTCATGGTCCCTTCAACACAAATAGCCCCAGGACTAACCTGGAGCTATCCCCACTAGTGGACCTGGGCGGATTCGAACCGCCGACCTTCCGGGTACGAACCGGTGGGCCCTAGCAGCCACCGTAGACCTTTCTATCCTTATCTATCCTGTACATCCTGTTCGGTATTCCCTCACCCCCTCACCCGGTTCGAAGCGTCGGGTCCAGCACGTCGCGGAGCCAGTCGCCAATGCGGCTGACGCTGAGCGTCACCGCCATCAGGAACAACCCCGGGAAGATGGCGATCCACCACGCGCTGTCCAGGTAGTCGCGGCCGTCTCCCAGCATCCCACCCCAGCTCGGGGTGGGGGGCTGGACCCCAAGCCCCAGGAAGCTCAAAGTGGACTCCAGGATGATGGTGCGCGCCAGGTCCAGCGTGGCCACCACGATCACAGGCGAGAGGGTGTTGGGCAGCAGATGACGGAAGATGATCCGCCAGTGGCCGCCCCCAATGGCCCGGATCGCCTCGACGTACTCCTTCTCCTTGATGCCCAGCACCTCACCCCGGGCGATGCGCGCGTAAGTCACCCAGCCGCTGATGCCGATCAGGATGATCAGGTTGGACAAGCTGGGACCCAGCACCGCGATGACGGCGATGGCGAGCAGTATGAAGGGGAAGGCCAGCTGCACATCGGCCACCATCATGATGGCCTCGTCTATCTTGCCGCCGAAATAGCCGGCGATCATCCCGAGCAGGGTCCCGAACACCCCGCCGAAAGCCACGGCAGAGAAGGCTACCATCAGCGAGATGCGGCTTCCGTAGATGATCCGGCTAAGAACGTCGCGGCCTAGCTGGTCGCTGCCCAGGAAGTAGAGCGGCTGGCCCACATCTATCTCGCTGGCGAGCCAGTAGGGGGGCTGGAGCCGGTAGCCGAGGTGCTGGTGGATGGGGTCGTAGGGGGAGACGTAGTCCGCTAGCAGCGCCGTCAGCACGAAGCCGACGATCACCAGACCGCACAGCAAGATGGGGATGGGTATGCGACGGAATCTGGCAATGGTCCTGGCCGTGTTGCTCTTGGCTACACGTTTTCCCGCGGCAATCTCGACAGTCCCCATCCTACGAGTACCTGATCCTGGGGTCCAGGAAGCCGTAAACCATATCCACGATGAAGTTGATCACCACGAACCAGAAGGCCGTCAGGAACACCGTGGCCTGCACCACCGCGTAATCGCGATTGTAGATGGACTGGATTGCCAGTCGCCCGATGCCCGGCCAGGAGAAGACGGTCTCGGTTACCACCGCGCCGCCGAGGAGGGCTCCCAGCTGGATACCCATTATGGTCACCACCGGGATCGCAGCGTTCTTCAAAGCGTGGCGAAAGAGGATGATCGTCTCTGCGAGACCCTTCGCCCTTGCCGTCCGTATGTAGTCCTTGCGGATCACCTCCAGCATGGCCGACCTGGTGAGCCGTGCGATGCTTGCCATTGCATAGGCGCCGAGGGTGATGGCGGGCAGCACCAGGTGGTCCAGCCCACCGCGCCCGCTGGTCGGGAACCATCCGATGCGTAGCGAGAAGGTGAGGATCAGCAGTATGCCTATGAAGAAGGTAGGTGCGGACTGGCCAATCAGCGCAAACAACATGGCGATGTTGTCCCAGAAGGAGTAGGGCTTCATGGCGGCCAGAACTCCGACAGGGATCGCCACCACCACGGCCAGAACGAAGGAAGCGGTGGCCAACTCGACGGTGGCCGGTAGCCGCTCCAGGGCTACCTGGAATGCCGGCTCGCGCATGAAGATGGAGTTGCCGAAGTCCAGGTGGAGCATATTGCCCATGAAGATGCCGTACTGAATCCAGAGCGGCTGGTCGAGACCAAGCTGGTGGCTGATCCGCTCGTAGTCGACCTTGGTAGCATCCGGCGGCAACAGAAGGGTAACCGGGTCGCCGGAGAGCCTCATCACCACGAAGACTATCGTTGCTATACCGATGAGCACCACCACGGCCCGGATCAGGCGGCGCAACAGGAACTGGCGCATCCTCGTACCTCGGATGGGTAATGGGTAATGGGTAATGGGTGTTAGGAGCGCCTAACACCCATTACCTAACACCCAACACCCGTGGTTACCGGCGGATCTTGACCTTGTCCACTCGGAACACCTGGTTTCCGCGAGGCTGCCAGTCGATGTACCTCTGAACCCCGTAGCTCTCCGTGGGCTGGATGATCGGATCCCACGGCTGGTATTGCATGAATATCTTCTGGGCATCCAGGTACATCTGCTTCCGCTTTGCTGGATCCACGGTGACGACGGCTTGCTGCATGATGTTGTCGAACTCGGGAACCCGCAGGTAGTCCTGAGGACCGTTGGGGCCCGCCAGCCGCCACACCATGCCGACCGGATCGTTGTAGATGTCGGTCGGGTCGGACCAGTAGAAACCCTTGAAGCTCTTGTCCCGGTACTTCTGGGCGCGCACGGAGTACTCGATAATCTCCAACTTCGCGTTGACCCCGACATCCTTCCACATCGTGGTGATGGCCTCGCCCATCTGCTTGTCGTTGGCCATGTAGCCGTTTGTGGACTCAATGTAGATGGGCTCACCCTTGTAGCCTGCCTGCTTCAGCAGATCCTTGGCCTTTGCGGGATCAAATGGCAAGGGAGGCAGGCTCGGGTCGAAGGCGAAGTCGCCCTTGGGGTAGATGCCGCTGGGGACGAGCCCCTGGCCACGCCAGAGGTCCTTCACGATGGCGTTCCGATCGATGGCCAGACTGAGGGCCTGGTTGACCAGATTGTTGTTCATCGGGAAGGGCTGCTTGTAGTTGGCGGCCAGGACGTAGAGGCCGGCATAGGGCACGCCGACGGCCATCGCGTTGGCGCTCTTGTTCACCTGGTCCACGTTGTCAGGTGGCAGCTTGGTGATAATGTCGGCCTCACCCTTCAGCAGTGCGGCGACGCGAGCGGAAGGCTCGGAGATCGGCTTGAAGGTCACCTTGTCGAAGTCGGGCTTGCTGCCCCACCAGTCCTTGTTCACCTCGAACGTGGCGTGGTCGTCCTTCACCCACTCAACGAACTTCAGGGGGCCGGTGCCGACGGGCTTGGCGTTGAAGCCGTCCGCCGCGACCTGCTGGAAGTACTTCTTTGGGATCTGCTGGCCGCCATACATGGCCAGCCGGTCGGGGATGAAGGGATCGGGCACCTTGGTGACGATGTTCACCGTGTACGGGTCCACCACGTCGACGTGGTCGACCGTAGCGAAGGTGGTACGGGTAACGACGTTGGGGTCGCCGGCGGGGCTAGTTCTGTCCAGGCTGAACTTGACCGTGTCGGCGTTGAAGTCCTCCCCGTTGTGGAACTTGACGCCCTGGCGCAGCTTCAACTGCCACGTCTTGTCGTCGATCTGCTTCCACTCGGTCGCCAGGGCCGGCTTGAGCTGCAGGTCGTCGTCGCGCGTCACCAGGTTGTCGAAGACGTTGAAGCTGACCTTGATGTCGGGCTCGGACGTGCTCATCATGGGGTCGAACTTCTGCACGTCGACGCCCTGAACGACGATCAGGTCGCGCTTGCTCGCGGGCGCGGTGGCGACCTGGCCTGCTGCGGTGGGTACTACCGCGGCTCCGGAAGTCGGGGCTTTTGCCCCAGCAGCGGCGGGAGGCTGGGCCGAACCTGCGCCCGATTGCTCCGTCTTCGGAGTGGGGGCGCATGCGGCCGCTGCGGCCGAGACTGCTACTGCCGCAGCGGCTTTGAGGAGTTGCCGACGGGTGAGTTCTCGCTTCAATGAGCTCGGGGATGCGCTCGGAGATGCGGGGGAATGGTAGTCGTCCATGGTAACCTCCTTACAAGAAGCACCGACTGTATCCGAACAAGGATGCAGAGCTTGGCTGCGCCTTTGCAGGAAGTGACCGACCCCAGCCGGACAACCCCAGCATTGGGGATTGGGGAGGGAGAGACGCGAATGATCAAAAAGATCACTGGGCAACGCAAGTCTAGCGAGCCCCTGGGTGACTGTCAATACTGCGTCGGGAGGGGCTTACGCAGCGGGTGGGAGAAGGGGATCGAGGAGAGAGTAGGGGGATGTTGCCAGGAGAGGGGGCTTGGGCACGCTGGATTGGGGTTGGCGGGAGTTTTTCGAGGTG
>JAJZQR010000390.1 GCA_021806765.1 Chloroflexota bacterium | reverse complement strand
TAGAAGTTGTACTGCATCTCCATGATCTCGCTGATCGCCAGGTTCTGATTGCCATAGCTTGATATGGCCTGCTGGGCATCCTGCTGGGCCTGGTCCATGCTGATGCGGTTGCCGCTCGGTTGGGCACTGCCCCACCAGCCGCCCATCATTCCGGGGCCCATGCCCCAGCCGCCCCGTCCGCCAGGTCCCGGCTGGGCGTTTGGTCCCCCGTAGGCCCCCATCATCCCGCCCGGTCCGCAGCCCCAACCGGGGCCATAGCCTCCGCCTGGAGTCTGGGCGAAGGCAGTGCCGGCCACCAGCACCGCCAGCAACGCCACACTCGCCAGCGCCATCCCCAGGACCGCTATTCGTTGCCTCACGGTAGTCCTCCTTATTCCGTCGATACGCTGCTCACGATTGCGCCGCCCTTATCAACAGATATACCGTACCATCTCCCTGTGAAGATCCTGTGAAGGGACTGCGGGAACGGTATGAGGAAACCTCCTATGCGTTCCTGATCAGTCCTTTTGGTCGATAGAGTCGGCGAGCGCCGGCGAGGCTGCCTCCCTGGCTGCCGCTCGCCTGGTGAGAAGGTTGGTGGTCACAGGCACCCCGACGGCCAGCAGCAGCGGGATCCCCCTCTCGACGAGAATGGTTTCGGGCACGTAGGGCCTCACGAGCTGGTCCGACAGCATCATCTCCCCGGCGGTCCAGGCGATGACGATGGCGCCCACGTAGTTGAGCCACGGGAGCCTGTTCATCAGCATCGCCACGATCCCTCCGCCAAAGAGCACCAGGGGCATACTCATGGCAAGACCGGCTATCATCGTGCCCCAGTCACCGTGGGAGACGGCGGCCACGCCGAGGATGTTGTCCAGGCTCATGACGATGTCGGCGACGACAATGATCCACATGGCCTGCCGCAGCGACTCGGCCGCTTTGTGGCTTCCCTCCTCGCCGACCTCTTCATTCAGCAGCTTGTAGGCGATCCAAACCAGAGAGGCGCCGCCGATGAAGCGGAGCGCCGGGATCTGCATCAGGAAGGCCGCCAGGGCCGTGAGGACGATCCTTAGGACCACCGCGAGCAGCCCGCCAGATACTATGGCGATGGTGCGTTGCTTGGGCTTCAACCTGTGGGCGGCCATGCCGATGAGAACGGCGTTATCCCCGCTGAGGACCAGGTTGACGACGATTAGGCTGAGGATCGTGGTGATCTGCTCTAGCACGTGAGGGCTCCTCCCAAACACTGCTGAATGTGGGACTTGACGAAGTTGCGCCAGAACCAGCATGCCTAGAATGCCTGGAAGCCTGCCTGCATCTCAGCCACAGCAGCCGAGTGCATCCACCTGTGGAGGGTTAGGGTCCACCGGAGGTGCCCTGCAGATCGCGGCAGTTCGCAAGCTGATCCTCACGGCTTCGCTGTCCCATCTCTTCCCGCGCTTCGCCTTGCGTCCCGTGCGGTCTCTTCCGCCTCACACGATCCGCCGCAGCCAGGATGAGCACAAACAGCGAAGCCACGAGCAACAGCAGGTATGCCCAGATGTCCGCGACGTGAACAGTCATGGATAGCTGGGCGGACAGCCATCTCGATATGGGTATGCTGGCGTCGAAAGCGATCAGCAGGAACAGCAGTAGGGCAAGCTCGGTGATGGACAGAGCGTTCAGACTCATCAGGGCACCTCCCCCCATAGCGCGGTAGTCTGACGACAGGCACCGGAACGGTCACATCTTCATGGCTGAGATCCTCCTCCGCCCCGCATCCTCCGACACTGGCTCACCGGCCTCTTGGGTTCGGCCGTCGGTGTCAACTCGGCATGGCGCCGGCCAACTTGAAGGCCATGCTACTCACCGGTTGACTCGCCAAACTTGTAGCCCACACCGTAGACGGTGAGGATGCGGGTGGGCCGACCGGGATCGGGCTCGATCTTCTGCCTCAGGTTCTTGACGTGGGCGTCGATGGTGCGCTCGTACCCATCGAAGGCTTCCCCTTGCACCAGGTCCAGCAGTTGGAGCCGGCTATAGGCTCGGCCGGGGCTTCGCATCAGCGTCTCCAGCAGTCGGAACTCCGTGGGGGTCAGGTCCAGCGCCTCTCCGCCCCGCCTGACCTCGTGGCGAGCAGAGTCCAGTACGAGCTCACCGGCCCTCAGCACCTCCTCGCCGGGCTGCGATGGGGCGGCCCGGCGGAGCACCGCCCGGACCCGGGCAACCACCTCTCTTGGCTTGAAGGGTTTGGTCACGTAGTCGTCGGCTCCCAGCTCCAGCCCTATCAGCTTGTCGGCCTCCCCGTCCCGGGCGGTGAGCATGATGATGGGAGTGGAGGAACCCCTTCGGATCTGGCGGCACACCTCCAGGCCGTCCACCTCCGGCAGGTTGAGGTCCAGGAGCACCAGGTCCGGCACCTTGCGGCGAAAGGCTTCCAGGGCCGTGGCGCCGTCTGGTGCTGCCTCCACCTGGAAGCCATCTTGCTCCAGGTAGAGCCTTAGCACCTCGACGATTTTTGGCTCATCTTCGGCGACCAGAATGGTTCCACGCGGCATGGGCGCTCCTCCAAACAACTCCCTTACGACCTCAGCATCCTGAGGCCGCTGCCGATCACGACGAACTCGCTGATCTCGTGGCCCAGGACGGCGATTGGCAGGGTGAAGGCTCCGGCTACAGCCCCGGCCACGAGGGCGCCGATCACCAGGGCCGATAGCGCCAGGTTCTGGTTTACCACCGCCTGGTTCCGGCGGGCGAGCCGGAGGCCGTAGGCCAGCTTCTCCAGGTCGTCGGCCATCAGGGCCACGTCCGCCGTCTCCAGCGCCACGTCGGTGCCTGCAGCCCCCATCGCCACGCCCACCGTAGCCTCGGCCAGGGCCGGGGCGTCGTTCACCCCGTCCCCCACCATGGCCACGTGGCCGTGCCGCGCGGAGAGTTCCCGCACCTTCGCCACCTTGTCCTCGGGCCTGAGGTCGGCGTACACCTCGTCGATGCCGAGCTCGGCCGCGATGGCACGAGCGGTGCGGTCGTTGTCCCCAGTGAGCATCGCCACCTTCTCCACCCCCGCCGCGTGCAGCGCCTCGATGGCCCGCCGGGCGTTGGGCCGGAGGTTGTCCCGCAGGGCGATCAGCCCCCACGGAGCCTTCTCGTCGCCGACCACCACCACCGTCTTGCCCTCGGCCTGGAGGTGATCCACGTCGTCCCGGGCGCCGTCCAGGGAGACCCCGAGACGTGAGTCGAAGAGGTCCGGGCTACCCACGTACAGGGTGATGCCGTTCCGCCGAGCCGAGGCGCCGGCCCCTGTCAGGGCCCGGAAGCCCTGAAGTTCGGCGGGCGTCACTCCCTCCGTCTCGGCCTTCCGCAGGATCGCCCGGGCCAGGGGGTGCTCGCTCCGCCGCTCGATCCCAGCGGCGAGGGCCAGCACCTCCTGGGCAGAGGCTGCCTTCTCCCCGCCGTCGCGGCACACCAGCACGTCGGTCACCTCGGGCTCGCCCCGGGTGAGGGTACCCGTCTTGTCCATGGCCACCACCTTCACCTTCGCCAGCTCCTCGACGAACATGCCTCCCTTGATCAGGACGCCGTTGCGGGCCGCCGTGCCCAGGGAGGCCACCAGCGTGATGGGGATGGAGATGACCAGGGCGCAGGGGGCGGCGGCGACGATGAACACCGTGGCCCGGGTGATCCAGGTGAACCAGTCGGCCCCGAAGAGAAGGGGAGGTAGGACCGCGACCAGGACGCCGAGGGCGAGCACCGCAGGGCTGTATCTCGCCCCGAACCGCTCGATGAACCGCTGGCTCTTTCCCTTCTTCTCCTGGGCCTCCTCGACCATCGTTATGATCCGGGCGATGGTGTTGTCGGCGAAGGTCTTGGTAGCCCGCACCTCCAGGGCCCCCTCGCCGTTGATGGTGCCCGCGAAGACCGCCTCCCCGGGGGCCTTCTCCACCGGCACACTCTCGCCCGTCACCGGCGCCTGGTTGACGCTGGAGGAGCCGACCAGCACCATCCCGTCGGTGGCTATCGACTGCCCCGGCCGGACGATGAAGACGTCCCCCACCTCCAGCTCCTCCACGGGGATCTCCCGCTCGACCCCGTCCCTGCGCACCAGTGCCACCTTAGGGGCCAACTTCATCAGGGCCTTGATGGCTGACCTCGTCTTCTCCTCGGTATAGCCCTCGGTGGCCTCGCTTATGGAGTAGAGGAAGACCAGCGTTGCCCCTTCCAGCGCCTCCCCCATGAGGGCGGCGACGATGGCGGCGACGCTCATCAAGAGTTCGATGCCGATCTCCCTTTCGAAGATCAGCTCCTCGACGGCCTCCCGGCCGAAGTAGTAGCCGCCGATCAGGATCGCGGCCACGAAGACGAGGGTGGCAAGCGGCGGGGTGAGGCCGGCTAGGCCCAGGAGCCACCCGAGGGCCAGCAGGACGCCCGAGGTGACCGAGGTGATCACCTTGGGATTGCGCCACAGT
>JAJZQR010000389.1 GCA_021806765.1 Chloroflexota bacterium | reverse complement strand
AGAAGTAGCCATAAGGCCCCATGCCGAAGGCGGGACCCTGGACGGCCGCGGCGATGCTCACCCCCAGGGTCACCAGCGCCAGGATCCCCAGCAGCGCCAGAAGGATCTGCGTCCCGCGTGTCATTCGCACCTCCTGATGGGCGAACTCGAGAAGTCGCCAGCTTGCACGTTCCTGTCATGAGGGGGTGCTGATGCAGCAATCTTGCCAGCAGGTCCTGCGGTAGACGAGGTTACAGACGGTGTCGCGAAGCACCATTCGGTCACAGAGGGAACGATGGTTGCTGTAAACACGCTGGCCGTCGGCGTTCTGGGCTGAAAGGGGCACTGCCGCAAGCACCATGTTCGCGAGGAGGATCGGAACCAAGCAATGACCATGAGCCCGGTCTGGCGGGCCGTCGTCGCCCTCCTTCTGGTGCTGTCGCTGGCGGGTATCCTGGCCCTCCACAGCCTGGTGCTCCACGCCGAGTTCAACATGCCGCTGCTGTTCACCTTGCCGGTGCTGGTGGCGGCCTGGGTCTTCAGCCCCTGGGTGGCCGCCATCTTCACCGTTCTCGCCGCTGCGGCGGTCAGCGTACACTCCTGGCTGGAAGCGATCACCCCGCTGAGGTGGTCCATAGATGTGGCCACCGTCGTCCTGGTCGCTGCCCTCGGCGTTTGGGCGGCGGAGGAGTCGCGAGCTCGGGCCCGCCTGGCCCGGGAGAATGCCAGGCTGGCCGAAGAGCAGCAGCGAGAGGCGGAGCGGCTGCGGGCTCTGGCGGAGCAGCTGGAGGAGGCCAGGAGGGGGCGAGAGCAGTTCCTGGCGATGGTGACCCACGAGATCAGGGGGGTGGTCGCCGTCCTCTCGGGATACACCCAACTGCTGTCTCGGCCGGAGGGGCGGCGCACTCAACTGCTGGACCGCATGGCGGCGGTGGTGCCGGACCAGATGCAGCGGTTGGTCAGGCTGGTGGACGACCTGCAGGATCTATCGCGCATCGAGCGAGGCCGCTTCGAGATCCGCCGGGGCCGGTGCGACCTGGTTGCGATGGCCAGGGGCATCGTCGAGGCGCAGCAGAGCAGGACCGCTCACCATAGGATCGCACTGGACAGCGAGACCGATAGGCTGGACGGCCAGTGGGACTGCGACCGGCTGGGCCAGGTGGTGAGCAACCTGGTCCGCAACGCCGTCAACTACTCGCCGGAGGGCGGCGAGATAAGGGTGACGGTCACCACTGCCGATGGCCGGGCCCGAGTGTCGGTGACCGACCAGGGAGTGGGCATCGCCCGCGAGGACCTTCGCCGGCTCTTCAAGCCCTATGCCAGGCTGGAGCGGACGCGGGAGATCAAAGGCACGGGGCTTGGGCTCGTCATCTCCAAGGCGATAGTGGAGGCTCACGGGGGAAGCATGGAGGTACGGAGCCAGCTGGGAAAGGGCAGTACCTTCACCTTCTCCCTGCCCCTGAAAGGGAACGGAGCATAGGCTGCGGCCAGCAAGTCAGCTCAACAGGTACGTTTTCTGCCCCTCCGTCGGCGATCGTTATCCCGACCAATAGAGCATGGAGAAGTCAAGAATGCACAAACGCAGAACTGGGCTAAGCGTTCTCCTCGTTTCGGCGGTCAGTCTCCTCCTCGCCGCCTGCACCGCGTCGCCTTTGACCGCGCAGCAGGCTCAGACAGGATCCAATCCGACGCAGGCACCGCAAGTTGCGGGAGCAACGCCCCCGGCGCCAACGGCTGGGGCATCCCCCTTCCCCAGCGCAACGTCCTATCCGGGATATGGTCAGGGCATGGGTCCGGGTATGGGGCCTGGGATGGGTCCCGGCATGGGGCCGGGTGGTGGCCCTGGGGGGTTCGGGCCGGGCATGATGGGCCCGGGGGGAAGCCCCTACAACCAGAACGGCTCGCCGGTGACCATGGACCAGGCCGTGCAGATCGCCAATCAGTACCTCTCCTCCGTGAGGAACCCGGACCTGCAGCTGGCCAGCGTTCACGAGTTCACCAACGGCTTCGAGGCGGAGTACACGGAGAAGAGTACCGGCGTCCACGCCTTCCAGATCCTGATAGACCCATACACCGGGACCGCATTCCCCGAGATGGGTCCCAACGTGATGTGGAACACCAAGTACGGCCATCTGGGCGGGATGATGGGAGGACCCAACCCGTCCTCGGCGACCACCAGCATGCCGGTCTCGGCCGACACCGCCAGGAAGAACGCTCAGCAGTGGCTGAACTCCAATTTGCAGGGAACAACGCTGGGTCCCGACGTGGACACCACCTACGGGTACTACGAGATGGATGTGGAGAAGGACGGACAGCACTACGGCGAGATCGACGTGAACGGTTACAGCGGGGCGGTCTGGTACGAGGACTGGCACGGGCAGGTGGTGCAGACCCGGGAGATCACGGGCGGCGGACAGCAGTAGAAGCGGTAACTGCAACCCTATCCGTGAACCATGCCCCAACCCTCGGGGGATGGTACGGCACGTGCCAGCAGCCCGCGAGCGACTCGTCGGGGTGTCCCTGCGTTCTCTAATGAATGGTCGATGGTTGGAGTACTGATGGGTGGAGGATCCATACTGGGCATGGCAAGGAACAGAAAGGTTCTCGTCGGGGTCAACGGTTACGGCGTCATAGGCAAGCGGGTAGCCGACGCCGTGGACCTCCAGGACGACATGGAGCTGGCGGGCGTCTCGGATGTCACCTACGACTACCGCATGCGTGTGGCAGCGGAGAGGGGCTATCCCATCTACGCTTCGGTGCCTGAAAAGCGAGGCGAGATGGAGCAGGCGCGTATCCCGGTAGCGGGAACGCTGGAGGATCTCCTCAAGCAGGTGGACGTGGTGGTGGACTGCACGCCGAAGGGTATCGGCGCTAGGAACAAGTCGATCTATGAGCAGGCCGGGGTGAAGGCCATCTTCCAGGGTGGTGAGAAGCACAAGCTCGCCGGCTACTCCTTCACCGCCCAGGTGAACTACGCCGGTGCGCTTAACCGGCAGTTTGCCCGGGTCGTCTCCTGCAACACGACCGCACTGTGCCGGATGCTGCACGCCCTCCACACGCGAGGGTGGGTCAAGAAGGCGCGGGCGGTGCTGATGCGGCGGGGGACCGATCCCTGGGAGTCCCACAAGAACGGGATGATCAACACGGCGATCCCCGAGACCAAGGTGCCCAGCCACCAGGGTCCGGACGCCCAGACTGTCATCGAGGGGCTGAACATCACCACCATGGCCGGGGCTGGTCCTTACAACCTGAGCCACCTCCACTTCGCCATGGTGGAGACCACCCGCCCGGTGAGCCTGGACGAGCTGAGGCACGCCCTGTGGGAGGAGCCCCGCATCGCCTTTGTGAGGGGAACCGACGGGCTGGTGGCGCTGAACTCGGTGATCGAGTTGATGCGAGACCTGGGTCGCAGCCGCAACGACATGTGGGAGGTGGCCATCTGGGAGGATGCCCTGGCCACCGACGGCGAGGAGCTGTACCTCACCTTCCAGGTGCACAATGAGGCGATCGTGATCCCCGAGAACGTGGATGCCATCCGAGCCCTCACTGGGATCGAGAAGGATGGGATGAGGTCCATCGAGAAGACGAACCGGGCCCTGGGGATCGTCAAGAGCTTCCTGCCGCGAACGGTGCCCGAGGAGGCCGTGCACGCGGCCATGGGGGAGGCGCTGAGCGCCGCCGAGGCGGGTTTCATGGAGGAGGGCTTCAAGGGGGCGGAGGAGCCGGCCGAGCCAACGCGCACCCCCGAGCAGGTGGGGGCACGGTAATGAGTAATGAGTGATGAGTGATGGGTAGGGCGAGGGTTTATCCCCCGCCCGGCGTGCCAGATTGACCGGGCGGCTCAGCACTCAGCACCCAGAACTCAGCACCCAGAACTATGAGACAGGAGATCGTCGAGGTCGACTGGCTGCTGATGCCCGAGGATGCCCGGACGGTGGAGAAGCGGCTGCGGAAGCACCCGGCAATCCAACGGGCTGAGGTGAGCCCCGTGAGCGGGCTCGCGGTGGTGGTGTACGACGAGGAGCGCGTGACCCTCGAGGAGATCCAGCGGATCGTGGCCGAGTGCGGCTTCCATTGCCGGGGGGCCGTCGGACCCCGCCACCTAATCCCCGAGAGCACGGATCCACAGGGTGAGCGCCAGTCTGATCCCCCTCACCCGATAGCAGGGGGATCGGCCCTGCCCGAGGAGGAAGACCACGCCGCCCACGTCCATCCCAGGGGAGAGGGCGCTGTCGAGGCTGGTTCCTCACCGGAGTCAACCGGCGCCCCAGGGGGCCACGAGCAGCACGGGGGGATGAGCGGGGACCTCGAGGCCATGGCTCGGGACATGCTCCGGCGCACCCTGGTCTCGATCCCGCTGACCATCCTGATCCTCCCCTACGCCCCCCTGTTCCAGCAGCTCACGGGCTTCGCCCTTCCGACCCCCTTCGGCCTGTCGCCCAACGTGGTCATGTTCATCCTGG
>JAJZQR010000388.1 GCA_021806765.1 Chloroflexota bacterium | reverse complement strand
GGCGCCGTGCTGGCCTTCGCAGCCCTGTTCTTCCTGACCATCTTCTGGCCCACCTTCTTCTACATAGTCTTCCGCGCCAACTTCTGGCCCTTCGTCCTGGAGGCGATCACCTTCGCCCTCACCCTCCTGTACCTTATCCCCTGGTTCTTCACCTGGGACAGCATGGAGCGATTCAAGTGGGCCCATCTCGCCCTGGGTGCAGCGCTGGTGATCGCCGCCTATTTCCAGCAGGCGCTCATCGACGTGGTCGCCAGCTACATGCTGACCCCGGCGCCGTCGTCCAGCTTCCTGAGGGTCTTCTTCAACCCTACCGCGGTGCCCCTGGACATGCACCGCATCGTGGGGGACATCTCCTTCGCGGGGTTCGTGGTGGCCGGCTTCGCCGCCTTCAAGACCTTGCGAGCGAGACAGATGGAAGACAGGGCTTTCTGGGACTGGGCAGGGAGCCTGTGCCTCATCGCGGGACTGGGATTCCTGTACCTGCAGCCGGCCATCGGGGTGGAGTACATGGAGGAGATCCGGGCCAGCTCCCCGAGTGCTTTCACCACCATGATGCGGGGAAACCTCTCCTGGCTCTTTATTGTGCAGGTGGTGTTTCTCAGCGTCCTGTTTCTGCTCAGCCAGATCTACATCCTGATCCAGACGAGGAAGAGCAATCGCCCGCACGTCCCGATCCTCTGGATGCTGCTGATCATCACGGTGTTGGGGTCGCTGCTGCTGGTGCAGCCCTTCACTATCGGGTCCAGCCAGGCGTATGCCTGGGTCAACTGGGTGAACCCCGTGGGCTCCATGCAGCCCTGGAAGTACATCGCCATGGCGGGACAGACCCTGGCCGCCATCTTCGCCGTCTTCATCTACATCGGCGCGGTCCGCAAGGGAATGCGGTGGGGTTTGATGGGCCGCGGAGGCAAGGGCGCACAGTACCTTCTGCTCACCCTGGCCGTCTTTGCAAGCTTCATGATGGCGCTGATGGGTTACATTCGGGAGAACTCGCGGATCCCCTTCATCATCCAGAACAACATCACCATAGATCAGCCTGAGGAGTTCCCGGTGCTGCAGCCGACACCCACCCCGGGAGGCCCGTTCACCCTTCCCACTCCTGAGACCGGCCAGATCGACCTCCCCGTCGGTTCCGGCGAGGGTACTCCAACCACCAGAACCGAGAGTTCGACCCTGGGGGAGTCCACACCATGAGAACCCGGCGCGAAAAGCTAACGATGCAACGGGCAGCAGCGGTCGCCCTCGAACTGCTGTTGGTAGCGATCCTCACCTCGTGCCAGTACGTCCCGGTGCAGCCCAACCCGCTGGTGGGCGAAGGAGAGCCTCCGGGCTACATCGACGGCCAGATCCCTGCCAAGTACCAGGGAATGCGCAACCCCTTCTCGCTGACGGATCAGGCGGCCCTGGCAGAGGGCAGCCGCCTCTACAACTCGTTCCAGCCCAGCTGCGGCAACTGCCACGGGTTCAGCGGGCAAGGCGACGGGCCGCTGTGGCCTCGCATGGAGCCCATGCCGCCCAGCTTCGGCGCGCCGCCCCTGCTCGCCGCCCTCCGTGACAACCAGGACTACGTCTTCTGGTGGGTGAGCGATGGCGTGGTCAAGACTGTCATGCCCGCCTATTCGCAGATGACCGAAACCCAGCGGTGGCAGGTCATCACCTTGGCCTGGTTCCTGGGCGAGCAGGCAGCCCAGAACCCGATCAACAGAGACCAGTACAGGGCTTCCCGACCTCAGATCCCGCCCTTCCTGCGATCGGCGAACAGGGAACCGGAGAGTCCATGAAGCACTCGGAGATGAGCCCCGTGCAGCGGAAGCTGCTGCTGGAAGATGAGGAGAGCTACCCCCTGAGGGTGACCTTCCTGGGCAAGGTGGGGCTCCTGACCATGGAGCAGGTGACCTTCCTGCGGGAGCACCAGATCGACTTCGACGTCGACGATCGTCAGGCCGCCGCGGTGCTGGGGGAGCGCGCTGAGCGAAGAGGGTGAGCCGTTGAGGCCCCTGTTGAGGCTGTGGTGCTAGCGTCCGTGGATGGCGACGCCGCCATCGGCGCGGCTCCATCCGGTCGCCACGAGACTTGCGTCGCAAGGAGCAAGCTATGAGATCCAACGGAGGAGCACAAGGGAATCTCCTAACTCGCATCACCAACTGGCCGGTCCTGCGAGGGGTCGCCGACCTGGGGATGGGTTCGGAGGCCATTAGCGAGCACAGTCGCCGATGGCAGGCGCGAATCCTGGACGCGGAAGAGAAGGTCGTCAGCGTCTGCCCATACTGTGCAGTCGGCTGTAGCCAGCTCATCTACGTAAAGAACGGCAAGATCGTCAACATCGAAGGAAACCCGGATTCCCCCATCAACCAGGGCACCCTCTGTCCCAAGGGGGCGGCCACCTACGAGCTGCTCAGCAACCCCAACCGCTGGACCACGGTCAAGTACCGGGCTCCCCACAGCGACCACTGGGAGGACCGCCCGCTGGACTGGGCCATGGAGCGGATCGCCCAGCTGGTCAAGGACGCCCGCGACAAGTACTGGCAGGGTAAGAACGAGGAGGGCGACGAGGTCCGGCACCTCACCACCATAGCCTCCCTGGGCGGAGCCACCCTGGACAACGAGGAGAACTACCTGATCAAGAAGCTGTTCAACGGCGGCCTGGGGATGGTGTGGATAGAGAACCAGGCCCGTGTTTGACACAGCTCCTCGGTGCCCGGTCTGGGCGCCACCTTCGGTCGGGGAGCCGCCACCACCAACCAGTGGGACCTGGCCAACGCCGACGCCCTCCTGATCATGGGATCGGACATGGCCGAGTGCCACCCGGTCGCCTTCCGCTTCGTGATGGAAGCCCGGCGTAAGGGGGCCAAGGTCATCCACGTGGATCCCCGCTACACCCGCACCTCGGCCATGTCAGACGTCCACGTTCAGATCCGCGCCGGCACGGACATCGCCTTCCTGGGCGGAGTGATCAACTATATCCTGCAGAACGACCTCTGGTTCAAGGACTACGTGGTCAGCTACACCAACGCGCCCCAACTGATCCGGGATGACTTCGTGGACACCGAGGATCTGGAGGGGATCTTCTCCGGCCTCGACCGCGAGGAGCGGAAGTACGAGCGCATGTCCTGGCAGTACAAGGGCGAGTACGTGGAGTCGATGCTATCCGAGCACCACATCCAGAACACCGAGCCCCAGAGTT
Organism: Chloroflexota bacterium; assembly: GCA_021806765.1. Next base: position 1,280 of record JAJZQR010000388.1, on the reverse strand, counting down.
CCAACACGAGGCGCATCAGCGTCCTGCGCGAGGAGAGGGACTTCTCGCTTCAGGATCCCCACTGCGTATTCCAGATCCTGAAGCGCCACTACTCCCGCTATACCCCCGAGATGGTGTCCTCCATCTGCGGCTGCTCGCCCGAGCAGGTGGTGCAGGTAGCCCGCATCTTCGCCGAGAACTCCAACCGGGAGCGGACCAGCGCTATCTGCTACGCCGTGGGCTGGACCCAGCACACCATCGGATGCCAGATGATACGGGCGGCGGGCGTCCTGCAACTGCTGCTGGGCAACGTCGGCAGGCCCGGCGGGGGGATCCAGGCGCTACGGGGCCACGCCTCCATCCAGGGATCCACCGACATCCCGACCCTGTACAACATGCTGCCCGGCTACCTGGCCCAGCCCAACACCAGGGACCACCACGAAACCCTGAAGGAGTACCTGGAGACCGAAACCCCCAGGTTCGGCTTCTGGCACAACGAGCCCAAATTCCTGATAAGCATGCTGAAAGCCTGGTACGGGGACGCGGCGACGCCGGAGAACGACTTCTGCTACGACCACCTGCCGTTGATCGACCACGACTATTCCCAGGAGCCGATGATGCTGGCCATCGCGGATGGCGGAATCAAGGGCTTCTTCCTGCTCGGCCAGAACCCGGCTGTCGGTGGCCACAACGCCGGCCTCGTCCGGAAAGGGCTCGCCCAACTGGACTGGATGGTGGTCCGCGACGGCTACGAGACGGAGACGGCATCCTTCTGGTACGCCTCCCCCGAGGCCCAGAACGGTGACCTCGATCCCCACCAGATCAAGACCGAGATCTTCTTCCTGCCCGCCGCCTTCCCCGGCGAGAAGGAGGGCACCTTCACCAACACCCAGAGGCTGATCCAGTACCACGACAAGGCCGTGGGCCCGCCGAGCGATGCCCGTTCCGACCTGTGGTTCATGTACCACCTGGGACGGCGACTGAAGGAGTTGTACAGGGACAGCACCGATCCCAGGGACAGGGCGATCAGGGACCTCACCTGGGACTACCCTACCACGGGAAAGAACGAAGATCCCAGCGTCGATCACATCGATCGCGAGATCAACGGCTACCAGTGGGCAACCCGGTGGGAGGATCGGAAGCAGGCCCTGGACTACACGGCGCTGAAGGACGACGGCTCCACCGCCTCCGGTTGCTGGCTCTACTCCGGCATCTACCCGGAGGCGGGGAAGAACCTGGCACGCAACCGCACTCCGGACCCCGACTGGAACCCCGGAAGCCACCTGGGCTGGGGCTTCACC
>JAJZQR010000387.1 GCA_021806765.1 Chloroflexota bacterium | reverse complement strand
GATTCCCGCTTCCGCGGGAATGACGGTTTCCAGGCAGCCGTCCCCAAGTTGCTGACACATCCCTTCACCCTTATCAAGCCCGCTTCCCCTTATGGTGCAATCTCAGTGGGGAGGGGAGGGTGTGGCCGGCAGAGACGCCGGCCACTACAGTTCGCCCGTGGGAAGGTGGAGACGCCTTCGTTCTGTTCCCGGGGGGTGTCTGGGGCTATAATCCAATCACTCTAGTCGAGGTGAGGCGGCGCCATGGCGGGTTCGATGGTCAAGGGGCACCGAAGACAGACTGGAATGCCGTGGCCCTCCTGGGTCGAGGTCGACCTGGACGCCATTCGCCACAACGCAGGCGTGATGCGAAGCATCCTTGCGCCTGGCTGCCAGCTGATGGCGGTGGTGAAGGCTCAGGCCTACGGCCACGGGGCGGTGGCGGTGGCGCGGGCGGCATTGGAGGCGGGGGCGACCTGGCTGGCCGTTGCCCGGGTGCGGGAGGGGGTGCAGCTGCGGGCAGCAGGCATCGACGCTCCGATCCTGCTGCTGGGGCCGATGACCCCGTCGGAGATCCCAACGCTGGTCGAGGGAGAGTTACGCCCGATCCTGGTCAGCCTGGAGCAGGCCGAGGCGATGTCGAAGGTCGCTCGGATGGCCCGACGGACGGTCCCGGTGCACCTGAAGGTGGAGACGGGCATGGGCCGGTACGGCGCGCCGGTGGAGGAGATGCTTCGGTGGCTGCCGAGGGCGGCCAGGCTCCCTGGGCTGCGGTTGGAGGGCCTCTGCTCCCACTTTGCCACCGCCGACGAACGGGATGGGAGCTACGCCGCTTCCCAGTTGGCCACTTTCCGGGCCGCCCGGGAGAGGCTGGCGCTGGCCGGATTCCGCTTTCCCCTAGCCCACATGGCGGCCAGCGCCGGCATCCTGGGGATCGAGGCGAGCCACATGGATATGGTTCGGCTGGGGCTTTCTCTGTACGGCCTCTACCCCTCGGCTCATCTGGAGTCCCGGGCGCCGTTGAGACCGGCACTCTCGCTGTACAGCGAAGTGGCCAGGCTGTTCCGGGTGCGGGTGGGGCAGAGCGTCGGCTACGGACGCACCTTCGTGGCCGATCGGGAGATGGAGGCGGCGCTGGTACCGATCGGGTACGCCGATGGGCTGCCCCGAAGCCACTCCAACCGAGGGTTCATGCTGGTAAACGGCTGCAGGGCACCGCTGATCGGGCGTGTCAGCATGGATCAGTGTGTGGTGGAGGTCAGCGGTTGCGGGGCCGTGCGGGAAGGGGACCCGGTGGTAGCGATAGGTACTCAGGGCAAGGAGACCATCAGCTGCGACGAATTCGCCGAGAGGTCGGGGACCATCAGCTACGAGGTGCTGACCTCTCTGGGGGCCCGCTTGCCGAGGGTGTACCGGAGCGGTGGCACCATCGTGAGCGTGGGCTACCTGGACGAAGGGAGGCTGGAACCTTGGGTGCCGTGAGGGTCGCGGAGATCATCCAGCGCAAGCGGGCGGGAGAGGAACTCTCCCGAGAGGAGATCGAGCGGCTGGTGATGGGCTACGTCCGGGGGGACGTGCCGGATTACCAGGTGTCGGCCTGGTTGATGGCCGTCTGTTGCCGGGGCATGAGCCGGAGGGAGACGATCGACCTGACCTCGGTGATGCTCGGTTCTGGTTCTACTCTAGACCTCTCCGGAGTCACTCTGCCAGTGGCCGATAAGCACAGTTCAGGCGGCGTGGGCGACAAGACGACCCTGGTGGTGGCGCCTCTGGTGCGAGCTTGCGGGGTAGCGGTGGCCAAGATGTCGGGCCGGGGGCTCGGCTTCACCGGCGGGACCCTGGACAAACTGGAATCCATTCCCGGGTTTCGGGTGAACTTTACCGCAGCCCAGTTCGTGCGGCAGGTGGAGCAGGATGGGATAGCCATCGCCGGGCAGACCCCGGAACTGGTGCCGGCCGATCGTAAGCTGTATGCCCTGAGGGACGTCACCGGGACCGTGGACAGCATCCCCCTGATTGCCAGTAGCATCATGAGCAAGAAGCTGGCGATTGGCGCTCAGGGATTGGTGCTGGACGTGAAGGTGGGATCCGGTGCTTTCATGGCCGGTCTCGCGGAGGCCAGGGAGTTGGCTCAACTGATGGTGGAGATCGGAACGGCAGCCGGCAAGCGGGTGAGCGCCCTGCTGACCCCCATGGATCAGCCCCTGGGCTGGGCGGTGGGAAACGCCCTGGAGGTCTCGGAGGCCATCGAGACCCTGCGGGGAGAGGGCCCAACGGACCTGGTGGAACTGGCAACCCTCCTGGCAGGGGAGATGCTGTACCTGGCAGGGAAGGCGGCGAGCCCGGATGCCGGAAAGGAGGTCGCCCTGCGGTCGCTCTCCTCGGGCGAGGCGCTGCGGTGGCTGGAGCGGCTGCTGGTCCTCCAGGGAGGGGACCCGCGAGTGGTGGACAATCCCGAGCTGATGGGCCAGGCGCCGGTGGTGCTGCCTGTGGTGGCACCGCGGTCGGGCTGGGTCTCCGGGGTGGACGCACGAGGGGTGGCCAGGGCGGCCCTGATGCTGGGTGCCGGGCGTGCCACCAAAGAGGATTCCATCGACCATCAGGTGGGCGTCCTGCTGCGGGCCAAGGTTGGAGCCGCCGTGGAGAGGGGCGGATTGCTGGCGGAGGTGCACGCTCGGAACGGTGACGTTGGGGGGCGGGCCGTGGCCGAGGTCTTGCATGCTTATTCTATTCTGGAAGCGCCACAGCAACCGGGCCCCGACTGTCTGGAACGGTACGGCCCCGCACTCTGAAATGGGTTCCGTTTCGGTTGCTAACGGCTTATAATCCAGTGGAGGGCGCTGCTCGAGTCTATACTCGAGGGGCGCTCAAGGGTTCGGGCAGTTCGGTTTCCGTCCGGAAGACCGAGAGATCCGCCGATCGGAGAAGGAGGGCACCGATGAAGCTGTACGTTGACATGAACGGTGACCGGCACTACTTGCTGACCGATGACGGAGAAGCAGTCTACGTGGACGAGTTGAAGGAGGAAGGTCGCGATACGGAGTTCATCGATGATCTCATCGATGCGACCCGGTACCGACGTCAGGGCTCCAGGGTGGCCGGTTCCGTGGAGATCGAGACCTTCGGACCCAGCGAGGAAGAACAGGAGTAGCCTGGGTGGTATAGAAGCGGGGCAGGCCCAACGGCCTGCCCCGTGAGTGTTTCTTGGGCGATCAGTCTGACGTTCTCGTTTCGACGGCCTCCAACCAGCCCTCGGCGGCCTCGGCCACGTGAGCCGCCGGTCCCATGCGCACCGTGCACTGAGGGAGCGAATGGATGAAGGCAGGCCCGTAGAACTTGCTCCCCACGCGGCTGTCCAGTATCACTACTACCCCCCTGTCGCTCCGGCTGCGGATCAGCCTCCCGAACCCCTGCTTTAGCCGGAGAATGGTCTGGGGCACCGAGTACTGTCTGAAGGGCTCCTCGAAGGCTTCGCTCCGGGCGGCGAAGATGGGGTCGGTGGGCACCGAGAAGGGGAGCTTGACGATCACCAGACAGCTCAGGGCCTGTCCCACCACGTCTATCCCCTCCCAGAAACTGTTGGTGCCCATGAGGACCGCCCTGGGGCTGGTCTTGAAGGCCTGAAGGAGCCGACGGCGGGACCCGTCCAGACCGTGGGCGAGCACCAGGATGCCCTGTTCCTCCAGTCGCGGCCTGATAGCGCTGCTGGTGGTCCTCAGCTGCGCGTGAGAGGTGAACAGCACCAGGGTGCGTCCCTCCAGAGTGAGAACCAGGTCGGTGATTGCGGTTTCCACCGCTCGCTGGCAGGAGGGCCGTGTGGGTTCCGGGATGTCCTTCACCACGTACAGCAGGGTCGAGCGCTGGTAGTCGAAGGGCGAGCCCACGATCAACTCGCGAGGGTTCTCCAGCCCAAGCCGCTCCTTGACGTAATCGAACCCCCCCTCGGTGGTAAGGGTGGCCGAGGTGAGAACCACGGACTCCTTCTTGGAGAAGAGGGCGGCGTTGAGAGTCTCGCCCACATGCAGGGGCGCAGAACTGAGGGTCAGGTCCTCCAGGGCTATCCCGCCGGCGATCCAGTAGATCCCGTTGGGGCTGGGTGTGGAGACGATGTCGTCTCCCTGGGAACACAGGCGGGCCAGGTAGCTCTGCAGACCCGACAGTTCCGCGATGCTGCCTTCCTGTTCCAGCATCTGACCCCCCTCCAGCCCCTCGATCGTGACCTCCAGGCGGCGCAGTTGCCGGCCGAGCGACTCCAGCCGGCTGGCCAGTTCGGCCCAGCGCACCTCGACCTCTGACCAACCCGGTTGGGTCCGCAGGGAAGAGGTTATCCGGAGTCGGGCCCCGGGCCGAGAGCGTTCTTCGGCGTGGTCGTGGACGAAGCAGCTGAGGGTCTCAAAGAAACCTCGACCCTCCTCGATGGCGGCTTCGACGGCGCTCGTGGCCGTCGACACCAAGGCCCTGAGGGCGGCTACCGCCAGCGGAATGG
>JAJZQR010000386.1 GCA_021806765.1 Chloroflexota bacterium | reverse complement strand
AGGCTTTGGTTCCATCCAGTTGCCTGGCTTTCTCGACCAGGGTCTGGAGGGCAACGACCGGATCTAGGGTCGCAAGGATGGCTTGCGTTATGGCTAGCAGTGTCTCACGCCCGGGTTCGCTGCCGTCCACGAGCTTCCTCCTTTTCGCTTGCGATGGCACGAGCCAATCCTCAACGCTGACGAGTGCGGATCGCGCCGCACACGCATCCGATCGACACGTCCCAGGACAAGCCGGAGGCGACTTGGGTTACGATCAGCTCCCACGCTGCTGGCACTGAGGTTCACCCATGCCAGCCGGGCTAGGCAGACATATGCTGGGATAGATCCTATCCAAGTATATAGCGTGGAATATGGTATAGACAGGTGAACATTAACTGAAGCTCAGGCGAGTATATGGCTCCTCCCTGGCGATGTCAATGGGCCGACGACGAGTGGACAACAGATCCAGCGGCGCATTAATCTGCCTGTCTGACGCGGGGACGACACACTCAAGACAAGCCTATGGAGGATAGGGCATGGGCATGGCAGATTTCTCGTTGGCAGGCAAGACGGTGGTAGTCACGGGGGCGGGGAGAGGGCTGGGCAGGGCTATCGCCGAGGGGGTAGCGGAGGCGGGCGCCGACGTGGTGGCAGTCAGCCGCACCACGGAGGATCTGGAGGCGGCCGCCCGAGCGGTGAGGGACCTTGGACGGCGGGCGTTGGTAGTGCCGGCGGACGTCACGAAGCTCGGCGACATCGACCAGGTGATCGAGCGCACGCTGGCGGAGTTCGGACGGATCGACGTGCTCGTGAACAACGCGGGCATGAACAAATTGCAGTACGCCGTCGACGTGACCGAAGAGAGCTGGGACTCGATCATGAACCTCAATCTCAAGGCATCGTTCTTCTTCTCCCAGCGCGCAGGCAGGGTAATGATCGAGCAGCGCCGGGGTGGGAAGATAGTGAACGTGACATCCCAGATGTCCCTCGTCGGCTACTACAAGCGCGCGGCCTACTGCGCGAGCAAGGGCGCTGTGGCTCAGTTCACCAAGGTGCTGGCCATCGAATGGGCGGAGCACGGCATCAACGTGAACTGCGTGGCACCCACATTCGTCGAAACGGCCATGACCGCGCCGATGTTCGCCGACGAGTCGTTTCGCGAGGAAGTGATAAGGCGCATCCCGATGGGCAAGATCGCTCAGCCGAAGGACGTCGTTGGCGCGGTGATCTACCTTTCGTCGTCGGCTTCCGACTTCGTCATCGGACACACCCTGCTGGTCGACGGCGGATGGGTGGCCTGGTGAGGCGGCGTCCGGGACCGCATATTTGGACCGACCTGCGACGGGGTGGCCCCGCGGACATGGAACGAATGATCTGTGCAAAGATCGGGGCCAAATCCAGCCCGGCCGCATCGTTGACGACGGCACGGGCGCGCGGTATCATGCTGGCGGTGTTTCACCATTCCGCGACAACCGAATAGATTGGCCGCTGGGGGAGCGAGTAGCTGAGAGGCGGTATCAAGACCACCAACTCTTAGAACCTGAACCGGTTAGCACCGGCGTAGGGAAAGCGGCTTTCGTCGAGAACAGTCGGGCCACCACGTCCTTTTCGGTGGCCCTTTTGCGTCCTGTGACCTCGGATGGGACGCGCAGGCTGTGTTGCCCCTCACCCATCCCCCTCGGCTCCGGCCTTCATCCCATCGGTGTCGCTCAGGAAGGAGAACGTGATGGTACTAGGGGTCTCCGCCCATACCAGTCCCGCTGCAACCCAGAGCTACCTCGCCCGGCAGGGTGAGATCACTCCGGCTATGCGGCACGTTGCCGTGGAGGAAGGGCTCGAGCCCGACCTCGTTCGAGCCGAGATCGCCGCTGGACGCCTCATCATTCCGGCCAACGTCAACCACACCTCCCTGGAGCCGATGGCTATCGGCGCTGTGGCCAGGGTCAAGATCAACGCCAACATCGGCAACTCGACGGTGAAGAGCGACACCGAGAACGAGTTGGAGAAGCTGCGCGTCTCCATCCGCTACGGTGCCGATACGGTGATGGATCTCTCCACCGGCGGCGATCTGGACGCCATCCGGACGGCCATCATCAAGGGAAGCCCCGTCCCCATCGGCACGGTCCCCATCTACCAGGCGGCTGCCTTGGTGGAGAGGGTAGAGGATCTCACTCCCGATCACTTGCTCTCGGTAATCGAGCGCCAGGCCCAGCAGGGGGTGGACTACATGACGGTCCACTGCGGCCTTCTCCGGCGCCACCTGCCGCTCGCCAGGAAGCGCCTGATCGGCATAGTCAGCCGAGGTGGAGGGCTTCTCGCCCGCTGGATGGCCCATCACCATCGGGAGAACCCCCTCTACGAGCGGTTCGACGATATCCTGGAGATCGCTCGCCGCTACGACGTTACCCTCAGCCTGGGCGACGGCCTGCGCCCGGGATGCCTGGCTGATGCCTCCGACGAGGCCCAGTTTGCCGAGCTGTCGACCCTGGGAGAGCTGACCCTGCGGGCCTGGGAGAAGGATGTCCAGGTGATGATCGAGGGACCCGGGCACGTGCCGATGAACCAGATCGAGATGAACGTTCGCAAGCAGAAAGAGCTTTGCCACGATGCTCCCTTCTACACCCTGGGCCCGCTGGTCACCGACATCGCCCCAGGATACGATCACATCACCTCGGCCATCGGAGGTGCCATGATCGCCTGGTACGGGGCCGACATGCTGTGCTACGTCACCCCCAAGGAGCACCTGGGGCTCCCAGACCTGGAGGACGTGCGGATCGGCATCGTGGCGCACAAGCTGGCCGCACATGCCGCCGACGTGGCGCGGGGAAGGGCCGGGGCCAGGGACAGGGACGATGCCATGTCGCGGGCCCGGGGAGCCTTCGATTGGAAGGCCCAGTTCTCCCTCGCCCTGGATCCCGACATGGCCCGGCAGCTGTACCGCGATGCCCACTCTGACTCCTGTGTCGAGGACGGTCGGGCCTGCTCCATGTGCGGACCCAAGTTCTGCCCCATGCGGGGCTTCCAGGAGATCGACTGGAAGGGGCAGGAGGACTAGGGAGCCTCAGCCACCACCCCGGGGCGGGAAGCAAGCCCTGCGGACCGTAGGGGCGAAGCATCCGCGCACGAATGCTTCGCCCTTCCCGGTCAGAAGGGGCAACCCTCCCCCGTCGGCAGCGGCAACCAAGGGCGAAGCATTCGCTGAGAGGCGTCGGGGCGAAGGGGCGAGTTGAACAGCGAATGCTTCGCCCCTACCGCTCGCGCCGCCCCTCCCCGGGGACGGCTTCCCAATCCTGGAATCCTGGGGCGCACCCCCAACCTCGGGATTGCTTGACGGGATAGGAGATAGGGGGTTCCGGCAATGTCACCTCATGGTGTTGAAGTGGCCGCTTGAAAGTTGGTGCCGAGGACAAGTTCGGGGGCACCAGATTGGGTGGTCGGATGACTGGCGCGGTAGGTAGAGGTTGCGCCGAACACTGCCCAAAGCCGTACCGCCCTGTCTCTCTAGGTCTCTGTTGGATCCACCTGATATTACTTGAGGTCGTCGAATTCCCGTTCTATAATTCCAGAGGTTAGAACTACTATCTTCTTCATGATGAGAAGAGCGAGGAGACAGGTGATGAGTAGTGCCCCAGCCAACCATGGTAAGGACTGTGGACCTCGGCTGAGATTCAGCAACTCCAGCAGCTTGCTCAGGGGAACACGCCGACACGGCTGATTGGATTGAAACTCGGCAGAACGCCAGGTGCTGTGCAGCAGAAGGCAAGCAACATCGGAATTTCGCTGAAGCCAACGAATCAATCGCCATACAACCGGCGTTCCAAATAGTAGGCCCGCATGGGCCGGAAGGTCGATATATCGGTCGGTGCGAAGGGATAGGACCCACAGTGGTGAGTCCATCGTACAACCTCCAAGCAACTATGGCCGGCATTGAGGCTGCTGCCTTTCCCCCATTTCCTCAGTGGGAGTAAATCGGAATGCCATTCGAAATGCGACTGTGGCAAGTCACGGGGAATGCCCTTCGGGCCCTGCCGGCATCTGCGCTCAATCAGGAACAACGGCTTGAGGCGTGGATCGCCCAGGACCCAGCTGTCCTCGGGATGGACATCGCCATAATCGGGCGCCAAGTTCAGACCGAACATGGCGGCAGAATCGATCTGCTCGGGATTGACCGCCACGGAAGCTGTGTCATCATCGAGCTGAAACGCGGGCGGACACCTCGTGAGGTAGTTGCTCAGATCCTCGACTATGGGAGCTGGGTGGCAGATCTCGAATACAACGATCTGGAGCAGATAGCCCAGAGTTACCACGGCAAGGATCTCGCTGCAGTTTGCGAAGAGGTCTTCGGCGATTCCATCCCGGAACCAGTAAATGCCTCACATAATATGGTCATAGTGGCGACGGAACTCGACGACTCATCAGAGCGTATCATTCGCTACCTATCGGATCGGTATAGCGGCTCTTGCTCACATTCGATGATCAGGCCGCCCAGATGAACCTCCGTCTGAGTAGATCC
>JAJZQR010000056.1 GCA_021806765.1 Chloroflexota bacterium | reverse complement strand
GGCCTTCGGGGTCTCCACCGCCATCGGGGTCTTCTTCGGGATCTATCCGGCCAACAGGGCCGCCTCCCTGAACCCCATCGAGGCCCTTCGTTATGAATAGGGCGAACCTCCTGTTCGCCCCGGTGAATGCTGCGCCAATCTAGTGGGGGACGATCACGGTGATCGTCCCCCACTTACGTAAACAGGGGTGGGACCTGGTCCCGCCCCTGGGATTTCTTGCAGATGGCTTACGGAGGTGCCCCTGGTAGCCTCCGTAAGCTGGTGGCGCCGTTCCTCTCGAGCCCTTATGCGGCCGAAGACTTGTTGTTGAACCGATCGATTTCGTAAGCGCGGGCCAGAAGGGAGTCCTTCTCCTTGGGAACCGTCACTACCTGATGGGACGGCTTCCCCCATTGGATCGCACCCCAGAAGAAGGCCAATGCCCCACTCCCGACGATCACGGTCGCCACCAGCGACCAGACCATCTCGCCAATGCTGTTCGTCTGCCCCAGGCCGGTAGCCATCACTGCCGCAAACAGACCCAGAAGAGTCCCCAGTATCCAAAGATCGCCGCGGGACAACTCCAGGTCCCTCTCGTATAGGTCCTTCTGATTTCGGTATCCGTACCCGTTCATCCCAGTCCTCCTCGATCATCGCAACCTCTCTCGGTTGCACGTTGATGATGGCACAGAACGATCCATAAGTCCAATGCCTACTCTGCCGCCCTAGCATAACCGTCTTGCTATGATCGCCGCCTCCGGGCGGTGCGGCCGGCCGTCCCGCCTCCATCCCATTGGAGGACCGGGCCGCTGTCACATCCCCCGTTCACCCATCACTCCCCTCGATGCCTCCGAGGATAGTGTGATCACAGGGCTCCACAATGGGGTAAACGCCCGATGACAGCTGCCTCGAGGCCCCATATACTCCCGAGCAAGAGGGTTCCTCGCCCTCTTCTTTCCAGCTGTCTCAGATGGGATCGGAGGTATACAGACTGATGAGTGGGCCATCGCTGCTGCTGGTGCTTACCTACCTGTCGGTACTGGTGTTCGGCGCTGGGGTGATCCTGAGAACCCTCAAGTACGCGCGGGCGCCCATGCACCTGCGCTGGGAGCTGTACCCGGTTCCCCACGAAAAGGGCAGGGCGGAGTACGGCGGGTCCTATTTCGAGGAGGTCGACTGGTGGTCCCACCCCAGGGAGACGACCCTGGTCGGGGAGATCCAGGCGATGCTGGAGGAGATGCTGCTTATCCGTAGCCTCTGGCACCGCAACCGGTCCCAGTGGTACGCCTCCTTCCCCTTTCACGGAGGGCTGTACCTCCTCTTCGGGTTCACCCTGCTGCTGGCCGTCGGGGCGATCGCTGAAGCGGCCGGCGCGGCGGGCGGCATCTGGTTCGGCTTGCTGGAAGGGCTGACCCTTCTCGCGGGCACGGTGGGGCTGGCATCGGGCACCGCCGGGGCACTCGGCCTCCTCTGGCGGCGGCTCACCGACGAGAAGCTGAAGTTCTCCAGCACGACGTCTGATTACGTCAACCTCCTCTTGATCCTGGCCGTCTTCCTGACCGCCACCTTCGCCTGGCTGACCGCGGATCCATCCTTCGCTCAGCTGCGGGGCTTCGTGCGGGGCGCCCTCACCTTCAGCCCAGCGGCCCAGGTCGCTCCCGCCGTCGCCGTCCAGGTGGTGGTGGCCGCCATCTTCCTGATCTACCTGCCCTTCACCCACATGACCCACTTCGTGGCCAAGTATTTCACCTACCACCAGGTCCGGTGGGACGACGCCCCCAACCTGGGCGACCCCGGGATGATGGCCCGCATGCAGGCCAACCTGGCGAGACCCGTAGGCTGGTCGGCGCCCCACATCCAGGGCAGTGACAAGAGCTGGGCGGAAGCCGCCACGGAGGTGAAGTGATGGAAGGGAATCGGCGAGTGAGCGAACGAGACTTCGGCCGGCCCGCCGAGCAACTGCTGGAGTTGCGCTCGGAAGAGCTGATGCCTCTGCCCCAACCCTGTGATGCCCCCCAGCCGCCTTTGAAGGGGGTGAACCCCGATCGACGGAAGGCCCTGGAAACCACCCTGGACGGCTACTCCGCCATCGGCCTCCCCAGACCGGCGACCAGAGAAGAGGAAGAGGTCCTGGTGGGCAAGTTCCTGAAAGGCTTGCGGAATCTGCTCTCCCAGGATGGCAACTGGGGCTTCTGGCAGCCGCTGATGCTCTCCCTGGACAACTGCACCCACTGCCAGACCTGCTCCGAGGCCTGCCACATCTACGAGGCCAGCGGTCGCCAGGAGGTCTACCGCCCCAGCTACAGAACCGAGGTGCTGCGCCGTATCATCAAGAAGTACCTGACCCCGGGCGGCAAGCTGCGGGCCAAGCTGACGGGCGCCGATATCGACCTGAACTGGAGCACCATCGCCCGCCTGGCCGAGCTGGCCTACCGCTGCAACCTCTGCAGGCGCTGCGCCCAGGCCTGCCCCATCGGCGTGGACAACGGCCTCGTGGCCCACGAGATCCGGAAGCTGTTCAGCATGGAGATGGGGATCGCCCCCAAGGAACTCCACCAGCTCGGTTCGGTGCAGCAGCTGGCGGCCGGATCCTCCACCGGAATGACCCCGGCCGCCCTGGCGGACAACATCGAGTTCCTGGAGGAGGACGTCCAGGACCGGACGGGACTCAGCTTCAAGTGGCCCGTGGACAAAGAAGGGGCCGATATCCTCCTCCTCCACAACGCCGGGGAGTTCCTGGCCTGGCCGGAGAACCCCGAGGCCTTCGCCATCATCTTCGAGAGGGCGGGGCTCAGCTACACCCTCTCCAGCGATCTCCTGGGCTACGACGGGGTCAACTACGGTCTCTGGTACGACGACGTGCAGTTCGCCAGGGTAGCCCTGAAGCACGCCCAGGTGGCCAAGAAGCTGAAGGTGAAGAAGATCGTGATCGGCGAGTGCGGCCACGCCCACAAGGCCCTCTCAGTCATCGCCGACCGGATCTTCGCCGCCGAGTACAACGTCCCTCGAGAGAGCTGCCTGACCCTGCTGGACGACGTCGTCAGCAGCGGCAAGCTGGCGCTGGATCCCAGCCGCAACGACTTCCCGGTAATCCTCCACGATCCATGCAACGTGGTGCGGTTGATGGGGATCGTGGAACCCCAGAGGCGAGTTCTCCGCAAGATAGCTCCCCACTTCCGGGAGATGACTCCTCACGGCGTGGACAACTACTGCTGCGGCGGGGGTAGCGGCTTCGCCATCATGCAGGGGCTGAATTTCCCGGAGTGGCGCAACTCCGTCTCGGGGCGGATGAAGATGAAGCAGATCCTCAGCACCTTCCAGGGAGAGATGGACCCGTCGATACCCAAGTACATCTGCGCCCCCTGCTCCAACTGCAAGGGGCAGCTCCGAGGATTGCTGGAGTCCTACGGGGTGGGCGACGGCAACAACATCCACTACGGCGGCCTGGTGGAACTGATCGTCAACGCCATGCCCGACCTGCCACCGTACATAGAGTTCTGAATTTGGAGTGCTGCGGCTTGCCGCAGCTTTCGCTCCGACCGAAAACGGGGGCAAGCCCCCCACTCCAAGTAATCACGCGGGGCGGGTCTGAGACCCGCCCCGACGCTTGTCCTGGTGCCCTGGGCCGATTGCCTGGCTACATCTCCGTGAGGGTCAGGCTACCGTTGGGGCACACGCTCACGCAACTCTCGCAGCCGAGGCAATCGTCCGGCGAGCCCACGATCGCGGCCTTCCCGTTCTGCAGATCGAACATCTCCACTGGGCAGGTGCTCACGCACTCCCCATCGCCCTCGCACTTATCCTCGTCGATAGTGATGATGTACATCCTGGCGCCTTACTTCCTTCTGCCGAATTAGTTGGGTCTCACACGCAGCCGGTAGGCTTCGGCAGACCCGCCAGCTTGCAGGCCCCCTTTGCCGGACCGGAAGGGAAAAGCTGGTAGATGTATTTTAGATCGAAGCCGGTGTCTTTGCATAGCTTCCTGATCATGGGAGCTATGCCGTACTGCTGGTAGTAGTTGTGCAGGTAGTTGATCACCTTCCAGTGGTCCTCGGTGAGTTCCTGAATGCCTTCGGTGTCGGAGAAGCAGACTGCCGCCTCTTCGTTCCAGATGGTCGGATCCTCCAGGAACCCATCCTCGTCCACGTCGAAATTACGGCCCCTCAAAGTGATTACCGGCATCTTCCTCCTCCTTATCTTGGATCCAGACGGTTTTGTTCCCCCACGAACTCGAGGATCGGTTATCAGGTCAAGCCGGCGAGTTCCGGCAGGTCCCCCACGAGATGCTGCTCCTCAGCTGCTTCCTCTTTCACCCCTGCAGTGATCTTATAGAGCAGTGTCAGGAGCAGCGCCGCCGCGGCGTACACCGCGGAAGCGATCACCAGTTCCGGCGCCGTCGGCAGGTATTCGGTGATGCCGCCCAGGGGCGAAGGAATGAACCCTCCCACCACCAGGCAGAGACCCTTGTCTATCCCCATGGAGACAAAGACGGCCGCACAGGCAGCTAGTAGGGTCTTCTCGTTCCGGCGCGTCCCCGGGTTAACCAGCAGCACTATGGCCGCGACGGAGAGCAGAGTGGAAACCCACATGAAGGGAGCCAAACCGGAACGGCCATCCAGCCCGAAGTATAGGTACTGGAAGGACTCCATGTGGCTGCCGATGTTGGTGAACACCACAGCAAACATCTCAGCCAGGACGAGAAACAGATTGGTAATGGTAGCGTAGGTGACTATCAAGGCCAGCTTCTCTATCGCTTTGCTCCCCGCATCGAAACCGGCGTACCTCCTCATCACGAAGGCCAGGATAATCAGCAGGGCCGGCCCCGAGGCAAAGGCCGAGGCCAGGAAGCGAGGGGTCAGGATGGCCGAGTTCCACAGAGGCCTCGCCGCCAGACCGCTGTATACGAAGGAGGTCATGGTGTGGATGCTGATAGCCCACGGTATCGACACGAGGATCAGCAGCTTCACCCAGCCGGGCACCGCCACACCGTGGCGCTCCGCGTCCAGGGTGTACCAGGCGGTCACCAGGTTGATCAACAGGTATCCCGGGAGAATGATGGTATTCCAGAAGAAGGGCGAATTGGGGGTCGCGTAAAGCACTATGTTGAAGGCCCTGCCCGGCTGTCCTAGATCCGCCATGATGAACAGCAGGGTCGTGGTCACAGCGGCCACGGCCAGGAACTCCCCCAGGGCGGTGAGCCGACCAAACTCCTTCTGGTTGTGAAGGTAGTAGGGAAGAACAACCATAACGGCCGAGGCCGCCACCCCTACCATAAAGGTGTAGTTGGCGATGAAGAAGCCCCATGGCACATCCCGGCTCAAGCCGGAGGCTTCAGCCCCGGTGAGGGCCTGCCAGAGATAGAAACTCAGGCCCGCGCCCATCAGGGCGAGCAGGAACAGCACCCATCCCCAGTACGTGCGGCTTCCCCTCAACGCTTTCTCTAACATCTCTACCTCTATGCGAGTCCCGTAGTAACGACTGATGAAGGTTAACGGCCTAATCGGGTAGTGTAGGGGCGGACGTCCCTGTCCGCCCTGGTCCTCGGGCCGGCAGAGACGCCGGCCGCTACACTTCCGGACCTGAGCCGTCACTACGAGACGATGTAATACACCTGCGGCCTGGTGCCCAGTTCTGGCTTTCGCACCAGGGTGTAGCGAGACTCGACGATCTCGCGGACCTGCGAGTTGGGATCGTTCAGATCGCCGAACGTTAGCGCCTTCTGCTTGCAGGCTTCTACGCAGGCAGGTATCCCGCCCTTGTCGATCCTCTCCGAGCACAGGGTGCACTTCTCCACCACACCTCGGGTTCTGGTCGGAAAGTCCGGGTTAACGTTCTGCATGTCCAGCCCGCTGCGGGGGTCGACGAAGTTGAAGCTCCTGGCCCCGTAGGGACAGGCCACCATGCAGTACCGGCAACCGATGCAACGATGGAAGTCCATCATCACTATCCCATCGGGCCGCTGCCATGTGGCTCTGGTGGGGCAGACCCTGACACAGGCCGGGTTCTCGCAGTGGTTGCACAGCAGCAGGGCCGGCCTGTTGCCGAGGCTGGCCGACACCAGCCGCGGGTCCTGCTCCGGGAAGACCTTCCCGTAGGGCTCCTGGAAGATCCACTTGATCGCTTTCTTCTCGTCCTCGAACTGAGGTATGTTGTGGGCCTTGTCACAGGCCACTATGCAGTCGGTACAGCCGGGAGCCGCCCAGCACTTGGGTAGGTCCACCACCATGGCCCACCTGCGCCCCACCTCGGAGCCCTGAGGCAGCATCTCTGGAGAGGCCTCCACCAGGTTCCCGCCCAACAGAGCCTCTATGCCCGGCTTGAGGCCAAGCCCTATGGCCGCGGCCCCCGCTATCTTCAGGAACTGTCTTCTGTCGGTCCTCATGCCTTGCTCTCCTTGGGGGCGGTGTGACAGCTCCAGCAGTTGGGCTGAACACGAGCGTAATCGTGGCAGCGGTCGCAGAACTTCTCCTTATCGTGGCACTTGAGGCAGGTGCCGGTCAGGCTCTTCTCGTACTTCTTGCCGTCGGTGGCCACGTAGGTCCTATCCCCACCCCGGACCACATCCTCCCGCCACTGGATCAGCAGCTGCATGTGGTTGGCCTTCATGTAGTCCACCGACTCGACGCACTGCTTCTCCTGAAGGGGCTTCACGATATCCGGCTTAGCAGCAGCCTGCCCTGTGCCCGCGTTGTACCAGAAGGGAGCGAACAGGATCCCCAGGAATAGGATCAGACCGGGAATGATCTTGCCGCCGTCATACATTGGCTTCTACCTCCTGTCGGTTGGGCAGGGGCTCAAAGCGCAGGTCTACGGTTCTCTCCTTCTCCCCCTTCATCACCAGCGCGTTCCCCAGCAGTTCGTGCACCCCGGCCACCTCCACACCAGGGACCCAGTACTCCATCAGGGTCGGCAGGGTGGCCTTGTCGATGGCGCACATGCAGGCCAGCAGGTTGACGCCGTGCCTCTCCTGGACGTACTTCACGGCGTTGGCCCTGGGGAGGCCTCCCCTCAACCGCATCTCCAGGTTCTCCTCGGTGCCGACTCCGGAGCCACTGCCGCAGCAGAAGGTCTTCTCCCGGATGGTATTCTCCGGCATCTCGTAGAAGTGGTTGCAGCAGCTCTTCAGGATGTAGCGCGGCTCCTCGAACAGCCCCATGCTCCGCGCGGGATTGCAGGAGTCGTGGTAGGTCACCCTCCAGCGGTCGTTCCGGCTGGGATCCAGATTCAGCTTGCCATTCCTCAGCAGGTCGGCCGTGAACTCCGCGATGTGCACCATCTTGGTGCTCCTCGCGTTCTCGAACCGGGTGCCGGTGATGGGAGAAACCGGCTCCTCCAGGAAATCGGCGGGGCCGTTGTGGGTGTCCATGTACTGGTGCAACACCCGCCACATATGGCCACACTCGGCCCCCAGGATCCACTTCACCTTCAGCCGTTCGGCCTCCGAGTAGATCTTGGCGTTCAGCCGCTTCATCAGCTCGTGGGAGGTGAACAGGCCGAAGTTACCGCCCTCGGAGGCGAAGGCGCTGAAGGTGTAATCCAGCCCGATCTCGTGGAGGATCGCCAGGTAGCCCAGGAAGGTGTAATAGTGGGGACTCCCAAAGTAGTCGGCCGAGGGAACGATCAGCAGCACCTCGGCCCCCTTCTTGTTGATGGGGGTCTCCACTTTGACACCGGTGATGTCCTCCAGATCGCCGGCGGCGAACTCGATGTTGTCCTTGAAGGTGTGAGGCTGGATCCCCAGGTGGTTGCCTGTCCGGTAGCAGTTGGCGGCCGGTTCCAGGATCCAGTTGATGTTCACCCCCAGCAGGTTCAGCAACTCCCTGCCCATCATGGTGATCTCGGCCGTGTCGATGCCGTAGGGACAGAATACGGAGCAGCGGCGGCATTCCGTGCATTGGTAGAAGTAGTAGAACCACTCCTTGATCACGTCTTCCGTCAGATCCCTGGCCCCCGCGAACTTGCCGAAGATCTTGCCGGAGGTCGTGAAGTATCTCCGGTACACCGATCTCATCAACTCGGCCCTCATCACCGGCATGTTCTTGGGATCGCCGGACCCGACGAAGTAGTGACACTTGTCGGCACAGGCGCCGCACCGCACGCAGATGTCCATGTAAAGCTGGAAGGAGCGGAACTTGCCCAGCCGATCCTTCATCCCCTCCAGGATGATCTCCTTCCAGTTCTCGGGTAGCTTCCAGTCCTGCTCGTAGGGCTGCCACTTCCTGGGATTGGGCATCCCCAGGTACTCCAGCATCTCCGGCTTGGCGCCGTAGCAGTAGCTTCCCCTTCTCGCCTCGAAATCGATGCTGGGGTTCATCCAATCCCGTTGAGGGGGATTGTGGTCTATCTGTATCAACTGCTCGGGTGTCAGTTTCTCCGGCATCTCTACCCTCTACGCAACGATCTCTGGCTGCTTTGCCGGCTCGGAATCCAGGGGAATGCCCGCGGCCTCCAGCTTATCCCTGAACTCCTCCTGCCACTCCTCGAAGGTGTGGACGGGGACCGGGTAGTTCCAGGGGTTCACGTGCCGGCGCATACGGCTGTTGTTGGCCAGGTTCCTGGTGGGGCTCAGCAGGATGCCTCCCATGTGCATCAGCTTGCTCAAGGGGAAGTAGGCGAACAGGCTACTCACCAGGAAGAGGTGAACGAAGAAGAGAGGCGAGACAGTATCGGGGACCACCGGGCGGAAGGCTACCAGTCCCAGGGCCAACTCCTTCACCGCCTCCACGTCGGTACGGAAGAAGTGGCGCATCAGCGCCCCCGACAACCCGATGCCCAGGATCAGGAACAGTGGGAAGTAGTCGGAGGGCAGGGAGATGTAGCGGATCTGGGGTATGGTCAGCCGTCTGAAGAGCAGATAGGCCAGACCCACCAGGAAGCTCACAGTGGTCACATACAGCACCGGCTCGCCTATCTGGAAGAAGCCGTCCAGGGATTGCAGCAGGGTGACGAAGAAGGGCGCCGGTTCCGTGAAGAACCGGGAGTGCCGAAGGATCACCACCAGGAACGACCAGTGAAAGGCGATCGCCGCCAGCCAGAGGATCTTGTGATCCCGATAGAGGAGCCTCTTGCCCCTTATCTCCGTGGACGTGTTTCTGAACAGGGAGCGGAAGAAGAAGACCTCCATGGCCAGCCGCACCACTACACCCAGACTGTTGTAGGGGCTCTCAATGTTGTCCGCCTTCACCCAGGGCAGCGATTTCTCCTGTCCGCAGGTGGTGGGTATGTGGTAGGGGACAGGGGTCTTCGCCCACCTCAAGACCCGGTAGACGAAGCCGGCCACGAAGAGAACCGAGGCGATGTAAGGGATGATTACACCGAAGAGGATCCGCAGGCCACCGACCTCGCCGCCCAGGAAGGCCACCAGGGCCAGGGCCAAGACCACCAGGAGAGGAAGGAGACTCTTCATCTGGCACTGCCTCGCATCACTTCGGATCCGTCGAGATCGGGTCCTTCCACGTCCCGATCCAACGTTCCGTAGATCCGGTTTATCCGCTCCAGGATCCTTCCGGACCTATCCCGCAACTCCCTGGTCCGGATCTCGTGGATCTTGTTGCGGCGCTGCATGTACAGGTCGAAGGCAAGAAGGGCCACCCTGTCTATCCTGGACTCGAACTCCAGCAGCCCCTCGTAGGGCTGCAGACCGGCATCGTTCCCCTTCAGCATGTCCCGAACGGCCTTCTTCAGCAGGAAGACGAATCCGACCGCCTGGGAGGCCGAGAGGTCCTGGACCGCCCGTATCTTCACGATGTTGTCCAGGGCCTCGGAGAGCCTGGCCCCGTCCATCCCTCCCAGCAGTTCCTGGAGAACGGCCTCCGTCTCCTGCCAGAGGGTCTGGCCTACGGGGTTGCGAAACGGGTCCTGCTCTCGCCGCAGGAAACCCGCCACGTCGGGCGCATAGCTTTCCACTATCAGGTCGAACCACCGCTTCCGCAGGGCGGCTCTGTTCTTCTCCAGTAGGTCCAACAGCATGGTCGCCTTTCTCTGCCGAACAATGTCATCCTGAGCGCAGCGAAGGATCTCGGCCTCTGTAGAGACGCGACATGTCGCGTCTCTACAAGAGACAGATGATTCGTTGACGCTCAGCATGACAGCCGGCTCCTACTCCTTGCCCTTCAGCTTCACGTAGGAGGTTCCGATGTACAGGTACTCGATCTTGTCCGCCTTGGCCAGTTCGGCCACAGCCTTATCGACCTCGGGCTTCGGCTCCTTCAGGGCCGTGGCGATATCCCGATTCTTGGCCTTATCGACCGTGCCCAGGTAGGCCAGCACCTTGCTCTGAAGATCCTCGCTCACCTTTCCCTCCCTTCCATCCGGGATTTGGTAGAGACGCGACATGTCGCGTCTCTACCCGATCTTCCCACCTCTACCACTTGAAGGCCGCGGAGGTCCTGAAGGTGGTGGGTGCGAACCTGAAGTCGTCGATGTGCTTGTCGGTGAATGGGATGCCCGTCAGCCGGAAGAAGGACTCCCAGCCCACCCGCTCGATCCACTCACCCATCCGCTCGCCCTTGTGGGCGTGCTCGGCGTACACCTCGACGATATGCTTGATGGCATCCACCGTCTCAGGCCACCTGGGCGGATGGTTAGGCAGGTACGGAATGGCCAACCGGGAGAACATGGGGGCGCTCCTGGCGTTGGAAACCTTGCCACCCACGAAGATCGCGACGCCGTCGTTCTCGGGGTCGGCGATGGGCATGGCAGGGCAAACCGTGAAGCAGTTGCCGCAGTACATGCACCGATCTTCGTTGATGATAACCCCCTTCTCCTTGGGGTTGGGCCGGATGGCGGCCGTGGGGCAGGCGGCCACGATGTTGGGCACCTCGCAGGTCTTTGCTAACCGCTCGGCGTCGACCTTGGGTGGCTTCCTGTGGATCCCCACGATGGCCAGGTCGGAGCAGTGGACCGCGCCGCACATGTTCAGGCAGCAGGCCACGGAGATCCGCAGCTTGCCCGGCAGCGTCATGCTCTCGAAGTAGGGCTGGACCTCGTCCATGATGGACTTCACCAGCGCGGAGGCGTCGGTGGCCGCGCTGTGGCAGTGGATCCACCCCTGGGTGTGGACGATGTTGCTGATGGCGTTGCCGGTGCCGCCCACCGGAAAGCCCATCTTCCTCACTTCGTCGATCAAGGGCTGAACCTTATCGGCGTCGGTGAGCATGAACTCTATGTTGTTGCGGCTGGTAAACCGCAGGTGGCCGTCGCAGAACTGGTCGGCGACATCGCAGATCTCACGGATGGTGTCGATGGCCATCAAACGTGGGGACCCAATCCTCACCGTGTAGACGGCGGCGCCCGTCTCGGAGACGTGCTTCAGAACACCCGGCTGCAAGGTCTCGTGGTAGGCCCACTTGCCGTAGTTCTCCACCATCACCGGAGGCAGCATATCTTTGAAGTATGGAGGCCCGAAATCGGTTCTTGCGTCTGTCATCACTTCACCTCGTCAGGCTGCCAGAAGTAGTAGGGGTTCGACCTGGGCGCGAACACCATCTGGGGCACCGGCTCCAGCCCCATCTCCCGAAGGAAGTTGCCCATGCCCATCCGGTCGATCAACTCGCCGACCCTCTCGCGGGTCTTGCCGTGCTCGTCCCACCACTCCCAGATCCGCCCGAGCAGATCCTTCAGCTCGTCGTAGGGAGGCTCCATCTTCATGAAGGGCACGATCACCGAGGATAGGTAGGCGCCTCGGACGATGGGCGCCTTGCCGCCGATCAAGATCGTCGCGCCCTTCTCGGCGCCCGGCCGGATCGCCCTGGGCATCTTGTTGAGGCAGTGCATGCAGCGCTTGCAGTCCTCCGCTTCGAGGGCCAGGGTGCTGTCCTGCTCCAGCGACAGCGCCCTGGTGGGGCACATATCGACGACCTCGCCCTTCACGTCGAAGTCGGCAGCGATGTAGGCCTTGACCGCGTCCTGGTCGATCTGCAGAGGCCCCTTCCAGGTACCGATAATGGCGAAGTCCGAACGAGCGATAGCGGCAACGCAGTCGTTGGCGCATCCCGCCACCTTGATCTTGAACTTGTAGGGCCACATCGGCCGGTGTAGCTCGTTCTGGAAGGTCGTCGTGAGATCGTGGCAGATCCCCAGACTGTCGATGCAGGCGTTCTCGCACCGAGCCTGGCCTATACAGGCGCTGGGGGTTCGCAGGTCGGAACCGGAGCCGCCCAGGTCAAACCCGGCGTCGCTCAGGTCGTTGAAGGCCTCCTGGAGATGGGCCGTCTGTGTGCCCAGCAGGATGATGTCGCCGGTGGAGCCGTGCATGTTGGTCAGGCCGCTGCCGTGCTTCTCCCAGATGTCGCACAGCTTGCGCAGCGACTCGGTGGTATAGAACCAGCCGCTGGGCATGTTCACCCGCATAGTGTGGAACTCGGCGGCGTTGGGGAACTGCTCGGGGACGTCGGAGTAGCGCCCGATCACGCCACCGCCGTATCCCCTGACACCCACCACACCACCGTGCTTCCAGTGGACCCGCTTTTCCTCGTAGGAAAGCTCCAGCTGCCCCACCAGGTCCTTGGCAGCGGCGTTCTTCTCTGCCCGCCGTTTCATCTCCTTGGCAAAGCTGGGCCAGCTTCCCTTCTCGAGTTCGTCCACCATCGGTGTCTTGGACTCTTCTGCCATCAACCTACCTCCTACTTCCTACCCTCCTCGGTAGTCCGTTCAGAATGGGCTTAAGCACTGCAAGGTAGCTTGGCCGCCACCGGCTCAAGCTGTGGGAACCGGCGGGCGGTCTGACCGACGTGATCGGAGCCCTTCCAGACCGCCCGCGAGCCTCAAAGCGTGTCTGCCACGCGGTAGCCTCCCCGGCCTAGCCGAGGGGCTTGGCGATGACTCCACCGAACAGGAGGTTCGCCATGATGAAGCCGATGATGAGATTCACCACCACCACGGTCGTGAAGGCTATGATCGGCTTCGACCCCATGGATCGCACGTCCTGGATCCGAGTGTTGCAGCCGATGCACAGGAAGGCCAGGACGAATAGCCAGGTCCGGACGGTGGTCAGGTTCGCCGTCACAGCGGGCGCGAAGTCCTTGCCGTACTGAACCGTCCAGGTCGTGGCCAAGAAGGAGACCAGCAGGAAGGCGATCACGAACTTAGGGAACCGATCCCAGATCACTATCGGGCTGGGGAGCGGCTGGCCCTCTTTCCTCTCCCAGCGGGTAACGGAGGCGATGGCCATGATGAAGGCCAGCACACCGATCATCACGTCCCTGTTCAGCTTCACCAGGGTGAAGGCCTGAACCGCCTTGTCCGAGATCATCGCAGCGGCCGCTAGGCCGGCCGCGTCCGCCAACTCCGACCCGCCGATCCAGGCGCCCGCCACTTCGTGACTGAGGCCCATCAGGCGGGACAGGAAAGGCATGAGGAAGATCAGCACCAGGGCGTACAGCACCACCAGGGAGACGATGTAACCCACGTGCTTCTGGTTGGCCTTGACGCTGCCACCCACGGCGATGGCCGCGGACACGCCGCAAACCGACCCGCCCGCGCCCAGCACGGCGGCGAAGGTGTTGTCGAAGCCCAGTCGCTTGGCCACGATGAAGGCGACGGTGAAGCCCACGCCCACGATGATCACGGCTTCCAGGAAGCCCCAGCCGCCCCCCTGGACCACCGTGGTGAAGGGGAGGTTCACCCCGAGTAACACGATACCGGTCTTAATGAAGAACTCGGTTCTACCAGCCGCGGCTTTGAACCAGGCCGGCAGGGTCCAGCTGTTTCCGATGACGAGCCCTATCAGCAGGGCCCAGAAGGGGTACTCGAGACCATAGGTCTTCAACTCCGTCTGGCTGCCCAGGATCAGGACGACCCCCGACATGACGAACAGCACGGTGAAGGAGAGCAGGTAGTGGAGGAACTTGCCGCCCATCACCGCCACCGCCACGCCGGTGATCACGATCAGCATCAAGTACATGAAGAGGTAGGCGTTGATGTTGGCGGCGAAGTGAGCCCCAAGATCCGCCTTTGGCCACATCACGGGCATGGCCGTCTTGAGGATGTTGAGCGGAGACCCCGAAACGAAGGCGCCGAAGGTGACAATCAAGAGGAACAGACCCAGGTACACCGACCACCAGTCTTCGCTGGTGACTAGGACGCTACGCTTCTTTACAGGCTCAGCGTGCGCAGCAGCCATGGCTCTCTCTCCTTTTCTAATCGCGGTCGTGCTCGCCAGCACTCGCACTGCCCGGAGTTGAGGTCCAGTGACCTTCCCTGCCTGGTGAAGCATCCTGACCCGTGGATACTCCCTCGGCCGGCACCGCTGCCATCGAGAGGGCTAGCGGGCACTCTTGCCCCAGCTAGGCCCCAACGGGCCCCGGCTCCTTCTTCGGCAGATGCCCTCGGCCGCAACCTGGATGAGCGGCCACGCCGTCGTCACGTTTCGGGCATCCCGAGGAGTCTGCGCAATACCGACTCTCTACATCCCCCCTTCGTCTGATGCGAACCCCGCGATGGTCCTCACGGGCAAAATTGGGCTCTTCCCGAACCCTCCATCTGCAGAAACCAACACTGGAGAGGAGGCCTCTCCAGATAACCTGCTGAAAGCCCTCAATGACCGGGAAAGGCTGCCACGCAAGCCCACAGGAAGGCGCTGAGCCACCGAAGAGAGTCTAGAAGAGTAGGGGAGAAGGGGGTATCCGGCGAACGCCCTGTTGACAGGTAGGGCAAACGCCCTATGCTTCGGGGAGTGCTCCAGACCGCCACACCGAGGCCGGGTCTAAGCCTCGATCAGTCCGGTGCGGATGGCATATTTCACCAGTTCAGTTCGGCTATGGAGGTCCAGCTTCTCCATGATGTTGGTGCGGTGGCCCGTGACCGTCTTGACGCTGAGGCAGAGCAGATCGGCAATCTCCTGGTTGCTGCGCCCCTCAGCCACCAGCTTCAGCACCTCAATCTCCCGGTCCGTAAGTTTGGAGTGGCGCCGCTCGGAGATGGTCCCATCGGGACGAAGGTAGTCCTCCACCACGGTCTTCGCCACCGAGGGATAGAGGAAGGTGCCTCCCTCGTGCACGGCACGGATGGCGGAGATTAATTCGGTACCTGCGGCCTTCTTCAACACGTAGCCGTCGGCGCCGGCCTTCAGGATGGGGAATACGTACTCCCGGTTCTCGTGCTGAGTCAGGATGAGCACCTTGATGCTCTTGTGCCGCTCCTTGATCCGCCGGGTAGCCTCCAGCCCATCCAGCCCCGGCATCGCGATATCCATCAGCACCACGTCGGGCACAAGTTCGCGGGCCCGCTCGATGCCCGTCTGCCCGTCGGGAGCCTCGCCGACCACCTCCACATCCTTGGAGAGAGCCAATAACGCTCGGATCCCCTCTCTGAGAATGGCGTGGTCGTCAACTATCAGAACTCGTATCTTGCCCATTACCGTCGCCCTCGCCTTCCAGTTGGGGGACCTCCACCGTGATCTTGGTACCGCCCCCCAACTCCGAGTAGATAGCGAAGTTGCCCCCCAACAGCTCCACCCGTTCCTTCATGCCCATCAGTCCGAGTCCCCTCGTCTGGTCGCCGGACCGAGCCAACTCGGCCATGTCGAAGCCCCACCCATCGTCCACGATGGTTATCGTCAACAGCTCGGGCTTCAGCACCAGGGTGATGGTGGCGCTCTGGGCCCCGGAGTGGTTCGCCACGTTGTTGACAGCCTCCTGCACCACCCGGTATAGCGCTGTTTCGATCTGGGGAGCGAGACGGCGCTCCTCCCCCGCCACCTCCAGCCGCACCTTGATCCCCACCTCCCCGAGCCTGGTCTCGGCGTACCACCGCATGGCGGCAATCAGCCCCAGATCGTCCAGCAGAGTTGGACGAAGGTCGAAGATCAGCCGGTGGACCTCCTCCAGGGTGTCCACGGTCAAAGTCCGCATGCGACCCAGGCTCTCGCTGACGTCCCCGCCCTCGACCGCCTGTCCCGCCGCCGTCTCCACCGCCACCGACAGGGCAGCCAGGGCCTGGCTCGTCTGATCGTGCAATTCCCGGGCAATTCGCTTCCTCTCCTCTTCCTGGGCCGCGATCACCTTCAGCAGCAACTCACCACGCATCCTCTCCTTGCGCTGAAGCTCCTCGTACAACCGCACGTTCTGCACGGCCACCGCGATCTGGTTGCTCACTGAAGTCAGCAACTCCATCTCCGCCTTGGAGAAGCTGCGAGAGGTGCGGGTTCCCAGACACATGGTCCCCAGCAACCCGCGGGTGGACTTGAAGGGCACCCGGACCATGCACCTCATCTTTTCATTTCGAAGCACCGACCTCATGCCACGGGCATATCTGGCGGTGTCTTCCACCACGATCGGCTCCCCTGCCTGAGCGGTCGAGGCGCAGAGGCTGGCGCTCAAGCCGAGATTGGCCGCAACCTGGGCTGCCTCCAGAGAGAGACCGTGATGGGCCGCCAGCTCCAGTTCACCGCTGTGCTCATCCACCAGGTAAACGGCTCCCGCCTCCATGCCCGTCAGCTTCAAAGCGTTGAGCAGCGCCCCTTTCAGGATGGGTTCCAGATCCAGCGACTGGTTCAGGGCCACGGCGATGGAGTTCAGGGTCGAGAGTTCCCGGTTGCGGCGCAACAGCTCGTCCTCTAGCTCCCGCTCCTCCGTGACATCCCGCATGGCTTCGATCAGCTCCACCACCTGCCCGTCACGGTCGCGCAGCGGCGCGACCACCACCTCGACGTATCGTGTCCGCTGCCCCGGACTGGCATGGACGTGGAGCGCGCGGGCGGGCTTCCCGGTCTCCCATACCCGTTGGGCCGGGCACTCACAGCAAGGAGGTCCGCACGGCTTGCTCTGGCCATGAGTAATCAGGTAGCAGGGGCGCCCCACGGGCGTGAGATCGCCGCGTGACTCCCTGGTCAAAGCAGCGTTCACCCGCCTCACCTGGAAGCTCTTGTCGATCACCATCAACTCATCGCTGAGGCTGTCGATCATCGTCTGCAGATAGTCGCGGGAGCTCTCCAGGTCGTCTCGGGAGCGCTCCAGCTCGGCGGTGCGCTCCTGGACCCGCCGATCTAACTCGGCGGCGCAGCCCTTGATCTCCTCGATGGAGCGCTGCAACCGCGTCCTCATGTAGTCCAGGGCACGCGCCAGATCGCCCACCTCGTCGCTGCCCTGGACCACTACAGCTTCGCTCAGGTTGCCCTCAGCGATCCTGCGAGCGGACAGGGTCAGAGCGCGGATCGGTCCAACTATACTTCGAGTGGTGAGCCACACCATGAAGAGCGCAACCAGCAACGACACGGCCCCCAACCCCAGCACTTGCTGCTGCAACTGACGGGTCGGCTCCATCACCTCGTCCTCCGACTGTCGCAGCACCACACCCCAGTCGGTGGTCTTCAGCGGCGCAAAGGCCATGACCTCTCGACTCCGGGCAGGCCCGCTGGAGGTAGCGTGGCAGTCGTAGCAGGTGGTCACGGTGGCTCGCTTCTCGGCCATCAATCCGGTGAAGTAGCTGGCGTGGCTCTCGGCCGGCGGCGACTGCTGGTCGTTGGTGCTGGTCAACACCATGCCTTCGGCGTCAACCACGTCCACCCGGCCACTCTTGCCCATGGCCAGCTGACTCAGCCAGTGGCCGACGGCAGCCCCGGAGAAATCCAGGGCAGCACCCAGGTAACCCACCCTCTGCCCCCCAGAGGCCTGGATGGGTACCAGAACCACCGCCACGGTTCCCTCGGGGGTACGAACCCAGTCTATCGCCTTGGTCCCTCCGGAGTTGAGCGATTGGACGGCCCGCGGGCTCAGACTGGGGTAGGAGAGATCTCCTGCGGGTTCTGCCCGAACCAGGAGGCCGGATGGATCGAAGAGCAGCAGGCTGCTGGCGATGAAGGCGAGGCGGTGGCTGGTGCTGCCCAACAGCGCGATGACGGCGTCCCGATCGCCCGCCTGAAGGGGAGGAACGAAGTACGGAGCAGCCCAGTTGACCGTCTCCGCAGCCTGATCCAGGACGAAGTCCAGATGCTCGGCCGCCATCTGGGCCAGCACCGCCCGCTCCTGAAACCCCCGGGTGGTGCTCTCTTGGAGCGCCGAGAGCCCCAGGGCGACGAAGAGGGTCATCAAGGCCAGCAGGCCGGAGGCCACCAGGAGGGCGATCCGGGACTGAAGGCCCAAGGGACGAGCCAACACCGGCCAACGCCATCGGGCCGGAAACCGTTGCCTCAATCTCGAGGCGGAGGCGCTCATAGGTCTATCCTGGAAGCAGGGTGGGTTTGCCGCGATTGTACACCAATAGGCTCGTTTGTGCTAGCCATCACAAAGTCCATGGGAACCGGCGAGGGTGGGCGGCGGGTTGATAGAACCGGCCGTTGCGCGAGCACCGATCCCGCCAGCACCAGGAAGCCCCCGAATAGCTGGCTGGTAGAGAGCAGTTCGCCCAGCAGGGCGAAGGCGAAGACGGCCGCCGCCACCGGCTCCACGGTAGCCACGATGGCGGCGCGACTGGCCTCCACATGCTTGACGGCCGAAACGTAGAGGGCTCTGGAGAGCAGGGTTGGACCGGCGGTCATGACCGCCAACAGCAGCCACACCTCCGTGGGATACGGGCCGAGGGAAACGTCAGGAAGAGCCAGCACTGGAGCCAGGAAGAGGGTCGCGAAGGCCATGGAGTAGAAGTTGATGGTCCAGGGGCTGTACCGCTCCCGAGCCCGCTTCCCCATGATGCCGAAGCTGGCGTAGGTGATGGCCGAGCCCAACCCGGTAGCGATCCCCAGGGGAGTCACCACCGGCGCACCTGATTGGAGTCCGGCCACCAGCACGCACCCGACGAAGGTCAGCAAGAGCGCCACCACTTTGACCGGGGTTATCCCCTCCCGGAAGGCGAAGCGGGCCATGATCGCCGCGAAGGCCGGAGCCGTGTACAGCAGCACGGCGGCAGCCGCCACGCTGGTAAGGCTGATGGTGTACAGGTAGAGGGCATAGAAAGCCGAGGTACTGATCAGCCCGAAGAGGGCCAGGAAGGGTAGGTCCCGCGCCCGGACCCGGAGCCACGAACGATCAGATAGAAGGATCACTATCCCGAAGGCCAGGAAACCCAGGGAGGTGCGGAAGAAGGTGAGGGACCAAGGACCCATACCCAGGGCGTACAGGTCCTTGGTCATCACCCCCAGGCTGCCCCACATGGTCGCCGCCAGCGCGATCAGGCCGTAGTACCTCCACTGGCTGCCCCGACGTGCGGTCTTCGGTGGATGGGCCATAGCAAACGAAGCTCCACAGGGATCAGATTACCGGCCCAACTCCTCCCAGAGGAAGGCCGCGGCCCGGATCCCTCCGAAGAAGTTCCCCAGGTCGAGCCGCTCGTCAGGGGCGTGGGCGTGATCGTCGGGCAGAGCGAACCCCATCAGGACGGAGGGAGCGCCCAGGACCTCGCCGAAGGAGGCCACGACGGGGATCGAGCCCCCGGACCGCACGAAAGCTGGACGCTTCTGGAAGGCACGCTCCATCGCCCTGGCGGCCGCCTGAACGGCGGGATGGTCCAGGGGTGTGAGAGCCGGCTTCCCGCCGTGCATCGGGACGATCTCCATTTCCACCGTGGGCGGGCAGAGCCCTCGTAAGCGGTCCGAGACCAGCCGCAGGATCTCGTCGGGATCTTGATCCGGCACCAGCCGGCAACTCAGCTTCGCGGAAGCCCGCGCCGGAAGGACCGTCTTGCTGCCCTCCCCGGTGAACCCTCCCCAGATCCCGTTGATGTCCAGGGTGGGCCGTGCCCAGACCCGCTCCAGGGTAGAGTAGCCCTCCTCGCCCCAGAGCGCCACGGCGCCGATCTCCTTGCGGTACTTCTCCGCGTCGAAGGGCAGGCTGGCGAACTGCTGCCGCTCCTCCGGACTGATGGGGCGCACTCGATCGTAGAAGCCAGGCACGGTGATGCGACCGTCGTCATCCTTCAGGCCCGCGATGATCTCGGCCAGCACCTGGATCGGGTTGGCCACAGCCCCACCGAAACTGCCGGAGTGGAGGTCGGTGTCAGCCACCTTCAGGTTCACCTGCAGGTAGGCCAGACCCCGGAGTCCGTAGCAGATGGAAGGAACGCCCCTGTCGAACCACCCCGTGTCCGACACCACCACCAGGTCGGTCTTCAGCAGATCCCGGTTCTCCTCCAGAAAGCGACCCAGGTGGGCGCTGCCGGTCTCCTCCTCGCCCTCGATGAGGAACTTCAGGTTGACCGGAAGCCGGCCGTTCACCCGCATGTGGGCCTCGACCGCCTTCCAGTGCAGGAAAACCTGTCCTTTATCGTCCGCCGCCCCGCGGGCGTACAACTCGTTCCCCCTGACCTGCGGATCGAAGGGCGGATTGGACCACAGATCCACCGGATCCACCGGCTGGACGTCGTAGTGACCGTACACCAGCACCGTCGGCCGGCCGGGAGCCCCCAGCCATTCGCCGTAGACGGCCGGCGCCCCGCCGGTAGGCATCACCTCCGCCCTCTGCATCCCGATGGCTCGCAACTGCTCCGCCGCGTAGTTGGCGCAGCGATCCATGTCCTCCCGATGCTCGGGCAAGGCGCCGACACTGGGGATGCGGATGAAGTCCTTCAATTCCTCCAGGAAACGGGTCTCGTTCTGGGCGATGAAACCCTCGAGGGTCGGCATGCTGGACCTCCTTCTGCTGCGATTCAGACCGATGGCTTCTTCGCCGTTATTATAGAGGGTTGTGGATCCCCGCACGAACGGCCTCGTCGGTCTCGCGGGCCAGGGCTCGGTCCAGGGCGAGGCGAGCCGCGGAGCCCCCTATCTGCCCCAATGCCCAGGCGGCGTGAGACCGGACCACGGCCTCCTCATCCTCCAGGGCTCCAGCCAGAGCCGGAACTGCGGTCGAGTCGCCGGAATTGCCCAGCGCCACCGCCACGTTCCGCAGCAGCCCCTTCCGCTTTGGCCTGAGCAGCGGGCTACCCCGGAACAGCTTCTTGAACCCTTCCCGATCAAGACTCAGCAGAGGGATCAGCGCCGGGGAAGAGCCCACGCCCGGCCTGGCGCCGAAGGCGGCATCATCGGTAGGCCGCGCCAGCCGGTTGTGAGGACATACCTCCTGGCATACGTCGCAGCCGAAGACCCAGTCGCCCATCAGAGATCGAAGCTCCAGGGGTATAGCACCCTTGTGCTCGATGGTCAGGTAGGAGATGCAGCGGCGGGCGTCTACCACGTAGGGCTCTACCAGGGCGCCGGTGGGGCAGTGGTCGAGACAGAGGCGGCATTGGCCACAATCCCGTCGGAGGGGAGGGTCCGGTTCCAGTTCCAGGTCGGTGACGATCTCCGCCAGGAGCACCCACGAGCCGTGGTCCCGGGTCAGGACGCAACCGTTCTTCCCAAACCAGCCGACGCCCGACCGGACCGCCACGGCCTTCTCCGACAGGGGGCCGCTATCCACGAAGAGCCTGCTGCTGAACCGACCTGCTCCAAGAGAAGTGTAGGGCAGGGCGCTCTGCCCTGCCGCCGGGATTCCAGCATCGTCCGGGCGGCGGGGGACAAGCCCCCGCCCTACCGCTCGTCGCGCCACGCTCCTTCGTGCCGGAGCACCCACAGGGGCATGCGCAACACCGAGTGAGGCGGCCAGCGAGTCCAGCAACAGCTCCATCCTGGGGGGAAGAAGGTCGTGGTAGTCGTCGCCTCGGGCGTAGCGGGCGATCCGGCCTCTAGGCCCCCCGCCCGGCGAGCCGTTTTGAGGCTCCGGCGCGAGGTAGGACTTGCCCAGTACCACTATCGATTGGGCGCCGGGGAGCAGCCTCGTTGGGTCGCAGGAGAGACGAACCCGCTCCTCGGTGATCCAGCCCATCCCGTCTAGAAGGCCGGAGCGCAGCCGCCCCAGGGTAGCATCTTCCGCCTCCGGCAGGGGATCCGCCGAGGTCACCCCCACCAGGTCGAAGCCGGCCTCCTGAGCCCGCTCTTTGAGTTGCTCCTTCAGCCCCATGTCAGTCAGGCCGACAGCCAGCCGCCGTCCACGTTGATCAACTGACCGGTGATGAAGTCCGAGGCATCCGAAGCCAGGAACACTCCCACCCCCTTCAGATCCTCCAACTCTCCCCATCTTCCCATGGGGGTGCGGTCGAGGATCCACTGATGCATTGCCGGATCGTCGTACAGCCGCTTGGTCATCTCCGTCCTGAAGTAGCCGGGGGCGATGGCGTTGACGTTGATCCCCTGCCGGGACCACTCCTTGGACATCACTCGCGTCAACCCCAACACCCCAGACTTGGTGGCGGTGTAGATGCTCACGTTGGCTATGCCGATGGAAGACGTGAGGGAGGCGATGTTGACTATCTTCCCTTTCCCCTGCTTCAGCATCTGTCTGGCTACAGCCTGGGAACAGAAGTACACAGCCTTCAGGTTGACGGAGTTGACCCCGTCCCAATCCTCCTCGGTCACCTCCAGTATCGGCTTGCGACACTGGATCCCGGCAGCATTGACCAGGATGTCTATCCGGCCGAACTCCGCCACCACCCGGTCCACCATGGCGGGAAGAGCCGAGACCTGAGCGACGTCGGTGGACACTGCCAGGGCCCTCCTGCCCAGCTCCCGCACCCGGCCGGCCATCGCCTGCAGGGCGTCCTCCGTCCGCGCCACCAGCGCCATATCGGCCCCGGCCTCGGCCAGCGCCAGCGCTATTTCTCCCCCGATACCTCGACTCGCGCCCGTCACCAGCGCCACCTTACCCGTGAGATCGAACTTCTTCAACATGGGCCTCTCGCCCGTCTCGCCCATCCTCGCCTCCAATATGCTTAGCTGGGTTGATCCTTCGTCTCTCCCTCGAGGAGAGGCAGCTTGCAGGATGGTTCACGCCTCTCCCTCTGGGAGAGGCCGCTCGAAGGGCGGGTGAGGGCTCGTTCGGGGCTAGACTGAGAGCCCTCACCCTGATCTTCTCCCAGAGGGAGAGGGAAACTCTACCGCTCGAACAGCTTCGGCAGATCGGCCACGCTCTTCAGCAGGTGGGTATGGGGTGTCGCCCCCAACGCCTCCAGGCTGTGGGCGCCGGTCAGCACGCCGATCACCCATCCGGCCCCCGCGTTGGTTCCCGCCGCTAGGTCGTGTGTGGTATCGCCCACCACCGCCACCCGGCGCACGTCCAGGACACCGGTTCTCATCATTGCCGTGAAGATCATGTAGGGTGCCGGCCGCCCCCGAGGCACATCCTCGGTGGATACCACGCTATCGAAGATCCTCTCGTTCCAACCCAACCGCTCCAGCAGGGGACCCGCAACGTCCCTGTCCAGGGCCGTGGTAGCCGCCACCTTCGCGCCTTGCTCCCGCAGCCACATCATGGCGGCCTCAGCGCCTGGGATCTCATCCACCGGCCCCCGGGCGTAGCCCTCCCGAAGCTTCTCCTTGAAGGTAAGGTAGATCTCCTGGACGAGGGAGCGGCTCTCTTCAGAGCCCCGTCCCGCGCCAACGGTTCGGTCGACCAGCGACCTGAAGGCCGCGATCTTCCCGGCCCCCCGCATGGAAGCCAGATCATCCGCGGTGAAGGGCACACCGTGGTGGCTCAGAGCACCCTTCAGGGCGCCCTCCATCACCCCGACATCTCTCACTACCGTTCCCGTGAGATCGAAGGCCACCAGTTCCACGGCCAGTCCGGTCATGACTCCCACCTCGTTCTCTCCATGCTGTGGTTCCCCCTGGAAAGTAGGCTCAGGAACGAGGGGCCAGCGGGTTCCCGGCGGCCTGCCCTTCGGCCACCGTCCTCACAGCGTAGGCGACGTAGTGGTGGCACCTCTGCTGCTTGGAGTCGCTCTTCCGGAAGGTCTCGTAGCCCTCAGGCGTGCTGAAGTCAAAGGCCACCAGGCTCCGGCACTCCAGGGAGCCAAACCGGGCTGAGAATCCCTGGGCAAGGGCTTTCGCGGCGGGCCGGACGGCGTTGGCGACTTCCCTGGGATCCTTCCCACTCCGGCCACTGTAGAGCCCCAGGGCAATGGTCGCCCCGGCCATAGCCCCGCACACCGACTGGCAGCGGCCCACACCACCGCCGAAGCCGGAGGCTGCCGTCCACAGCGCCTCACCCTCCAGCCCCAGTACCTCCTGCAGTACCTGCAGGGTGGACTCCGCTCAACTGTAACCTTGATCGAACAGATCCCGAGCCTTCCTGACGGCCTCGTCGGGGGACAGTGCCATGATGAAGAACCTCCTTATGTCGAGTCTTCATGATCGGAGACGCGGGGGAAAGGCTGCCGTCAGGAGCCCGCCCTGGCAGCCCCGATTGCCTCGTTCAAGCTCCCGGTCCGGTAGCCTTGAAGGTCCAGAGTGACGTAGAGGTAACCCAACTCCTTCAGCTTGGCCACGATCAGCTCGGCGGAGCCGTCGGAGAGGAGCTTCGCCATCTGCTCCCTGGGCAGTTCGATCCGGGCGATCTTGTCGTGGTGGCGAACCCGCACCTGGCGGAATCCCAGATCGTGGAGGAAGTTCTCGGCCTCATCCACCTGGTGCAGCGCTTCCCTGGTGATCCGCTGGCCATAGGGTATGCGGGAAGACAGGCAGGCGTAGGCGGGCTTGTCCCAGGTCCGGAGCCCCAGTTCCCTGGAGAGCAGC
The DNA here is from genome assembly GCA_021806765.1 of Chloroflexota bacterium. The sequence goes on along the minus strand of JAJZQR010000056.1, from coordinate 946 downwards.
CGGATCTCGTTCTTGGTCAGCCCTGCCTCCTGCAAGGGTCCCCGAGCCCCCATCCGCTTGGCGGCCTGGATCCCGGGCCGGAAGTCACCCAGGTCGTCCGCGTTGACCCCGTACAGTATCTCTCTCAGCCCCTCATCCCTGGCGACCGGGGAGATCTTGGTGAACAGTTCGGTCTTGCAGTGGAAGCAGCGATTCGTCGGGTTGCTGGCGTAGTCCGGGTTGGAAAGCTCATCGGTATCTATCAAGCGGATCCGCGCGCCCATCTCCTCCGCCAGCCTCCTGGCCTCCTCCAGCTCGCGGACCGGATAGGACTCCGAGATCGCGGTGATCCCCAGAACCCGATCCCTGCCCAGCTCGTCCACGGCGACCTTCAGAAGGAAGGTGCTGTCGACCCCGCCCGAGTAGGCGACGGCGACGCTCTCCATGCCACGCAGGATCCCCTTCAGCTGTGTGTACTTCTGGTGCAACTCGTCCATGTGCTCCTCTATAGCTGTCGGCACCCAGTGGTAGAGACGCGACATGTCGCGTCTCTACTGCTCTGCACCTTCACGATCGTTCCACCGGCCACCACTGCGTCACCCTGGTAGAGCACTACGGCTTGCCCGGGAGACACGGCCCTCTGGGGTTCGTCGAACTGGACCTCCAGGGCGCCGTCACCACGCAAATGCGCCGTGGCGGGAACCTCCGCCGCCCGATACCGGATGCGCGCGGCAACCCGGATCGTCTCGGATGGCTGCTCTATCGATACCCAGTTCAGGTCCTCCGCCACCAGGCCAGGCGAGTATAGCCGGTCCCGCTCGCCCACCACAATGGCATTCCGCTCGGGGATTATCTCCAACACGTACATCGGCCGGCCGGCTGCCAATCCCAACCCCTTCCGCTGGCCGACGGTGTAGAAGGCGATGCCGGGGTGGGTGCCAATCCGATCCCCGCTGGCATCGAGGAT
>JAJZQR010000385.1 GCA_021806765.1 Chloroflexota bacterium | reverse complement strand
AACCTGCGCCTTCGCCATCCTGGGTGACTGGCGTAGGGAGGAGCGAAACGCCTATTCTCCGAACCCGGACTAATGGCCTTCTCACTGTCGCGCTGTGCGCGCTTCTGGCCGCCGCCTGCAACCAGCCTCCGAAATCGCCCACGTAGGGCGGGGTCTCGTGCCCCGCCGCCGGGACGAACAGGATGGACAGGATAATCAGGATAGAGAGACTGCCCGTAGACCCCAATCCTATTCATCCTGTACATCCTGTCCTCGTCCGCCCCGGCGTTCCGGCACCGGGCGGCGTGGGATAAACCCCCGCCCTACCGGGGGAACGGCGCACTAAGCAGGCAAGGGTTGAGTCTCCTCCGCGTCTGTGTTGGCAGCCACCCTCGAAACCGCAGTGGCAGTGGCTACGCCTGCTAGAAGGAGGATGCATTCCATGAAATGGGAGGCCGCAACGCGACTAGAGAACATCCGCACGAAGTGTTGGGCATTCGTTTTCACCAGTCTACTCATCGGGCTGATGGCGACGCCCTACGTGGTGGGTTGTCAGGGTAAAGCCGGCCAGGTTAGCCCTGAACCGGATGCCGGCAAACCGCAAGGGACGGTAGGTGTCTCAGTGACACGACATTCGTCTGCGGCACCGGCGCTTGGCGTAGTGGTGAACCAGAACCTGGAGGTCATTGACGTCGAGGCCGCCAGCGTCGCCGAGCAGGTGGGCATCCAGCGCGGGGATATTCTCAAGACAGTGGATAACACTACGCTTGCATCAGCGGCCGATGCTGCGCGGATGATCGGCCAAGCCGACCCGGGCCAGCCCATGACCATCATATTCCGTCGTGGTGGTCGAGACGTGACGTTGCAGGTCGTCATTGCCGGCCGGGCGGCCCATCCCGGTCAACCAACCCGGACACCCGTGCCGCCTGATAAGCAGTACCTCTGAGCATGTTCGGCGGAGGAGCAGAAGACTGCGGTTGAGGACCTGTGCTGGACGCTTCGGCCGAGGTTAACAAGGGAGGTAGCCCAGCATGAGACTCCACCTGGTCCTGCATCTCCTGCTAATCGCGGTGCCGCGTGCGTTCATCCTGACGCTCGCATCTGGCTGTGGCCCCGCTGCGACCTGAGCGAGCCTCACCAGGGAGCAGGCCACCAGAAAACCCACCGAGCACATCAAGCATCTTTCCGTCCCACCGGAAACCGCCGTGGACTATGCAGTGAGGTTCGCCCGGTCCAGCGACCCCGCCCGCAACTCGCGGGTAACCCGACCGAGGCCCGCGGCAGGGTGATGACCTATGCCGAGGCCGACAAGCTCACCCGGCCGGCCGCGGGATCTGCAAGCGCACCGCACTGGTCGTTGCTCGACAGTTGGATAATCGGGGAGGAGCGAGACCGGCTCGTTTGGCTGATCGAGGTCCGAGGCGCTGTTTCTCGTCGTGTACTCGGCAGATCGTGGTATCATTGCAACGCGCCCGCTACGAGGAGTTAGTGAAGCTCTTTGCGCACCACGGACCCGATCGCTTCCACCTCGAGGCCGCTCCTGCCCAATCTCTCCAGGAGGTGCACAGATGAACGCGGCGATGGACTGGCTCCTGTTGTCTGGTACGACGTTCTCCACGTGGCCGAGGTGTTGACGCGCTTTCCCTGGTTTCGCCAGGACGCTCGCCTGCTGGAGATAGTGTCGGCCGTGGCGGCGAAGGCGGACGGCCAGGGGCGCTTCGCCCCGGAGTCGGTCTGGATGGCCTGGAAAGGCTGGGAGTTTGGCCAGAAGCGCAACCCATCCAGGTGGGTCACTTTCCTGGCTCTGAGAGTGCTCAGGAGAATCGGCTGAACCCTCGCTCCAGGCCGGTCAGCCGACGGTGACAGTCAAGCTCGAACGCTTCTCGAACTGCTCTACGGCCTGCCTGTATGCCGCGGCCGTCGTGTCGTCGCTGAAGATCTTGGCAGGCTTCGCGGATGATCTCTCATCATAGTACTGGCCCAGCTTCGTGGCGCTCTCAATCACGGCGCTCCCATTCCGGGAGCGCCGTGATCCCTACAGTCGGCAACCGCGAGTCGGCTTGCGTCCCGCCTCGTGACCATTTGCTGCCCCGACACGTTATCGACAATAGGGATGACTTGCCAGCTCGGGACAGGGAGGGGAGAATGAACCAGGAGATGAGACCATCTTCCTCTCTCCGCTCGTCTACGACCTCTCCGGGTGGCTTGGGCGGCTGGTGGGCCGGTAACAGCGCCATAGCAGTCGGATTGTAGAGGTAGGACGTACTGTGACCAGGATCTTGTTGGCTGACGACGAGGAGGCGATAACCTCGGAGCTGGCGCCCTTCCTGGAGCGAAGCGGCTTCAGGGTGGGGGTGGCCCGAAACGGAGACGAGGCCCTCCAGATGGCCGAGTCCTTCCGGCCGGACCTCATCGTCCTGGACATCCTCATGCCGGGACCCAACGGTCGAGAGGTGTGCCGGAGGCTGAGGATGTCGGGCAACTGGACTCCGGTCATCATGCTCACCCAGGTCGGCGCGTCGGGAGAGAGGGCCATGAGCCTGGAGGAGGGGGCGGACGACTACCTGAACAAGCCCTTCGACCCCTTCGAGCTGGTCGCCCGGGTGAGGGCGGTACTGCGGCGAGCCCAGGCCGGCGTCCAGAACCTGGCAAGCTCCCGGCGTCTGGTCTGCGGCTCCCTGTCCTTCGACCGCCCCTCCCGGCGCGTCTTCCTGGAAGGGAAGGAGGTCGCCCTCACGGCCAAGGCCCTCGCCCTCCTGGAGCATATGATGCTCCACCATGGCGAGGTGCTGCGCCGAGAGCGGCTGCTGGACGAGATCTGGGGCTGGGACTACCCGGTGGGAACCAGGGCCGTCGACATTCGGGTGGCTGAGCTGCGTAGGGTCCTCGGAGACGACGCCAGCTCTCCACTCTACATCGAGACGGTGGTGAACGAGGGCTACCGCTTCCTCGGCAAGGTGGAGGCTGGGTCGTGAGGCGTGCGCTGTTGCCCCTGGCGCTGGTGCCTGCCGTGGCAGGGATGCTCCTGGGTGCGGCCCTCGAATCCGGCCTCCTTCCGACCGCCATCTTCGTGCTTCGAGTTCAGGCCACAGCCGGTGTCGCTGCCGCCCTTGTCGGCGCCGTGGTGAGCACCCTGATCCTGCTGGGCCTGGGGTCGGCGAGGCGTCGAAGCGACGCGGTGGCTCGCGCCCTGGCGGAGGAGCGACAGTCTCAGGAGGAGGCTCACCGCCGCTTCGTCCACCGTCTGAACCACGAGCTGAAGAACCCCCTCACCGCCATCCGGGCCGGCCTGGCCAACCTAGACTCGCATGGCTCCACTGGCAGCAAGGCAACTTCCCTCGCCAACGTTCACCAACAGGTAGAGCGCCTTGCCAGGCTGGTGGAGGAGTTGCGGAAGCTGGCCGACCTGGAATCCAGCCAACTGGAAAGGGAACCGGTCGAGCTCGCCACGGTGATGGACGAGGCGGTGGAGCTGGCGCGGAGCATCCCCGGGAGGGAGGAACGGCGAGTCGAGATGCACATCCAGAAGGTTCCCTGGTCCCTGAGCCCGGTTCAGGGCGACCGGGACCTCCTGCTGCTGGCCGTCTACAACCTGCTGGACAACGCCCTCAAGTTCTCGGAGCAGGACGCCGCGGTGGAGGTGCGAGCCTCCGAGGATGGAACCCGGGCCACGGTCGAGGTGGCCGACACGGGCCCAGGCATTCCGACCGAGGAGCTGTCCCACGTGGCCGAGGAGCTGTATCGAGGGCAGGGCGCCCAGGGGATAGAGGGGAGCGGGCTGGGGCTGGCGCTGGTGGAGCGGATCGCTGCCCTGCACGGGGGGCAGTTGACCCTCCGCAGCCGCCAGGGGCAGGGGACCGTGGCCACGCTCCGGCTGCCGCTCGGCCGAAAATAGGCCAGGCATGTTTCCGGCCTGTTACACGCCCGAAACACCGGTGAAACATCGGCCCGCTAGACTGCGAGCCGTGCCGGGACTCCGACGCCATCGGAGCCGAGGGGATCTTTCGGATAGAGGTACTAATGGGATTGCATTTGCTGCACCGTTCCGCAATTCCATGGCGTAGGGCGGGGGCTTGTCCCCCGCCGCCCGATCGCGAGGGAACGTGCTGGCGGCAGGGGATAAACCCATGCCCTACTTCAGGAAAGGCGCATTCGCTGCTCGTGCTGCTTCTAGCAGGTGTGGTGGCAACGGCCGGCTGCGGGTCGCTTCAGGTCGAAGCGCACCTCCTCCAGCCCACGTCCGCCACGACCTCTGTTCCGACTGCCTCGCCGACTGCCGCGGTGCCGGCATTCCCGGCCCCAACCCCCGAGACGCAGCCCGATTCGCCGCCAGGCGGGCAGACTGCCCCGGTGCCGGCTGGCGGAACCGCGGGCCAGGGTTTGGCGAGCGCGCCGCCCACGGTTACTCCACCGGCAACGTCCACCACCGATGTGGAGGCCGCGGTCCAGACGGTGCTGGACTACTTCGACGCCATCAACCAGCGCGACTATGCCCGGGCATACGGCATCTGGGAGAGAAGGGGCGCGGCGAGCGGCCAGACCTTCGAGGAGTTTGCA
>JAJZQR010000055.1 GCA_021806765.1 Chloroflexota bacterium | reverse complement strand
CCGCTACCCCTGCAGCCCCGGCTGCCGTCACACCACCCGCGGCCATAGCCGTCACCGGTTCCTCCTGGTTCGTGGAGCAGACCAACAACGCCCTCAAGCTCCTCTCCGACAAGACGCCCGACGCCTATACCATCGTACGGAGCAACGTCTTCCGCATCGACGAAACCACCGGCAGCCCCGCCTACGATGTGGCTAACCGGGCGCTGCGAGTTCGAGAGGCTGACGCCTTCATACCCAACTGGCGCGTCAATTCCGATGCCCAGGTCGAGTGGTACGCCGGGCTGATCGTCCATAACGCAACCCTCATAGAGCAGGCGCTGGCGGGCCGGTCGCCCACCAGCATGGATGCCGAGTACCTGGCCCGGCTCCGACAGAAGGACGTCCTCACCGCCATCGACACCACTCAGCCGGGCGGCCAACTCTCCGGCTTTCTGACCGACGTCCTCAACGGCAAAGAGGCAACCTTCGGCGACTGGGACATCCCGAGAGATCCGCTGCCCACGCCTACTCCTACGCCCGGCGGAGCGTAGCTCCAGTGGAGAAACGATAGCTACCGCAGCCTTTCCCGGCCAAACACCACGTCCACTGAGAGAGGAGCGAACGATGTTTCGTAGAGTCAGCCTGGTCCTGCTTACGCTGGTAGCGGCCCTCGCTCTGTTCGTCACGCCGGCCGCCGCCGCCAGACCCTTCCCACAAACCAACTTCTCCGTCACCAACGACAAGTTCCTCGACTACTTCGACCATCGGGGCGGCGCCAGGGTCCTCGGCTACCCCATCTCCAGAGAGTTCGACTTCATGGGCTCCAGGGTCCAGTTCTTCCAGCGAGCCGTCCTCCAGCTCACCCCGGACGGCGGCGTCGCCCTCCTCAACATCCTGGACCAGGGCCTACTGCCCTACACCCACATCAACGGCTCGACCTTCCCTGCCCCCGACCCCTCCGTCATCCAGGCGGCTCCCTCCCCCAACGACCCGGACTACGCCGCCAAGGCCATCGCCTTCGTCAGGGACTACGCACCCAACGGCTGGCAGGGCATGAACACCAACTTCTTCAATACCTTCACCGGCACCGTTACCGCCCAGGATGCCTTCCCCAACGGCGGTAACACCGACCTCCTACCCCTGATCAACCTGGAGATCTGGGGCCTGCCCACCTCCAGGCCCACCCCCGATCCCAACAACGGCAACTTCGTCTACCTCCGCTTCCAGCGGGGGATCATGCACTTCGATAAGACCTCCGGCCTCACCCAGGGTATCCTGATCGGTGACTACCTCAAGGGCCTCATCACCGGCCAGAACCTCCCCGGCGACCTCGCCCAGGAGGCCCAGGGCAGCAAGCTCTACCTCCAGTACAACAACGGCGTCGCCAACGGCCTCAACCGCCCCGCCGATCTCCCAGCCACCAACATGTTCGCCGCCTTCGAGCAGGACGGCGTCAACGTGGCGGCACCAGCACCGGCACCAACGGCCACCCCGGTGCCTCCCACCGCTACCCCTGCAGCCCCGGCTGCCGTCACACCACCCGCGGCCATAGCCGTCACCGGTTCCTCCTGGTTCGTGGAGCAGACCAACGCCGCTCTAACCCTGCTCTCCAACAAGGCCTCGAGCCAGTACAGTCTGGTGCGGCAGTACGTCTACCGGATAGACGAGGCAGCCAGCCCCTCCTACGACGTCGCCAACCGGGCCCTGAAGATCGATGAGGCCACTGCCTTCCCCTCCAACTGGCGAAGTAATCAGGATGCCCAGCGGGAGTGGCTGGCAGGGCTGATCGTCCACAACGCCACCCACATCCAGCAGGGCGTCAACGGACAGCCCACCACCGGTCTGGACGCCGAGGTGCAGCCCCGTCTGAACCAGAGGGACGTCCTCCAGAAGATAGACACCACGACCAACGGCGACCTGTTCCACTACCTGGACGACGTGGTCAACGGCAGGGAGGGCTCCTTCACCGACTGGAACCTCCCCAGGGACCCCACCACCGCCAACCAGCAGTAGCCTGAACTCAGGGCTACACGATCCGGGGCCGGCCAAGGGGCCGGCCCCTTTTCTGTCGCGTTCTCCCTTTGCCTTGAAAGGCGCGGCGTCATCTGCTACGATGCCTTTGTCCATTCGGGGACTTTGCCTCCGCTGTCCAGGTTCCCAATCCAATTCGCTTCGGACTACTTCTTTGAGTGAAGATAAGGCCATCATTCTGGGTCATCCCAGCTACGTGTGGAGACGAGGCCAGGACCGCCGCCTGAATCTGATCCGCGAGCACGTTTCCCTGGAAGACCAGCGGATCCTGGACGTGGGGTGCGGCCTCGGCATGTACGTGGAGAAGTTCCGCCGGTTCAGTTCCGAGGTCTACGGTGTCGACATCGACCCGGAGAAGGTAGAGGCCGCGCAGCAGCGGCTCCCCAACATATCGCTGGCCCCGGCGGAGGACCTGCCCTTCAAGGATCGCAGCTTCGACGTCATTCTCCTCCACGAGGTTATCGAACACGTCGTCGACGACTATCGGGCCATCTCGGAGGCCGTGCGTTGTACCGACGTAGGAGGCCACGTAATCATCTACGCCCCAAACAGGCTCTATCCACTGGAGACCCACGGCTTCTACTTCCGCGGGAAATACCATTTCCGGCTCTTGCCACTGGTGAACTACCTACCAGACCCGCTGCGCGACCAGTTCTGCCCACACGTCAGGGTTTACACAGCTCGAGGCATCCGCAATCTCTTCGAGGGGCTGCCCGTCCGCTTCGCGGTGTTCACCCACATCTACCCGGGGTTCGACAACATCGCTGCTACCCGACCCGCCCTGGGAGACTTCCTCCAGCGGGCCACCGACGTGTTGGAGAAGACCCCCCTCCGGGCGCTGGGCATCTCCCACTTCGTCGTCGCGCAACGAGTGGCTTAAGAGCCGGCGAAAGACGTTGGTGAGAGATTGAGTACTATTGCGCGACGCCGGAGACGGGTAAGCCGCAGCGCCCCCGCCGGATCGATAATCCGAAAGGCCATCCTGGTCCTGTTCACCCTGACCCTGTTGATGATGATCACCGGTGGCCTGGCCGTGGCCGCCGCTTACAGCTACTACACCAAGGACCTGCCCTCGCCCGACCGCCTGCAGACCCAGCAGATGTTCGGATCCACCAAGATCCTCGATCGCAACGGCCGGCTCCTGTACGAACTGTTCGATCCGCAGGCGGGCAAGAGAACCAGCGTCAAGCTGGACGAGATCTCCCCCTACCTGACTGAGGCCACCATCGCCATCGAGGACTCAACCTTCTACGACAACCCTGGCGTCAGCGTTCGGGGAACTCTCCGCGCCGCGTGGGCGATCCTTCGGGGTGAAGAGATCCAGGGAGGCAGCACCATCACCCAGCAGCTGATCAAGCGGGTCTTGCTGACGCCAGAGGTGAGCATCGACCGCAAGATCCAGGAATGGATCCTCGCCTACCGGGTCAGCCAGCTGTACACCAAGGATCAAATCCTGGACTGGTACCTCAACGAGATCTACTACGGCAACATGTCCTACGGCATCGAGGCGGCCGCCGAGTCCTACTTCGGCAAGTCCGCCAAGGATCTGGACCTGGCGGAATCCAGCATGCTGGCCGGCATACCCCAGTCCCCCGCCCTGCTCTCCCCGCTGGTGGACCCCGCGGCGGCCAAGCGGCGGCAGCGCCTGGTGCTGGACGCCATGGTCAAGCAGGATGACATCACCGATGCTCAGGCTGACAAGGCTTTCAACGAGCCCCTAGAGTACCAGCCGATGAAGTACGGCATCGAGGCGCCCCACTTCGTCATGTACGTGCGCGACCTGTTGGAGCAGAAATACGGCCCCAAGATGCTCTATTCTCAAGGGCTGACGGTGCGCACCACTCTGGACCTGGATATGCAGCACACCGCCGAGCAGGTCGCCCGACAGCAGGTGGAGAAGCTATCCAAGGACAACATCCACAATGCCGCCCTGGTAGCCATGAAGCCCGACACCGGTGAGATCCTGGCGATGGTGGGCAGCGTGGACTACTTTAACCGCAGCATCAGCGGCCAGGTGAACATCGCCACCGCGGAGCGGCAGCCCGGGTCCACCTTCAAGCCGATCACCTACTCCGGCGCCTTCCTGAAAGGCTGGAGCCCCGGCACCGTCATCCTGGACAACTACACCGTCTTCAAAGATCGAATGGGCCGCCCCTACACGCCACAGAACGTAGACCACAAATGGCACGGCCCGGTAACTGTTCGCACGGCCCTCTCCAACTCCATGAACGTCCCGGCGGTGAAGACACTGGAGTTCGTGGGGGTGAAGAACGCCATCAACCTGGCCCATCAGATGGGCATCACCTCCCTGGACCCGAATGGTCCCTACGACCTCAGCCTGACCCTGGGTGGCGGGGAGGTCAAACTGCTCGACATGGTCTACGCCTACAGCGTCTTCGCCAACAACGGGGTCATGTACGGCGAGTCGGTGCCAAAGGATATGCAGAGGCCGGGCTACAGAACCCTCGAACCGGTAGCGATCCTGAAGGTGGAGGACTCCGCGGGCAAGGTGCTGGAGGAGTACAACGGGCCTCAGCGAGCGGAGGTATTACCGCCGCAGGTTTCCTACCTGATAACCAGCATCCTGTCCGACAACAACGCTCGGACACCCCTCTTCGGCCCCAACGGGCCGTTGAAGCTGAGCCGTCCGGCCGCCGCCAAGACCGGGACCACGGAGAACAATCGAGACCTCTGGACCGTCGGCTACACCCCAGACCTGGTGGCCGGGGTGTGGGTAGGCAACAGCGACAACGCGGAGATCGCGCCGGTTCTGTCGAGCCTTACGGCCGCCCCCATCTGGCACAACTTCATGGAGGAGGCGCTCAAGGACACGCCGCCTACAGACTTCGTGCAGCCGAGCGGCCTGGAGAAGGTGCAAATTGATCCGTTGACCGGCCTGCTGCCCAACCAGTACACGCCGAACAAGATTACGGAGCTGTTCGTCAAGGGTACTGCCCCCACGAAGCAGGAGGACGTCCATCGCCTGGTGACCATCGACAAGACAACCGGGAAGCTGGCCTCACCCTCGACTCCGCCTGAGAACCGGGAGGAGAAGGTGGTGGAGGTGTACCCGCCCGAATGGGCCTCCTGGGCCAAAGACGCCGGGAAGCCGGAACCCCCACAACCAGCCACCGACCAGGGCCCGGGACAGGCGCCCCAACCGGTGACCAGCCGCGACGACAACAGCACCCTGATGCTCTCAAACCCCACCGCGGGTTCTGCGATGCGGGGCACCGTGGAGATCCGAGGGACTGCCTCTGGCAAGGCTTTTGCTTCCTTCCGGGTGGAGTATGGCGATGGCCTCAACCCAACCGCCTGGAAGGCGATTGGGGGCGTGCACACTGCCCCTGTGGAGAACGGCGTGCTGGAGAGATGGGATACCCGATCGCTGAACGGTCTCTACAAGCTGAGGATCACCCTCAGCGCACGGCCTCCGGCGCCGCCCACGCCCGCCCCGATGCCCACCCCGCCGGGACCACGAGGGACTCCGCAACCGATACCAACGCCGACGCCTGTCCCGACTCCGGCGCCCCCTCCGGCCCCGAAGGTCATCGAGATACCGGTGATCGTGGATAACCAGGCCCCCACGGTGGCCATCAGCTTCCCGCAGGACAACGCTACCATCAGCAAGGATCAGATGCCGAAGATCGCCTTCAGCGCCCAGGTCTCGGACAATCACCAGATCGCCCAGACCGACTTCTATGTGGACGACAAGTTGGTTGGGAGCAGCAGCGCCACTCCCGCGACCCTTGAGTGGCCGAGCGCACCCGGACAGCACGTCCTGCGGGCAGTGGCCAAGGACTCAGCCGGCAACGAAGCCACCAGCGCGAACGTGAAGTTCCGGGTCCAATGAGAATCCTGATAACCAACGACGATGGCATCGACTCCGAGGGCTTGATCGCCCTCAGGAGAGCCCTTTCGCCAGCGGGCGAGACGGTGGTCATCGCCCCCAACCACAACTGGAGCGCCGCCGGCCACACCAAGACGATGCACAAACCGCTACGGGTCACCGAAGTGCGCATGCGGGACGGTCAGGAAGGCTACGCCTGCGATGGCACCCCCTCCGACTGCGTGGCGATGAGCATGCTCGGCTTTGCAGGGGAACGGCCGTCCCTGGTGGTCTCGGGCATCAACAAGGGGGCGAACCTCGGCGGAGATGTGACCTACTCAGGGACCGTCGCCGCGGCCATGGAGAGCGTCGTCAACGGAGTGCCGGGGATAGCCATTTCCCTGGCCTCCTACCAGGAATGGGACTTCGAGGCGCCAGCCCAGTTCGCTGCCCGCCTGGTAGGCCAGGTGCTGGAGAAGGGGCTCGCTCCCGACGTCCTGCTCAACGTCAACGTGCCGAGCATACCAATGGAGCAGATTCGTGGGGTTCTGGTCACCCGCCTGGGCAAGAGGATCTATCGAGACAGGCTGATCGAGCGGCAGGATCCCTTCGGTCGCAGCTACTACTGGATCGGTGGCGACGAGCCCGGTGGCGACGCCGAAGAAGGCACCGATATCTGGGCTCTGGCGAACAGCTACATCTCGGTGACCCCCATCCACATGGATCTCACCAACTACGCTCTGATCGACCAGCTGAAAGCCTGGCGCCTCTCCCTGTAGTATACTGTCGATATCACGAGGACTCGTCGTAGTAACGACTTCAGCCGTTTCGGCCCACGAGGTACGAACGACTGAAGTCGTTCCTACGGAATCGGCGAGTCAACGTGCATCCTCCCCCGGGAGATGCAGATTCAACCAGCAGCAGGAGCATGACACCGATGCCAGAGATGGACGAGGAAGAACTCTACGACTACGAGATAAAGCGAGATGGCGCCCTGGCAGACGAGGAGTTCTTCAAGATCAGCCAGGATCGCCTCGAGCAGATCGCCCAGGTAGCTGGCGTGTCCGCAGCGAGGGCCAGAAGGATATGCACCTATCCGTGGCCCGACGCCAAGATTCACCAGAGATGGCTGGACGAAGCAACCGCCGAGGAGATCGGCCACTGGGTGAGCCACATCGACGGGCTCGAGGCCGCTGAGGAGTCCAGGTAACCCTGAGAGTTACTGATGCCCCTGGCGGGGCACCATCACGAAGGAAGACGGCTTCCCGTGGCTCGGGCGAATGTAGGGCACGTGGCGCGAGCGAGCGCAGCGCCACGCTTGTCCCCCGCAGCCCGAACGATGGCCTCGACGGCGTAGGGCGGGGGCTTGTCCCCCGCCGTACTGAAGCTAGACTTGCCGGCCGGTTGCACACGTAGTCGCGAATGGCTGCCGTCACGGCGACTTGCGCCCAGGGGCCTAACTTGGTAAAGTGGCTGGTACACGGGCCTGCTCTGGCGGGGCTGGCTTTTTGTGCGCTCCACGGCCCACAGCCATGGACACTACTGTACGGCTGCGGGCATTACCACGATTGCGAAAGCTACTCTTCAAGAAAGGGGGGCGTGAATGAGTTCTGTCGTCAAGAAGCGCAGGAAGAAGATCACCAAGCACAAGCTGAAGAAGCGACTGAAGAGAGAGCGCTTCAAGAAGAACCGCTAGCGATTAACTGCTATCTTCATATTGGCGGGCCTGTCGATGGACAAGGAAGACTGTACCCAGGTACTCCTTTCCACCCTGCAGAAGCCTCAGTGGAAGAGTGGCAACTCAGTCACCGACTGGGACCTGAAGGACATCCTCTGGAGGTCCGGTGTCCTGCTGTGCCCCGATCAGGTGTCGGCGCTGTTGGCCGACGTCAAGAGGCGAGGCCTGATATCCGCCCGAGAGAGGCGCGAGGACAACAGACTCGTCGCCCTGTGGGGCGTAAGGATAACTCCAGCCGGCGAGGAGTGGCTTGCCCAGCGGGCTACACCTCTTCCGGTGGCCGCAGCCTCTGCTCGGTCGCCAGAGGGCTCACCGTCAGTCTCCGCACCCATGAGGGACGAGACCGAGCCCGAAAGCAGCCAGAGCCTCGTCGAGCCCATGCAAGCAAGCCTCCGGTAGAGCAAGCTTGACGTGCGCCGGCCACCACCACAGACTGGCCGCGCATTTCTCAAGCTTGCTCGATGGGGGCGAAGAAATGTCAAGGGCACTCACCGGCGTTCGGGTCCTGGATCTCACGGGAGCACTCTCCGGTCCCTACTGCACCCTGATCCTCGGGGATCTGGGCGCCGAGGTGATCAAGATCGAACCTCCCGAGGGGGAGATCTTCCGCAACATCGGACCCTACTACCAGGGCGAGTGGAGCGGCTACTTCGTGGCCGTCAACCGCAACAAGCGCGGCATCGTCCTGAACCTGAAGACCCAGGCGGGGCGTGAAGCCTTCTACGACCTGGTGCGCGTCTCCGACGTGGTGCTGGACAACTTCCGGCCGGGAGTGCTGGAGAGGCTGCGCATCGATTATCCCACCCTCAGCGCGATCAACCCCAGGATTATCACCTCGTCCATCACCGGCTACGGGTCCACCGGCTCCCGCAAGCACCGCGCCGCCTTCGACCTGTGCGTCCAGGCGGCGGGTGGCATCCTCAGCGTCACGGGTCAAGAAGACGGCGCCCTGGCCAAGGTGGGCACCCCCATCGGCGACCTGGCGGCGGGGCAGTTCGCGGCTATCGGGATCCTGGCCGCCCTGGCCGAGCGCAACAGGAGCGGCCGGGGTCAGCAGGTGGACGTGTCCATGTTCGATTGCCAGGTCTCGCTCCTCGCCTACTGGGTGCCCTGGTACCACCTGAGCGGGGTCGTTCCCAAGCCGCTGGGCACGGGGCACCTGGGCATCACTCCACACGGAGCCTATCGAACCAAGGACGGACAAATCGCGATGGTCATCGGCTCGCAGAAGTTCTGGACGCAGCTGTGCCAGATCCTCGGTGTCCCCGACATGGCCACGGAGACCCGGTTCGCGGACGCAAAGAAGAGGCGGGAGAACCGTCTCGAGTTGAAGCGGATCATGGAAGAGATCCTCTCCACCCGCACCACGGCCGAGTGGATGGCCGAAATGGAGGAGGTGGGGATCCCTGCGGCCCCGGTAAACACCCTGGATGAAACCTTTGCCGAGCCCACCATCAAGGAGCGAAACATGGTGGTGGCGGTGAAGCAGCCACGCGCCGGGCTGGTCCACATGGCGGGCAATCCCGTCAAGATGTCGCGCACCCCCGGCGAGGAGTTCACCCCTGCACCGACCCTGGGTGAGCACACCCGAGAGGTTCTCACGTCTCTCCTCGGCTACTCGGAGGAACGGGTGGAAAGCATGCTGGACGAAGGTTCCGCCGCCCAATCCAACCCGGCCGAGCATCAGTAACGATACCCTGGCCTCGTGGCCGGCGACCGGCTACTACCTTGACACAGTGGAGCTGATGCGAACTGTCATGCTGGGCGAAGCGAAGCATCTCTCCACCGCGGCAGGAGATCCTTCGCTGGCGCTCAGGATGACAACATCAGGATCTGTGTGTCAGCGTACTACAGCTGCGGGGCGGTCCGTTCGGACCGCCCCGCTTTCTTACTGCATCTACCTTGTTCCTTGCGCTTTATAGCATCTATTTACTACCATATTTTCTCTACGAATCTCTAGCCCCGGTGCTATGTACACTCGCTCCCATTCTGCTATAATGAGCCCCACGCAACCCTCTTCTATCGCGCATACCTCGCACTTTCACCGAACCTTGCCCTGAATCCAGCAATAAGGCTCGACCCCGCCGCCTTCCAGGGGTGTCTCTACCACACCTATGCCCCTGTCACGGGCAGCTGGGTATGCTATGCCCTTTTGAACGATTGGGAGGTACATGTCCGTGCGTCGCTTCAGACTGCGCGAATCGACCCTAACTCACCTCGTGACGGCCCTGGGAATACTGCTGGTTGGCGCGGCTCTCGCCTCCGGTCCCCTGGGCAGATCCCCGGATTCCCAGACCCAGGGCCACCTGGCAGTCGCCTCCGTAGCCCAGATAGCCACCGCCACCCCTGCTCGCCCCGCCGCGGCCGAAAACAACGTGAGTTCCCGTGGTGGACGCCCCACCGACTCTCCGGCCACCGTTTCCGGCGAAACCGCCACCCCCGCCGGGGCGGCACAGCCGACACCCACGGTCACAGCCCCATCGATTCCGACGCCCCCGGCGCCGGCCAAGGGGGCTCCAACGCAGCGGGTGGGGATCCAGGCGGGCCACTGGAAAGAGGCTGAGCTGCCGGCGGAGCTGGCCAGCCTGCGGGGATCCACGGGCGCCGCGGGCACCGGCTGGCGAGAGGTGGACATCAACCTGGACATCGCGCGTCGGGTCGCGGCGCTCCTCGAGCAGGCCAACGTGATCGTCGATCTGATCCCGTCCACGGTGCCGGTTCAGTACAAGGCCGACGCCTTCGTGGCCCTCCACGGCGACGCCAACTCCAACACCAGCCTGTCGGGCTACAAGCTGGCGCGCTCCAGCCGCAGCAGCATACCGGCAAAAGACGACGCTCTGCTGAACGCGCTCTCCAGCGATTATGCCGCCGCCACGGGGCTACCGTTCCACGCAGGGACCATCACCGTCAACATGACCGCCTACTACGCCTTTGCCAACCGGGGCATCCAGCACTCCATCGCCCCGACGACGCCGGGCGTGATCCTGGAGATGGGCTTCCTCACCACGACCAAGGATCGCAACCTCCTGATGCAGCAGCCGGACCTGGTGGCAGGCGGAATTGCCAAGGGGATCCTGAAGTTCCTGGGGAGATAGATGAGGGGCGCGGAAACCGCGCCCCTCCAAGTTCATAGCCCAATAGCTGAGCGCTGACCGCTGATGGCTACATCCCCAGGGCCAGAGCCGGGAGCTGAGAGAAGTTCAGGAACAGGTTCGGCAGAATGCCCATCTGCAGGGTGAAGAAGAGGGCGACCACCAGCACCGCCACCATTGAAAGGGCCGGCTTCTGCAGAACGATCTTCTCGACCGGCTCCGACATGTACATCGCCACCACCACACGGAGGTAGTAGTAGAAGGCGATCACGCTCGTGATCACCCCGACGATGGCGAGCCAGAGGTACCCGCTCTGGACCACGGCGCTGAACACGTACAGCTTCGCCAGGAAACCGGCGGTGAAGGGCGCACCGCCCAGCGACAGCATGAAGACGGCCATGGCCGCCGCCAGCCAGGGGTTGCGCTTCGCCAGACCAGCGTAATCCGTGAGGGAGAACCGCTCCTCCCGTCCCTCGCTCACGGCCACCACGACGGCGAAGGCGCCGAAGTTCATCACCGTGTAGGCCAGCAGGTAGAAGAGAACGGCGTTGCTCCCCAGGGTGCCGCCGCCCACCACAGCCATCAGGACGTAACCCGCGTGCGAGATGGCCGAGTAGCCCAGGAGCCGCTTGATATTCGTCTGGACCACGGCGGCCACGTTGGCCACCACCACCGTGACCGCGGCCAGAACCGCCAGGATCACCCCCGCCTGACCCTGCAGGCCGGGGAAGGCGGCGGCCAGCAACCGCAGCAGAGCGGCAAAGACGATCGCCTTGGTCCCGACGGCCATGTAGGCCGTCACCGGGGTCGGGGAGCCCTCGTAGACGTCAGGCACCCACATGTGGAAGGGCACCAGCGACAGCTTGAAGCCGAAGCCCACCAGCACCAGGCCGAAGCCGAGCAGCAGCATCGGATCCATTCCCTGCTGCCCCTGAATCGCCCTGGCGATCGCCGCGTAGTCCAGGGAGCCGGTGGCGCCGTAGATCAGGGCAGTGCCGTAGATCAGCAGTCCCAGGGCAAAGGAGCCCAGGAGGAAGTACTTGAGCGCCGCCTCCTCGGAACTGAGCCGAGTGCGAGCGAAACCGGCCAGGACGTACAGGGAAAGGGACAGCAGTTCCAGACCCACCAACAGGGCAATCAGGTTGGAGGCGCCCGCCATCACCACCATGCCGGCGGCGCCGAAGATCAGCAGTCCGTAGTACTCTGCGGGGGCCAGACCAGTACGTTCGACGTAGCTGGCGGACAGCAACACGGCGAGGGCCGTCACTCCGATGGAGAGAAGCCCGAAGAAGACGTAGAAGTTGTCCACCGCCAGCATGTGGCTGAAAGCCGACCGGCTGGCGCCCGAGGACATCAGTGTCGCGGCGGCAGCTACAGCCAGTCCCGCGAGGGATAACGTGGCGAGGACGCCCCCGCGCTTCTTGTCAACAAACAGCCCCAGCACCAACACGGCCATCGCCGCCACGCTCAGCACCAGAACAGGGGCGAGAGCTACCAGGTCTATGCCCAGGGCCGAGACATCCAGTTGCAAAGTTACCTCCCGCTACCCACCCGACTGCGGCGGGCAGGTATCAGAGAATCGGCGTCACTGCTTGAAGATCCCCACCACCGCGCTGGGCGAGGCGTTGCCTTTGGCCTGCTCCGCCTGAGTGACCAGGCTGCCCACCGATGACTCCATCTTGCTCAGGAGACTGGTCGGGAAGAGGCCGATCCACACGATCATCACTACCAGGGGCACCAGCGTCGCTATCTCGCGCCCCGAGAGGTCGCCCATGCCAGCACCAGCTCCGCCGTCGGCGCCGTGCATCGTCCGCTGGAACATCCAGACCAGGTAGATGGCCGCCAGCAGAACGCCGCTGGATGCGATGGCGGCCGCCACCGGCTGCGCCTGGAAGGCCCCCAGCAGGATCAGAAACTCACCGACGAACCCGTTCAGTCCGGGCAACCCCACCGAGGAGAACAGCACCAGGGTGAACAGAGCCGCCAGCACCGGCCAGCGGGAGGCGAGGCCTCCCAGGCTGCTGATCCTGGTGGTGCGAGTCCGCTCGGCAACCATGGCGGCAAGAACGAAGAGCCCGCCGGTGCTAAGGCTGTGGTTGACCATCTGCAGGGTGGCGCCGGAGATCCCCTGTGCGTTCAACGAGAAGATCCCTATCACGATGAAGGCCATGTGGGCCACGCTGGAGAAGGCCACCAGCCGCACCACGTCCTTCTGGACCACGGCCACCAACCCGCCGTAGACGACCCCGATGACCCCCAGGGTCAGGAATACCGGCGCCGCCGCCACCATCTGCTGAGGGAAGAGGGTGAGTCCGAAGCGCAGGAACCCGTAGGCTCCCACCTTGACCAGCATGGTAGCCAGCACCAGGACCGCCGTGGGCGCCTGGGTGTAGGCGTCCGGCAGCCAGGCGTGCAGGGGGAACACGGGCACCTTGATGGCGAACGCGAAGGCGAAGGCCAGGAACAGCCACATGGCCAGCTGGGCCGGGATCCGCAGGGCCGTCAACTGCGCCAGGTCGAAGCTGTACTGCCCCGTCTGGCCGTGGTAGAGGACCGCCAGGCCGACGATGGCGACCAGCATCAGCAGGCTGCCCACAGCGGTGTAGAGGAAGAACTTCAGGGCGGCGTACACCCGCCTCTCGCCACCGCAGACGCCGATGATCAGGTACATGGGGATCAGCATGGCTTCCCAGAAGAGGAAGAAGAGCACCAGATCCAGCGCCACGAAGGCACCGATCATGCCCGCCTCCAGCAGCAGCAGGAAGACGGCGTACTCCTTTGCGCGATCGCCCATCTCTCGCCAGGAGGCCAGCAGGGCCACCGGCGTCAACAGGGCAGTGAGGGCCACCAGAAGGACGCTGATGCCGTCCACGCCGAGGTGGTAGCTGATGCCCAGACTGGGAAACCAGGGGGCCTGCTCCACGAACTGCATCGCAGCCGTGCCGGATTGGAAGCCGATCAGCATCACCACCGCCACGACCAGGTTCGCCAGGGACACCACCAGAGCCCAACCCTTGACCGGGCCCGTCTGCTTGCGGCTCAGGAAGGGCACCACCAGAGCGCCAAGGACCGGAAGAAGGATGAGGGTGCTCAGGATGGGAAAGGCGGTCAGAGTCATCGGATGCCTCCCACCTGAAGAAGATAGACCACCACCAGAGTGGCGCCGGCCAGGATGGCCAGGGCGTAGTCGCGGACGAAGCCCGTCTGGAGTTGCCGCAACCCGAGGGCACCGGACTGAACCGTGCGGGCGACGCCCCTGACGACACCGTCGGTGATGAAGCCGTCCACGGCGCCGGAAAGGAGATCACCAAACCAGCGTCCAGTCCTCACGAAGACCAGGGAGTACAACTCGTCCACGTAGTACTTGTTCAGCAGCAACCGGTAGAGGTTGGGGTACCAGCCACCCACCGTTTTGGCCGCCTGGGGGTAGACCACGTACATCAGGTAGGCCGTCAGGATGCCGAGCAGCCCCAGCACTACGGACACCACCATCAGCGGCTCCTGCAGCTGCTGCGCCCCCGCCACCATGGGAACCGGATGGGTGTATCGATCGAACACCGGCTCCAGCCAGCGGTCGATAGCGCCCGGCCCCCCGATGAACTGGAGGTAGCCGCCGAGGGCCGCCAGGACCGTTAAGATCACCACAGGAAGGGTCATAGAGGCACCGGGCTTGTGCATGTGGTGCGCCACCTCGTGGCTCACGTGGCTGGTCCCGTGGAAGGCCATGAAGAAGGCCCTGAAGATGTAGAAGCCGGTCAGGGCGACGGTTATCAGCGCCAGCACGCCCAGCACGACGTTGCCTCGCTCGCTGGCGAAGGCCGCGTAGACGATCTCGTCCTTGCTGAAGAAGCCGGACAGCAGCGGAAAACCGGCCAGCGCCAGGGAACCCACCAGGAAGCCGGCGTACATGCCCGGCAGGGACTTCCAGAGGCCACCCATACGGTTCAGGCTCTCCTCACCCGCCAGGGCGTGGATGACGCCGCCGGCCGCCATGAAGAGGAGAGCCTTGAAGAAGGCATGGGTCATCAAGTGGAACATGCCGGCCGCGTAGGCTCCCACCCCCACCGCCATAAACATGTAGCCCAGCTGGCTCATGGTGGAGTAGGCGAGGACTCGCTTGATGTTGGGCTGCACCAGGCCGATGGTCGCGGAGAAGAGGGCGGTGACCGCCCCGATGAACGCGACGATCATCATGGCCGTGGGCGCCAGCTGGTAGAGCGGGTGGGCCCGAGCGATCAGGTAGACGCCGGCCGTAACCATGGTAGCCGCGTGGATCAGGGCGCTGACCGGGGTGGGGCCGGCCATGGCGTCGGGAAGCCAGACGTGGAGCGGGATCTGCGCCGACTTGGCGGCGGCGCCCACCAGCAACAGCAGCACTATGGCGGTGACCAGCGGCCCGTTGTAGGCCAGCTTCTGAGAGGCCTCGGAGAAGACGCCGCTATAGTCGACCCTGCCGAAGGTGATGAAGATCAGGAAGACGGCGAACAGCAGTCCGATGTCGCCGATGCTGTTGGTGACGAAGGCCTTGGTGCCTGCCGAGGCGTTCTCGGGCTTCTGGAACCAGAAGGCGATCAGCGCGTAGGAACTGAAGCCTACGCCGCCCCACCCGACGATCAGCAGCAGGAAGTTCCCCGCCAGCACCAGCATCAGCATCGCCAGGACGAAGACGTTCATCAGGGCGAAGAAGCGGGCGTAGTCGGGATCACCCTTCATGTAGCCGGTGGCGTAGACGTGGATCAGGAAGCCGACACCGGTGATTATCAACACCATCATGATGGAGAGGGGATCCAGCAGCAAGCCAAAGGGCACCGACAGCTTGCCCGCGACGATCCAGGTCCAGAGGGGCAACTCGACGGCCCGTGACTCGCCAGGCAAACCGAGCATCTCGAAGAAGGCTGCGAGGCCCACCAGGAAGGATAGACCCACGGCAGCGCTGCCGACGAACCCACACGATCGGCGGCTCAGCACCCGACCCACGAGGGCGCTATAGAGAAACCCCAACAACGGAAACAGAAGGATCAGCCAGGCATAGCTTAACAAGAGGATCTCACCCCTTCAGCGAACTGACCTCGTCGACGTCGACGTTGGCCCTGATCCGGAATATGGAGGAGATAATGGCCAGACCGACCACCACCTCCGCGGCCGCCATCGTCATGACGAAGAAGGCCAACACCTGCCCGTCCACCGTGCCGAAGCGGTAGGCAAAGGTCACGAAGGTCAGGTTGGCCGCGTTCAACATCAGCTCGATCGACATGAACATCACCAGGGGGTTCTTGCGCACCAGCACCCCCACGACGCCGATCGTGAACAGGACCGCGCTCAGTATCAGGTAGTAGTTCGACGGAGCTATCAAAGGAACACTCCAGGAATCTGATCTGGGACCCTGGTAGTAACGACTTTAGTCGTTTGTCCTTCTTGCCGTCCGAGGCAACGAACGACTGAAGTCGTTACTACAGTCCATGAACTGTTACACCCGCCGCTTGCCCAACACCATCGCGGCCACCATCGCGACCAGGAGCAGCAGCGACGTCAACTCGAAGGGGAGAAGGTAACGGGTAAAGAGTTCTCCCCCGATAGCGGCCAGGTTCCCGCCGGTGGTCGCCTGCGTCGCGGCCGGCGTGGCCACCGGTCCCTGGGTGATCATCAAGGAGACCCCTACCAGGAAGGCGAGCGCCAGGGCGACGGCAACGGGCAACCGGTTCAGGATCCGGTTCGGGCTCTCCTCCTGAGTCGGGGTCAGCATGGTGATCACGAACAGGAACAGCACCATGATGGCACCGGCGTAGACGGTGATCTGCACCACCGCCAGGAACTCGGCCGACAGGCTCAGGTAGAGCATAGCCACACAGAACAGCACAGCCACCATGAACAGGGCGCTGTGCACCGTGTTCCGGCTCACGATCACGCCGAGGGAGAAAAGCACCGCCAGAACGGCCAGCGAGGCAAAGTAGGCGATTTCCATCACTTCAGCTCTTCCTGTTTGAAGGGTAGGCTCCTCACACCTTGGGGTGCCTCGCCGTGGCCCTCGGAAACCGGAACCAGCAGCCTCTCCTTGGTGTAGAAGAAGTCCTCCCGGTCATCGTCGACCAGTTCGTACTCCTGCCCCAGCACGATGGCCTGGGTGGGGCATACCTCCTCGCAGTAGCCACAGAAGATGCAGCGAAGCAGGTTGATCTCGTACCGCCTGGCGTACCGCTCCCCTGGCGAATGGCGATCGGCGTCGCTGTTCTCGGCCGGCTCGACGTAGATGGCGCTCGCGGGGCAGGCCGCCGCGCAGAGGGAGCACCCGATGCAGCGCTCCAACCCGTCGGCGTACCGGTGGAGGTTGTGGCGCCA
This sequence comes from Chloroflexota bacterium, assembly GCA_021806765.1. Next base: position 8,464 of record JAJZQR010000055.1, on the reverse strand, counting down.
CCGCAGACGACGGACGTCGGGTCGCTTCTCCTCGGGATACTGGAAGGTCGTCTTGGGCCTGAAGAGATACCTGAAGGTTACGCTCAGGCCCTTCCCAATGCTGAACAGGTCTTTGACATCCTGTATTACGCTGCCACTTGCCATCTTGATCCCCTATGCCATCATGGTGACGACCACCGCGGTGATCACCACATTGAGCAGACTGACCGGCAAGATCACCTGCCATCCCAACCGCATCAACCGATCGTAGCGCAGCCGGGGCAGAGTGGCCCTCAGCCAGATGTAGCCGAACAGCAGGGCGGCAACCTTGATCGCGAACCACCAGACACCGTCCGCGATCGGGCCGTGATACCCGCCCAGGAACAGGGTGGTCGCCACCGAGCTGATGGTCACCATGTTCACGTACTCGGCCAGATAGAACATGGCGAACTTGAGCCCCGAGTACTCGGTCATGTAGCCCTGAACCAACTCCTGCTCCGCTTCCGGCAGGTCGAAAGGCGGACGGTTGTTCTCGGCCACAGCGCATATGGTGTAGAGGATGAAGGCCAGCGGCTGCACCAGGATCAGGGGAACCGACGCCTGGAAGCCGACGATGTCGGAGATCCGCAGCGACCCTACCGTGATCACGACGCTCAGGATCGCGAGCCCCATGCCCAGCTCGTAGCTGATCATCTGGGCAGAGGAGCGGACCGACCCCAGATAGGAGTACTTGCTGTTGGAGGACCAGCCGGCCAGGACGATGCCGTACACCCCCAGGGAAGAGACCGCCAGGATGACCAGGATGCCCACGCTCACGTCGGCCAGCTGCAGATCCACCGGGAGGCCGAAGATGTTGATCCGGGGCCCCACGGGGATGACTGCGAAGGTCATCATGGAGGCCATCACGGCAATGACCGGGGCAAGCCAGAAGACGAACCTGTCGGCGCCGTCGGGGACGGCGTCTTCCTTGAACATCGCCTTGACGGCGTCCGCGATGGGCTGGAGCATCCCCCAGGGGCCCACCCGGTTGGGGCCGATCCGAGCCTGCATCCAGGCCAGCACCTTGCGCTCCGACAGCGTCATGTAGGCAGCAGCCATGATCAGCCCAAAGAATATGATTACCGACTTTATCAGCGGGATCAGGATGACCAGGATCTGCTCCATCCGACGCTAAATACTCCTCAAACTGTTCTTGAGTGGGCGAACACAGGATACACAGGATGAATAGGACTATGCAGCCGACCCCAGATGGTCTGCCCTTCGTCACCCCCGCGAAAGCGGGGGTCCAGGGCACCACCGCGCGGAGAGAACCCTGGATGCCCGCCTGCGCGGGCATGACGGCGGATTGTCCACGCGATCTCAGGCCAGAGGATTAGGCTTTACGGGTAGTCTCCCTATCCTGATTATCCTGTCCATCCTGTTCGTCCCGGCGAACGGGCTGGTACCAGAGGGCGCGCTCGTGCCCGTTGCGCGAGGCGTCCACATCCTCAGCCCCCGGGTAATTCCATCGCCTGCCGTAGGTCCCCAGCTTTCGCCAGTTCAGGCCTCCGTAGGCGGGAGCCGCGGCGGCAATCTCGTCGAAGATCTCCTCGACCCGGCCGTAGCCCCAGCCGGCACCCAGCCCTCGGGCCACGTCCGCCAGGATCTGCCAGCCGGACCTGGCCTCGCCTGGTGCGGACACCGCAGCCTGCAACCGCTGCACCCGGCGCTCCAGGTTGGTGAAGGTGCCCTCTTTCTCGGCGAAGGCCGCCGCCGGCAACACCACGTCGGCCACCTGAGCGGTGGGCGTCATGAAGATGTCCTGCACCACCAGCAGGTCCAGGTGGGACAGCGCCTCCTTCACCCGATCGGCGTCCGTATGTCCGGCGGGGTCCAGTCCGGCCACGAAGAGGGCCTTGAGACGGCCCTCGGCCGCGGCATCCACCATCTGCAGTCCCGTCAGGCCGGGCTCGGCGGGCGGCCGAAGACCCCAGAGCTTCTCCAGACGATCCAGGTTCTCCTTGCTGAGCCGCTCCTGGCCGGGCAGCAGCTTCGGCAGAAGTCCCATGTCGATAGCACCCTGGGAGTTGCTCTCGGTTCCAAGGGGGTAGAGGTCTCCGCCCTGCTCCAGCAGGCTGCCCGTGACCTGCGCCAGTCGGCCGCAGGCCTCCTGCAGTCCAGCGGGGGCCCCCGGCAACGGACGAGGGAACAGGATGGCCAGCCTGGTGGTCGAAACCAGCAGCTGGGCCACCGACCTCAAGGTTTCTGGCGAGACACCGGCGATCTCCTGAACCTTCTCGGGAGTGTAGGAGGCCACGGCACGAGCTACCTCGTCGTACCGATCGCCCAGCCGCCCCTCCGCGGCGTCGCCCGCCAGGCTCTCCGCCAGGATCATCCGCAGGATCCCATTCACCACGGCCGCCTCGGCCCCCTCGGGGACCCGAAGCCACGGGTTGCCCAGCTTCGCCAGGTCGGTGCTCTTCGACCCTACGCCGACCAGCTTCGCGCCCTTTCGGCGAACCGCCTTCTTCAATCGAAGGTCCAGTACGGGCTGCTGGTCGATGGGGTCGGCGCCCGCCAGCAGGATCACCTGGGCCGATTCCAGGCTGGCTATAGTGCCGCTGGCAGCATCCGGCCCAACCTCGGGCGCCGTATAGGCGCCGTGGAGGCCGTAATCCAGATTGTTGCTCCCCAGGACACCCCGGAACAGCTTCTGGAAGAGGTACAGCTCCTCGTTGGTGGCCCCGGCCGAGATCAACCCGCCGAGGGCCTGGCCGCCGTTCGCCAGCTTGATCTGGCGCAGGCGCCTGACCACCGTCTCCAGGGCCTCTTCCCAGGTGGCCGGCACCAGTTTCCCACTCCTTCGGACGAAGGGGGTGACCAGACGGCCCGGGTCGTTGAGGTACTCGTAGGTGAACCGACCCCGGTCGCACAGCCAGCCGTCGTCCACGCCTGCGTTCTCCCGGGAGGTGAGCCGAAGCACCACGTCGGCGCGGGACTCCACCTTGATGTTGCACCCGACGCTGCACTGGGCGCAGATGCTGGGGGTCTTCTTCAGCTCCCAGGAGCGGGCCTTGAATCGGAACTTCGCGCTGGTCAGGGCACCCACCGGGCACAACTCGATGGTGTTGCCCGAGAAGGGCGAGTCGAAGACCCGGCCGGGCATCACCCCGACGTAGCTGCGGGAACCCCGGTTGATCAGGGTGAGGGTCTCGTCCCCAGCGATCTCCCGCTGGAAGCGCACGCAGCGGGTGCACAGGATGCACCGCTCGCGATCCAGGACGATGAGCGGGCTGAGCCGGATCGGCTTCTCGAAGTGGCGCTTCTCCTCGCCGAAGCGGGACCTATCCGAGGCGTACTTGAAGGTCGTGTCCTGCAGGGGGCACTCGCCGCCCTTGTCGCAAACGGGGCAGTCCAGGGGGTGGTTGGTCAGAAGAAACTCCAGAACCCCCTTGCGCGCCTTCACCACCGCGGGGGTGTCGGTCTTCACCACCATGCCGTCGGTGACCGGCGTGGTGCAGGCCGTCTGCAGCCGCGGGACCTTCTCTATCTCCACCAGGCACATGCGGCAGGCGCCCACCGGATGCATCTTCTCTTGGTAGCAGAAGACGGGGATATCTATGCCCACCTGCTTGGCGGCATCAGTGAGCAGGGTACCTTTCGGTACCAGCGCCTCGCGTCCATCGATCGTTACCTTTACCAGATCTGCCAACCTGCGCTCCCCTAGCACTCAGCTCCTGTAGGGGCCGGCGTCTCTGCCGGCCCGAGGCCAGGGCGGACAGGGACGTCCGCCCCTACACTACTCTGCCCTCAGCACTCAGGACTCAGCACTCAGCACTTCGTTCCCCACCATGCAGCGGCCGTGCTGGATGTGGTACTCGAACTCCCCGCGGAACAGCTTGATCCCGCTTCTCACCGGGTTGGTCGCCGCGTCGCCAAGACCACACAGGGTCTTGCCACCGGCGATGTTGTCGCACACGTCCAGAAGGAGGTCGATGTCGCCCTCCCGGCCATGCCCGTTCACGATCCTGTGGAGGATCTTGTTCAGCCATCGAACCCCTTCGCGGCAGGGGGTGCACTTACCACAGGACTCGTGCTCGTAGAACTCCACCATCCTGGCCACGGCGTGGGGGATGCAGACCGTCTCGTCCATCACGATCACGGCGGCTGAGCCCAACATGGAGCCCGCCTGGGCCACCGAGTCGAAGTCCAGCTTCAGGTCGAGCATGTCGGGACCCAACATAGGGGCCGAGGTGCCGCCGGGGATGAAGGCCTTGATGGCCTTCCCGTCGACCACGCCGCCGCCGTGCTCGTAGATCAACTCCCTGGCCGTCGTGCTCAGGGGCAACTCGTAGTTGCCAGGCTTGTTGACGCGACCGCTCAGGCAGTAGATCTTGGTCCCCGTGTTCCGCGGCGGCATCCCGATGGAGTTGTACCACTCGGCGCCATTCTTCAGGATGTGGGGGACGTTCGACAGGGTCTCGACGTTGTTGATGACCGTAGGTTTGCCGTAGAGCCCGACCACCGCCGGGAAGGGTGGCCTTGACCGGGGCATCGGGCGGTTCCCCTCCAGCGACTCCAGCAGCGCCGTCTCTTCGCCGCAGATGTAGGCCCCCGCACCCCGGGAGAGGACCAGATCCAAGGAGAAGCCGCTCCCCAGGATGTTCTTCCCCAGGTATCCCCTCTCGTAGGCCTGCGCTATGGCCCGCTCCAGACGGCGCGCGCCGAACGCCAGCTCCCCCCTTATGTAAATGAAGGCCCTGGAGGCATCGAAGGCGTAGCAGGCGATGACGATGCCCTCGATCAGCTGATGGGGATCGTTCTCCACCAACTGCCGGTCCTTGAAGGTGCCCGGCTCGCTCTCGTCGCAGTTGCAGGTCAGATACCTCTGAAGGCCCGGGTCCTTGGGCACGAAGCTCCATTTCATGCCAGCGGGGAAACCGGCGCCGCCGCGCCCCCGCAGGCCGGAAGCCTTCACGATCTCGATGACCTCGGCCGGGGTGTGCTCGAATGCCTTCCTCAAGCCCTCGTATCCCCCCCGGGACTCGTACACGTCGATCTCCCAGGAGTTCGGGATCCCCATATTGCGGAACAGGATCTTTTCGGTCACCGCTGTACGTCCTATCAGTGCTGAGTGCTGAGTTCGGTGTGATCCAGCCCTCACCCTAACCCTCTCCCAGAGGGAGAGGGAGCCTCCCTGTCACCCGATCTCCCCGTCTCCCCGTCTCCCCGTCACCCCGTCTCGCTGGGCCTTCGCCCGCAGTTCCTCGAGGAGCCGGTCCACGGCCTCGTGGGTCAGCTTCTCGTAGTAGTCCTCGTTCACCACCATCACCGGGGCGTTGCCACAGGCCGCCAGGCACTCCACGGTTCTGAGGGTGAACACTCCATCGGGAGTCGTCTCGTCGGGGCCTATTCCCAGCTTCTCCTGAAGGTGCTCCAGCAACCGGTCGCTCCCCCGCAGGTAGCAGGACAGGTTGTTGCACACCCCCAGGACGTAGCTGCCCACCGGGTGGTCGTAGAACATATCGTAGAAGGTGACCAGCTGGTAGAGACCGTTGGAGTCCAGGTCCAGCACCGCCCCTACCTCTTCGACCACCTCCGGCGACAGCCAGCCCAACTGGTACTGGGCGGCCCTGAGCGCCGCTATGGAAGCCGAGCGCCGCTCAGGATACTTCTGCACGGCAGCTCGGATCTCAGCCTTGGTTTGTTCGGAAAGCAGCCCTGCCACTATCTGTCCACATCCCCCATAATCGGATCGATGGCGGCGATCATGTTTACCACGTCGGCGATGTAGCCCCCCTTCGCCATGACCGGAAGGCTCTGCAGGTTGGTGAAGGAGGGCGTCCTCACGTGCACCCGGTAGGGTTTACCGCTCCCGTCGGCCAGGATGTAGAAGCCCAACTCACCCCGAGGCGACTCGATGGCCGAGTACACCTCGCCGGCCGGCACCTTGTAGCCCTCCGTGGCCAGCTTGAAGTGGTGGATCAACGCCTCCATGTTATCCGAGATCAACTGCTTCGGAGGGAGGGCATGCTTGAAGTCCTCCACCACGTAGGGCCCCTCGGGAATGCGGTTCAGCGCCTGCTGCACGATCTTCAGGCTCTCCCGCATCTCGTCCATCCTGACCAGGTAGCGGGCGTAGCAGTCGCCCTCCGTGCGGGTCACGACCTCGAAGTCGTAGCTCTCGTACCCGCAGTAGGGCATCTCTCTTCTGAGGTCTCGGGGCTCCCCCGCCGCCCGCAGCATCGGCCCCGTAACCCCCAGCGCGACACACTGCTCGGCCGTCAACTGCCCGACCCCCACCATGCGGTCCAGCCATATGGGGTTGCGGGTCAGCAGCCTGTGGTACTCGGCCAGCTTATCGGGGAAGTAGTCGATGAACTTCTGAACCGCCTCCTCGAAACCCGGCGGCAAATCTTTGGCCAGGCCGCCGGGACGGATGTAGCTGGTCATCATCCGCTGGCCGGAGATCAACTCGAAGATGTCCAGGATGATCTCCCGGTCCCGGAAGGCGTACATGATGGGGCTCGAGGCGCCCAGGTCGAGGCCGTTGGATCCGAGCCCCACCAGGTGGCTCTGGATGCGGGTCAACTCGGCCAGCAGCACACGGGCCACCTGCGCCCGGGGCGGGGCCTCGACGCCCAGCAACTTCTCCACGGCCAGGGCGAAGGCCAGGTTGTTCCCCAGGGGATTGAGGTAGTCCATGCGGTCGGTCAGGGTCACGCCCTGCTGGTACTTCTTGTTCTCGTAAGTCTTCTCGAAACCCGAATGCAGGTAGCCGATAACCGGCGTGCACTCCCTGATCACCTCGCCATCCAGGGCCAGCACCAACCGCAGCACACCGTGGGTGGCCGGGTGCTGAGGCCCCATGTTGAGGAGCATCACTTCATCTTCGGGAAGCAACTGAGGCTCGTTCGCCATCCTAGTTTCGACTCACTTCCGGAGATTCGCCCGCCCGCTGCCGGCGGAGCCGGTCCGTGTTGTGGGTGAACTCTATCTCTTCACCGCCCAGAGGCACATCCTTCCGCAGCGGATGGAAGGTGGCATCTTCCGGCATCAGTATCCTGGTCAGGTTGGGGTGCCCCTCGAACCGGATGCCGTACATGTCGAAGGTCTCCCGCTCGTGCCAGTTGGCCGTGGGGAACAGCCCCACCACCGACGGTAGGACGGCGTCGTCCTCTTCCAGAGGCACCTTTAGAGCAACCCGTTGCCGCAAGGAGGGGGAGTAGAGGTTGTAGACCACCGCGAAGCGCGGCTCCAGCCCCATCCCCAGATAATCGACACCCCAAACCCCCGACAGATGGACGAACTTCCCCTCACCGTCCCGCAGGAGGCGGCACGCCTGCTGGATGGAGGCGCGATCCACGATCAGGATCGGCGTTCCGGCGCGGTCCGCGTCGGTACCCAGCAGCCCCTCCCCAATCGCCGAGGCGATCGCCTGCACCATCTCCTCAGATCCGGCCATTGACGTCTCCCTCGTGCAGGATCTTCATCTTCAGGGTCTGAAGGGCCTCAAGCAGCATCTCCGGTCGCGGCGGACACCCGGGAAGGTAGAGATCCACCGGCATGATCTTGTCGACCCCCTGGAGGACGGCGTAGTTGTTGAAGACGCCGCCGCTGCAGGCGCAGTCGCCCATGGCGATCACCCACTTGGGGTCGGGCATCTGGTCGTATAGCTGCCGCAGCACCGGGGCCATCTTCTTCGACACCCGCCCGGACACGATCAGCAGGTCGGACTGCCGCGGGGTGGCCCGGAAGGCCTCAGACCCGAACCGCGCGATGTCGTAGCGCCCCATGCTGGCGGACATCATCTCTATAGCACAGCAAGCCAGGCCGGAGGTCAGAGGATAGATGGCGCCCTGCCGGCCCCAGTTGGCCAGCTTGGTCACTATCACCTGAAGCCCGCCCGGCAGCTTCTCCTCTACTCCCAATCGAAGGCCCCTTTCTTCCACACGTAGAAGTAACCCACCAGCAGCACCAGGACGAAAGCCAGCACCTCTACGAGGCCGAACAGCTTCAGTTGACGCATGATCACGGCGAACGGGTAGAGGAAGACGACTTCGATGTCGAAGAGGATGAACAGCATCGCCACCAGGGTGAACTTGACGTGGAACCGCCTCCGGGCGGGCATAAGGGGACGGATGCCGCTCTCGTAGGGCAGGGTTTTCGAAGGATTCGGATGGTACGGCCCAAGCAAGCGGGTCAGGGCGAGGATGACCAGGGTGAGAGCCGCAAGGGTCCAGAACAGAATAGCTATGGGAACATACTGCGCAGGCATGACACCACCATCATTAGTGGCCTGAAGCTGGTGCCTCGGCTGCACCTCCCGGCGCGCCAGCGCACCCGGGCCACGCGGTCGTGAATTATAACACCAAGTTTGGAATCGTGCATCCTTCGCGGGCATGACGACGAATTGTATACGCGATCTCAGGCCAGATGCTTAGCGCGCTCCCCCTTCGAGACCTCCCCTTGTTCGACTGGGACCGTACCTTTAACATCCCTGCCA
>JAJZQR010000384.1 GCA_021806765.1 Chloroflexota bacterium | reverse complement strand
CCTGTAGTATGTGAACAGCGTGCATCGGTTCCCGAGGTAGGGAGAGGGCTTGCCCCCGCCCTACCTCGGGAACCGATGCACTTGGACCTGTTACCTCGGGCCCGCCGTCTTGTGCCTGATTATCCTCATCTATCTCCTGATTCCTGACTCCGCCGAAGATAGGGCGTTTCTCCTACCATCCTTTAGGGCGTTCCACCTATTCAACCCACCACCCCCTGGTGCCTAGACTCCCAGTGTCGCATCGGGATGCGCCCGGTTCCCATGCTCGCGAGCGAGGGTGGGGGGCGATGCGATCCGAGGGAAAGGCCATACTGGATGGAGCGGGTGGAAAGCCGGCGAAAAGAGGAAATGGGCCTCTCCCATCGCTTGATGGAGGGACCATACCCCAGCCACGTTCGGGAGTTGCTGCAGAGCGGCTTCCCCCTCCCGATGTTGGAGGACGGGTTGCGGCAGAACCGGACCCAGTGGGGAACGGGGGGATACGTGTCGGTGCCCCCCCTCCTGTCCGGGGTGTCGGTCATCGGGAGCAACAGGCCCGAGATCACCCCGGAGATCACCTGCCTCCGATTGCTCGGGGTCCCCGGCGGGTTCCTTTCGGCCGATCTGATGCGCGGGCTGGCCGACCTGGCCGATAGATACGGCCACGGCTATCTCCGGTGGACCACCGCGGGCAGTATCGAGTTCGGTGTCCAGCGAGAGAGGATGCTGGATGCGGTAGCCGCTGCCAACGACCTGGGGATGGACGTGGGCTCCACGGGGGACGATGTGCGCTGCATCTCCGCCTGCCCCGGCAGCTTCCGATGCGATCTCGCCCTGGTGAATGCGCCCGATGTGGCCTATGCCGTGGGTCGTGCCACCATGGACGACCAGCAGTATCCCGGGATGCCCAACAAGGTGAAGACTGCCGTCGCAGGCTGCCCGAACGATTGCGTTCGGGCCCAGATGCAGAAGGATCACGCCTTCGTGGGGGTCTTTCGGGGTTCGCCGGTGGTGGACCACCAGACGATGGAGTGGTGGCTCCGGGAGGGATCCTCGGCCCCGGCCTCGGCGGGAAACGCTGCGCCCGTCGGCCTGGACTACCTGATGAAGAACTGCCCCGGCTCCGCCATCGAACGCTCGGGGGCTTCCGTGGAGATCGATCCAAGCTCCTGCCGTCACTGCATGCTGTGTATCAACAAGTGCCCGGCCATTCACCCCGGAGGCGAGCGAGGCGTGGCGTGGGTGGCAGGCGGCAAGTATGGCCACAGGGGCGCCAACGGCCCCATGGTCGGTTTCGTCCTGGCGCCCTTTATTCCGGCCGTGCCGCCCGACTACGCGGAGATCGTGGAGATCCACAAGCGTTTCCTGGATGTGTATGCCGATTACGGCAGGCGAAAGGAGCGGATCGGCGACATGCTGGTGCGTTTGGGGCTCCGGACGGTCCTGGACTTGATGGAGTTGGAGCCCGATCCGGCCTTGCTGAAGGAGCCTGCCCAGAGGATGTTCGTGGTATGGCCCGAGGCGGGCGTGGCGGAGGGACGATGATCGGCAAGCTGCCGGCCGGCATCATGCCCGATCCTCGGGCGCAGCTTCCCGATCTGCTGCTACGCAACGAGGGGATGTGGATTCGCCACGAGGGGTTGAGACCAGGGGTGTACCGTCACCTGAGCGCCAAGGGCGAGGAGTGCGTGACGGTGCGGGTTCAGTTTCCTCCCAACGCGCTGCTGGCGTCGGCCAGTCTTCGGCGACTGGCCGATCTGATAGATAGCTACGCGGGAGTGGGGCGTCGCACCAGCCGAAACGCCTTCGAGTTGGTGGGTGTCGACCCAAACCGGTTGGAGGAGCTGATCGAACAGCTGGAAGCCCTGGGTTATCCGGTCGGTGGGACCGGCAACTCCCTGCATCAGATCAAGTCGTGCGGTGGCTTCGTAGCCTGCCAGAACGCGGCCATCGACTCCCCTTCGCTGGCGAAGGCTCTGGGCGACCGTTTCTTCAGCGACGTCGTGAAGCAAGAATACCCGTCTTGGCTGAAGCTCTCCATCGCCGGTTGCCCGAACCAGTGCGGAGGCGGGATCGAGGCCGACGTCGGGATCCTGGGGGTGTTCAAGGGCCTTCCCCAGGTGGACGATGCCAAGCTGGTGGAATCCCGCTGCGACGTGCCTCTGCTCTGCTTCTGGTGTCCCACCGGGGCCATCAAGCCCAAAGCCGTGCGAGGTGGCATGTCGGTGGAGGTTAACCCGGAGCGCTGCACTCGGTGCACCTCCTGCTCCAACGTCTGCCCGGCTGCTATCCAGATGAGCGGCCAGCGGGGGGTAGCCATTGCGGTGGGAGGCTCCTCCTCCAATACCGGGCCGGGGCCGCGGTTGGCCCGGCTGGTGGTGCCATTCATTCCCCTGGAGAGTCCGCTAGATTGCCAGCCGGTCCTGGAGGTGGTGGAGCGGGTGATCGATCTGTGGAGATGTAACGCCCGCCGGGGAGAGCGGATGGGCGCTTTCATCGACCGGATAGGATGGCCCACCTTCTTGAGGCGGGTGGGGGTAGACTTCGATCCCTACTTGATAGACAACTTTGACCCGCTGTCGGTTCGACGAAACCTGCAAATCCGCTGGGATTATGGGGATGGCGCACGCTGAGGAGACGGTCGGTGCCACCACGTCCATACGGGTGGAATGCCCCCGCTGCGGGTACGTGATGTCGATTTTCGACGAGGCCTCGCTGCGGACCAACAAGGCCGTGAGGCGGGCCTACCAGCACGCCCTGAAGAACCCGATCCTGTGCGCCGGGTGCAGCAACTGGATACAGCGTCCTAGAGAGGTTAGGAGCAGGCGATGAACTGCCCTCGATTGGTGGTCGCGGCGCCCCACGGGCGGTCGGGGAAGACCACCGTGACCCTGGGGTTGGTAGCCGCTCTCGCCCAGCGAGGGCTGGTGGTTCAGCCCTTCAAGAAAGGCCCGGACTACATCGACCCCAGCTGGCTGACGGGGGCGGCGAGCAGGCCATGCCGGAACCTCGACCTCTTCATGATGGGCGATGAGGCAGCCCTGGCTACCTTCCGCCACGGTGCCGCGGGGGCGGAGGTGTCAGTCATCGAGGGGGCGATGGGGCTGTACGATGGAGTGGACCTGGAGGGCACGGGAAGCACCGCCCAGTTGGCCCGGTTGCTGAAGGCCCCCATTCTACTGGTGGTGGACGCCACCCGCATGACCAGAAGCGTGGCCGCCCTGGTGAGCGGCTACCAGCACTTCGAGCCCGGCGTCAACCTGGCCGGTGTGGTACTGAACAACGTGTCCCGCAGCCGCCACGAGAAGATGCTGGTCGCAGCCATCGAACGCTACTGTGGGATCCCCGTCCTGGGCTGCCTGCCCAAGACGGAGTTGCTGGCCATCCCGGACCGGCACCTGGGGCTGATCCCCCGGGCCGAGGACGACCGCCTGGTGCCGGCCATAGAAAACGCCCGCCGGATGGCCGCGGAGCAGTTGGATCTGGATCGGATCCTCGAGATCGGCCGCACTGCCCCTCCCCTGCCCGAGGGATACGGCGCGGCTCACCGCGGCGAGGGCCGTTCGGCAAGGATCGCCGTGCTGCTGGACCGGGTCTTCACCTTCTACTACCCGGAGAACCTGGAGGCCCTGGAGCAGGCGGGGGCTACCCTGAAGTACGTGGACTCCCTGGCGGACCCCGCGCTCCCGGATGTAGATGGGCTGTACGTGGGTGGGGGCTTCCCCGAGGTGTTCATGGAGCAGTTGGAGGCCAACGGTTCCTTGAGGAAGGACATCCGGCGCCGGATCGAGGAGGGCATGCCCGTATACGCCGAATGCGCCGGGTTGATCTACCTTTCCCAAAGGATCCGTTGGGAGGGGCGATCCTGCGAGATGGTAGGCGCTCTCCCCTGCGAGATAGAGATGACGCAGAAGCCCCAGGGCCACGGATACTCCGTGGCGGGGGTGGTGGGCGACAACCCCTTCTTTCCGCCTGGCACGGTGCTGAGGGGCCACGAGTTTCACAACTCTCGAGTGTCCTCTCTGGACAGGAGGAAGGTGGCCTTCGCCTACCGGCTGCACAAGGGGGCAGGGATCGACGCTGAACACAACGACGGGCTGAGGGTTGGAAACGTTCTGGCCGCCTACACCCATCTTCACGCCATGGCGGCCCCGGGGTGGGCCGAGAGTTTCGTGGCGGCGGCGGAGCAGCAGCGGGCTCGGATGCCGAGCAGTATAGGGGGACAGAGATGATAGAGGCGGAGCAGGTGCGGACCTGGGAGGCCGGCCGGCCGACCCTGGGTCCCCTGGAGTGGCTGCGGGCCGCATTGTCCAACCTGAGCGCCCTCTTCGGCTCGTGGAAAAGCGACGGAGACGAGGAGGATCTGGTGAGCGGAGCAGACCCGGAGGTGGTAGCCGCTCTACAGTTCCTGGCCTCCATCATTCCGGACGAGTAGAAAGCAGGTCCAGGGCAGGCGACACGAGCGAGTGCGGCGTTGCGCTAAGCAGCTGGCCCCAGATAGTCTGCCCTTCGTCACCCCCGCGAAAGCGGGGGTCCAGGACATCACCGCTCGGAGAGGACCCTGGATGCCCGCCTTC
>JAJZQR010000054.1 GCA_021806765.1 Chloroflexota bacterium | reverse complement strand
CGAGCTGATCGGTGCCGAGCTGGCTCGCGCGAATGCGCAGGTGTCCATTTCATATTAATACCTTGTTCTCTTTCCATACGAGATCGAGGCAACCCGTCGCGCTGGCATGGACCTGCCTGCCATCATGGATGGGCTACCGCTTGGCCCTTTGAGCGAGCCCTTGTGTGAGGTTCGGCCGGCCCCCAATACTCGAGGCGTGTCGTCCCTCACGCGCTTCGGGATCTCCACCTTCGGCCAGGTGTTCACGCCCCGTCAGCAGTTGGTGCTGTCGTCCATAGCCAAATGGAGCCGGCAGGCCCAGCAGTGCCTCGCCGAGACAGGTGAAGGAGAGTTAGCCGAGGCGGTCAGCGGCTACCTCTACTGCGTGCTGGCTCGGGTGGCCGACCGGGACAGTTCCATTTGTACCTGGCAGACCGAGCCCGAGAAAGTCCACAACACGTTCATGCGCTATGCCCTGCCCATGACCTGGGACTTCTGCGAGACGCATCCCTCCTCGGACGCGTCGGGTGGGTTTCGACAGGCCCTGGAGTGGGTGGCCGCAGTGGTCGAGCACCTCACTGAAGCTGCTCGCGGGAGTGCGGTGGTGCGGCATCTGAGCGCCATGGAGTCGCTCGGCGCGGAGGTGGCCGACGCCATCATCACCGATCCCCCCTACTACGGCGCCATCCCCTACGCCGACCTGGCCGACTTCTTCTACGTCTGGCTGCGCCGCTTCGGCCGGGACCGCTATCCCGCGGAACTGGCCACCGAGACGACGCCGAGGGCGGAGGAGCTGGTTCAGCACGCCGCCTACGCGGGCGGCGACCACGAAGCCGCGAAGCAGCGCTACCAGCAGGGGATGGCGGCAGCCTTCGGTCGGGCGGCGGCGGCGCTCAAGCCCGAGGGCATCACCGTCATCGTTTTTGCCAACAAGCAGCCCGACGCCTGGGAGTCCCTGGTGTCCTCCATCATCGCGGCCGGCTTCACGGTCACCGCCTCGTGGCCGATCGACACCGAGCGGACGGCGAAGGTGGGGGCCGGCAAGGCGGCTCACCTGGCTACCTCAGTGTGGTTGGTGTGCCGAAAGCGCCCCCCGGAGGCCGGGGTGGGGCGGTACGCCGAGGTGCGGCGGGGGATGCAGGAGCGGATCACCGAGCGGCTCCGCTACTTCTGGGACCAGGGGATCTCCGGCCCCGACTTCGTCTGGGCGGCGGTCGGGCCGGCCCTGGAGAGCTATTCCCGCTACCGGGAGGTGCGCCGCGTGGACGGGCGGGCCTTCCTGGTGGGCGAGTTCCTCCGAGAGGTGAGGCGGCTGGTCACCGATTTCGCCCTCGGTCAGATCCTGCACGGGGCCAGCACGGAGGGGCTGGACGAGTGGACGCGGTACTACTTGATGCACCGCATCAGCTTTGGGCTGGACCCGGCGCCGGTGGGTGAGTGCATCTCGCTCTCCCAGGGGTATGGCCTCGACCTGGACGCGCTGCGCAGCCCCCGGGGGATCCTGGCCAGGGGCAAGGCTAAGTCGGCCGCCAACGGCAACGGCGAGAACGGCGAAGAGGACGAGGCCGGCGGCTCGGGCAGCGACCTGCGACTGCTGCGTTTCGACGAGCGCGGCCGGGACGACCTGGGCCAGCCGCATCCCTCCGGCGGGCTGCCCATGATCGACATGCTCCACCACCTGATGCGCCTGTGGGGCGCCGGGGACACGCAGGGGTTGGCCGACTACACCGCTGAGCGGGGTCTGGGGCAGAACGGCCTCTTCTGGTCGGTGGGGCAGGCGATCCTGGAGCAGGCGGAGCTGCAATCGCGGGAGCGCACCCTGCTGGAGGCCCTGGTCGCCTGGGGCCGGGGGAGAGCGCCTCAGCCGGAGACTCGGCGCTTCTGGACCTAAGCGGGAGGTGGGGAGAAGTGGGTACGCAGCCATGGCATCAACTGAACGCGCTCCGTGAGGACGTTCGCTCGGGCGCCCTGACGCTGGATGAGTTCGCCGCGGACCTGAACGCGGTGCGGACCGGCGAGGCGCCGCCGGTCTACCGCGAGCCCAGAGAGTTCTTCGACCGCACCTACCCGACCTACAACATGAAGCTGCTGGCCAGGGACGTGCTCCAGCGGCTGGCGGGCGAAGGTGGGAAGCCGGTCATCCGCATCCAGGTGGCCTACGGCGGCGGCAAGACCCACAGCCTGCTCGCCCTGCTTCACCTGGCGGAGCACGGGGCCGCGCTGGCCCAGCACCCGACGGTGCGGGAGTTCCTCGGCTTCGCCGGACTGAGCGGGATGCCCTCGGCCCGGGTGGCTCTGCTCCCCTTCGACAAGTTCGACGTAAGGGAAGGACTGGTCGTCTACGACCCGAGCGGGACGCCGCGCCGGGTGCGGACGCCCTGGGGCGCCGTGGCCTATCAACTGGCCGGTGACGCCGGGCTGGCCCGGGTGGCGGAGCACGAGCGCGACTTCGTGGCCCCGGCGGAGCCTCTGCTGGTGGACCTCCTCAAGATGGCCGTGGGGCGAGGTGAAGCGCCTCTGCTGTTGATCGACGAGACCGCCTGGTACTACCGGGGGGCGGTCAACGACGATCACCGAAGGCTGGGGCTGCTGAAGGACTTCTTCCAGGTGCTCCTCCAGGCGGTGACCAGGGTCCGCCAGGCGGCGCTGGTGGCTTCGTTGATCGCCTCCAGGACCGAGGCCCACGACGCGACCGGAGTCCAGTGCCTGAGGGCGTTGGAGGATGTGTTCAGTCGGGTGGAGGAGGTGACCGAGCCGGTGGCCCGCGAGGACGTGGCCGAGATCCTCCGCCGCCGGCTCTTCGATGCGGTAGCCGGCGAGGCCGAGCGCCGGCCGGTGGTGGATGCCCTGATGGCGCAGGTGCAGCGGCTTCCGGTGCGCGATGCCCAGAAGGGCCAGCAGGCCTATCACCGGTTCCTCGACGCCTATCCCTTCCATCCCGAGTTCCTCGACGTGCTGTACGGCAAGTGGACGCAGTTAGCCGGGTTCCACCGGACCCGGGGCGCCCTTCGTCTGCTGGCCCAGGCGCTGCGCGAGGCCGACGGCCGCGACCCGCTCCCGGTGGTCGGCCCGGCCGCGCTCCTGGCCCGGAACGAGTCGCTCTCCCCGGCCCTCAACGAGCTGATCAAGGTGTGCGAGGAGAAGGAGACCTGGACGCCGATCCTGGCCGGCGAGTTGGAGAAGGCCCGGGAGGTCCAGCGGAAGTCCCCGAGCCTGAAGAACCGGGAAGTGGAGCAGGCGGTCCTCGCTACCTTCCTGCACTCTCAGCCCGCGCGGCAGCACGCCGACCCAGCCGAGCTGTACGGCCTGCTGGCCTCGCCCGACCTCGATCCCGCCGCCATCGGCGAGGCGCTGAAGGAGTGGCGGGAGATCTCCTGGTTCCTGGTGGAGGACCAGGACGTGTGGGCGCTCGGGACCGTGCCGAACCTGACGCACATGCATGTGCGCGCCATGGACCGGCTGACCGAGCCCCAGATCGACGACGAGCTGCGCGCGCGGATCAAGGGCGCCCGAGACCTGGCGGAGGTGGATGAAGGCGTGCAGCCGCATCGCCTGCCGCAGGGGCCGAGCGACGTGGGCAACACGCCACAGCTACACTTCGTGGTGCTGGGGCCGGAGTGCGCTGTGGAGCCCGGCCGTCCTGTTCCCCGCCAGGTGGAGGACTACTTCTACACCACCAGTGGTCCCCAGAACACTCGGGACTATCCCAATAGCGTGATCGCCCTCGCTCCCGACCTGGCGCGCCTGGCTGGTCTTCGGGAACAGGTTCGCCGCTTCCTCGGCTGGGCAGCGGTGGAGCAAGGGGAAGAGAAGAAACTGCTGAACGACCTCCAGCGAAAGGAGCTCGCTCGCCGAAAGCAAGCGGTGGAGAGGGATCTGCCGGACTCGGTTCGGGCTGCCTACAGCGTGCTGCTGGCGGTGGACGACCAGGGAAAGGTGGAGGCGAGGATGCTTCCTGCCGGGGTAGAGGCTCCTTTCCGGCGGATCTTGGCGCTGCTCAAGGAGAACGAGCGACTGACGGACACCCTCGACCCCGACCTGCTGCTGCCGGGGAGCTACCTCGCGCTGTGGAGCCCGGGCGAGACCTCGAAGCGGGTGCGCGACCTGACCACGGCCTTCGCCCAGTTCCCTCGGCTGCCGCGTCTCCTGCGGCCGCGAGTGCTGCTGGAAGCGCTGGCTCGGGGAGTGCGCGACGGGCAGATGGTGCTGCGGTTGGCGCGGCCGGATGGCTCGGCTCACACCTGGTGGCGCGGCGAGCCCGATCCCGAGATGCTCGCCAGGCCGGAGATGGAGGTTGTTCCAGTGTCCTGGGCCAGGCTGACGGTACTCGCCGTCGAGCTCCTGGTTCCCGGTCGGCTGGAGGGACTGTGGCCGGCCAATGGCGATCCGGTTACGGTGGCGGACTTGCGGGTTTTCTTCGACGGCAGCCGTGCCCCGTCCCTTGCCGAGGACCGAGTGTTGCTGGAGGCTCTCCGTACCGCAGTTCGCCGGGGTCTGGTGATGGCCCGCACCGACGGACTCACCTACCTCCGAGAAGAGCTACCCGAGGGTACGCCCGCCGACGATCTCAAACTGCTCCCGCCCCCGCCGGCCGTGCGTGGCGCGGAACTGGCCCCCGGCTCTTTGGCCGAGGCATGGTCTGGTGGAGAGACGACAGCCGCCAAGCTCTGGGATGCCCTGAGCGAGCGCCGGGGGCACCGGGTGCCGTGGGTGCTGGTCCAGGCAGCGATAACCGAGGCGCTGGCGAGCCGTCTGGTCGAATTGGCGATCGGAAGCGATCCCTGGCCGACGGCTGCTGAGACCGCTGCTTCAGTTCGGCTCCGTACTCCCCTCAAGCCAAAGGAGCAGCAGATCGATCCCGCGGATCTGGTGGGTGAGGGCGTTCGGTCGGCCTGGGCAAGCGGGACGCCCACGCTCCGGGCCCTCAAGGAGGCGCTGACCGCCTACCTCGGCGAGACCGTCGAGGATGAGGCTTTCCGGCGGGCAACTCAGGCGGCGGTGAACCGTGGCTTGATAGCCCTCGCCGACGCTGCCGGAACCGGGGCCCTCACGCTGGCCACCCGTGTGCGGATGCCCAACGCCACGCTGTTCGCCGAGGCCCAACTCAGCCCTCGGCAACTAACGGACTTCGCTGAGATCGTCAAGGATCTCATCGCCACCGCGCCGGAGCTGAGCTTCGCCTTCCGCGTGAACGTCAGCGCCGAGGGCGCGAAGCCGACTCCGGAGGTCATCGCGGCCCTGAACAAGCTGCTCGCCAAGGTGAGCACAAAATGGCGGTTGGAGTAGCGAGACGCGCGATCTTGCTGGATGTAGACCATCTTGACGACTGGGGTCATATCCTTGATTGGAGATGGTCGCGAGCACCTGGCGCGACTTGCGACGTCATTGGAGAGATGGCACCAGGCAATCACCGAACCGTTGCTGATGAGTTCTTGCTGGAAGGGCAGAGGAGCACCAAGTCATGGATGTGAAGCACGTCAAAGTGACTGGGTTCCGAGGAATAGCCTCACTCGAATGGACAGTGGGCGGGACCGCGATTGGCCTCGTCGGCCCCGGGGACTCAACTAAGACAACCATCCTCGACGCCATCGAATACGGACTCTTCCCTCGCTGGAATCTGCCCGTGTCCGACAGTGACTTCTTTGGCGGGCAAGCGACTTCACCTATCATGATCGAGATCACTGTCGGGAATTGTCCATCCGGGCTCTTGAAGGACGAGAAGTACGGCCTACAGGCGAGGGGCTGGCGGAACGGCGGCATCGTTGATGAACCTGACGACGACTGCGAGCTTGTGCTCACGATACGACTCACTATCCAGACGGACTTGGAACCCTCATGGGTTGTAGTCACAGATCGTCATCCCGAGGGATTCACGATTACATCGCGCGACCGGGCCCGATTTGGGGTGGTACGGCTCGGGGCTGAGGTGCATCGCGATCTAGCATGGGGCAAAGGCTCTGCGCTGTCTCGGATGACCGGGGCAGTGGATGTCGATAGTGTGCTCGCTGAAGCATACCGTGTGGCCCGAGCCGCCGTTGCTCAAACCCAACTGCCCAGCCTAGTCGATGCAGCGGAGGCTGCCACAAGGCATGCGCGCCAGTTCGGCGTACAGCCGGCGAATGGATACACGCCGGCACTCGACTCGGCAGCCATCTCCGTTACCGCAGGAGCGCTGTCTCTCCACGATGGATATGTGCCGGTTCGAGGGGCAGGGCTTGGTACACGGAGGCTTGTAGCTCTGGCGATCCAGAAAGCCATTGTGCCGGATGGCGCCATCCTCCTAATCGATGAGGTCGAGCACGGGCTTGAGCCTCACCGGATTCGTAGGCTGCTGAGACACCTCCGGGGCACGATGCCCGGTGGTGATGAGCAGACCGACCATCACCGGCATGGCCAAGTGATCATGACTACACATTCACCCATCGTCGTCCAGGAGCTTGACACTGATGAAGTACGCGTCGTTCGCTCGGAGAATGGGGTTACGAGGACATTCACTCCGAGCGCAGATCTCCAGGGTGTCCTCCGGTCGGTGCCGGATGCACTCCTAGGCAGAAGGGTTGTCGTCTGCGAAGGTCCAACAGAAGTTGGTCTTTGCTGGGGGATGGAAGATCATTGGAAGGGCCTTCATTCTGGGGAGTCGATTGCCTGCCATGGCGTCGTATTCGTCGACGGTGGCGGCAGCCACGCCCCGGCAAGGGCTCAGTCCCTGGCCAGACTGGGATACGAGGTGTGCTACTTCGCCGATTCGGACCGCGAAGTAAACCCCACTGTCAGCGAGTTACTGCAAACCGGCGTTGATGTGATCCGCTGGGACGGAGCCATGAGCACGGAGCAACGCGTCTTCTTTGACCTCCCGTGGGAACTGCTACAGCAAGCCCTGGATCTCGCAGTTGAACTCAACGGGAGTGAAAGCGTGCTGGCCTCAGTGGCCAACCGTCTCGGACTCAAGTCGACGTTGGCGAGTCCCGAAATCAGCTCTTGGCGTGACGCCTCCACCACAGAGCACAGGATCCGGGAGGCGCTCGGGCTGGCGTCCAAGGGCAAGAAAGACCGGCCGGCTTGGTATAAGCGCTACGACAGGGCGGAGCTGCTGGCGAAGATCGTCGTGAAGGCTCTCCCAACAGTTCGGAACACAGATCTATGTAGGAAGCTCCAGTCACTGGAGGACTGGTGCTATGCCTAACGAGAGAGCCCTGGAGTTTGCAGCTCAGTCGAGATGCGTGGTAGTGGCGGCTGCGGGATGTGGTAAGACAGAGCTGATTGCCCAGGCGGTTGCCGCGAGCAACCACAGTAGGCAATTGATTCTCACGCATACGCACGCTGGAGTCCGCGCCCTCAAGGACAGGCTTCAGCGAAGGAGGATTGATCCAGGCACCTACTCTGTGGACACAATTTCTGGGTTCTCTCTTCGATACGCTTGCTCCTTTCCCTCGCTCTCTAGATGCCGCATCACTGAGCCTGGCACCACGGCGGACTGGACACAGATCTACGAAGCCGCACAGGAAGCCCTCCGGCACCGCCATGTCCGGAGTGTGCTGAGCCATTCCTACTCAGGGTTATTTGTAGACGAGTATCAAGACTGCACGGTCAAGCAACACGAGCTCATCAAGCTTCTGGCTGAGCTGCTTCCCACTCGCATCGTCGGCGATCCACTGCAAGGCATATTCGATTTCTCGCCAAATGAAGACCCAATTGTTGACTGGCCACGGGATGTCTATCCGTTCTTCAGGCGCCTCGCGGATCTCCAGACGCCTTATCGCTGGCAGCAGCAGAATGACGCCCTCGGTCGGTGGCTCACGGCCGTTAGAATGCAACTACTATCAGGTGAAGCCTTTACGCTGGCCCCAGGCGGGCCCGTCCGCTTCGTTGAACTGACTGACCCTCGGTTTTCTCAAGCCGCGCTGATCCGAACGTGCTGGACTCTTCCCCAGAACTCCAGGGACTCGATCGCGATAATCAGAAAGTGGCCTGGCCAGGCGCATGCCACATCCAAGATGTTGAGCGGACATTTTCGATCTATGGAGGAGGTGGAGTGCAAGGATCTCCTCAAGTGGTGCGAGCGCTTGGAGGCATCCAGCGGAATCGAGAGGGCAACCCTGCTACTGGAGTTCGCCTTGGAGTGCACTACCAAGAAGCCGCACTGCCTTGACGAACTCATCAAGCTCTTGAGGAGTGGGCAGTTGCCTGGCGACCGCAAGTTAAAGAACTATCCACTTCTCAAGGATGCCGTGGGCAGGGTGGTTCGCTTAGGGGATGTCTCATCGCTCAGCGGAATGCTCCAGGTCATCGAGAACATACCGGAAGTGACGCTCCACAGGAGAGAGCTATTCCGAGAGATGCAGCGAGTTATGCGAAATCACAGTGAGCTGTCTGGAGATTCCCTGCGGAGCACTGCTTGGAAGATCCGCGACCGAGCCAGACGGGTCGGTCGAGTTGTCGATCCACGAGTCGTGTCGCGGACAACACTCATCAAAGGCCTGGAATTCGACCACGCCATCATTGTAGACGTGGACGACTTCCAGGATGCCAGGAACCTGTACGTCGCCCTCACCAGGGGCGCGAAATCCCTCACGGTCATGTCCTCGTCGCGGACTGTCCAGAGGCCCGCTCCCGACCTTCTGCCTCAGGCCATGAACCAAGTGCTGATCCAGGATGCACTGACGATGGCCAGCCTGCATTTCCCCGGCACGGCCGCGAAACGTTCGTGATGTCCGTTAGGTTTGACTCACACTCATAGGAGCTCAAGGGACTGTCGAAGCGATAACTTCAGTTGCCCCGGGGTGCTGATGGTAGCCTAGCAGGCAGCGTCCAACTCCACTTCGGAGTGGTGGGATTCCTCGAGGAGGTACTCGCTCGTGGCAACGAACCAAGACTACGCCCAGCTTCTGTCCTCGCTCAAGTCCAGCAAGTTCCGACAGTTGTGGCCGGCACAGGCATATATCCTTGATGCGTATTCAAGCACCTTTCGCGAGAAGCCGGATGTTGCTGTGGAGTTGCCCACGGGCGCCGGCAAGACGTTGATCGCCCTGCTAGTCGCCGAGACATGGAGACGGGAAGGAAACCCGGTGGCGATACTGTCTGCCAACAAGACCCTTGCGCGGCAGATGCTCGGCGAATCGAAGGCGCTCGGGGTACCGGCTGTCCTCATGGAGGGGGCCGGCGCCAACATTCCGGCCCGGGACAAGAGGGCTTATCAGCGTGCCACGCACGTGGCGATCATGAATTACTGGGTCTACTTCAATCAGAACCCCGTCATCGATCCAGCGGGTCTGGTCGTCATGGACGATGCGCATCTAGCCGAACACTGCCTTCACTCCCTCTACTCCGTGGAGATCAGGAGGTCTTCACACGAGAGCCTCTTCAAGGGGCTAGTTGAGGAGTTGCTTGACAAGTTCCCAGACTACTCCATTCTTGTTGACGCCCTTGCGGATGACGCCCCCATAGCTGGAGCGACGGAGCTGCTCTCTTTCATCGATCAGACGATCGTGGCGGATCGGCTTCGGCAGGTGATCGACGTGTCACCTTATCTCGATACCGACACCGATCTCGGGTTCCGGTGGAGGCGCCTGAGGAATCATCTCCTCGATGCCAATATCTACCTTGGACTCCACTCGATCTGGATTCGTCCGTATGTGTATCCGCTCATGGCCAATCTCCACTACGAGCAATCGCAGCAGCGCATCTACATGAGCGCCACTATGGGCGATACCGGTGACCTGTGTCGACGGTTGGGTGTCAAGCCCATTGAGAAGATACCCGTCCCTGCTGAGCACTCGGAGAAGACGATGGGGCGGCGGCTGGTCGTCATGAATACCAACTCCAACGAGGGCATGCCTGCTGAACTTTGGATGACGATAGTCGCCGCCCTCGCGGTTCATCCGAAGAGCCTGTGGCTATGCTCGAGCCAGGTCGAGGCCGTTTCTCTTCAATTGAAGGTTACGCAAGCTTTGAACGCCAGCGGCTTGGTTGGACATCCCACCTGGGTGCTGACTCCATTGGGTGACGAGATCGACCAGTTCAAGAGGGCACCAAAGGGCCACCTGTTCGTGGGCGGCAGGTTCGACGGGATGGATTTCAACGCGGACGAGTGTCGGCTGGTAATACTGGCGTCACTGCCCCGGGCCACGAACAGCCAAGAGGAGTTCATTTCGGCCTACCTGCGTGATTCTGGCTTCATGTTGAGCCGCCTGAACCACAGAATCGTGCAGGCTCTCGGCAGGTGCAACCGGTCTGACCGAGACTTCGCCGTCTATGTGTTAGCGGATCCTCGCTTCTCCGTTCATTTTGGACGCGAATCGCATCGTGCAGGTATCCCACGGAACCTCGTCGCTGAGATCGACCTAGCTCAGGACTCCGCGGAAGGCGGGATGGGTGACGTTGCTGGCCACGTTGTAGATTTCCTTAACAAGGATTTCTCATGGTACGACAGCGAGATTACGGCATACTTGGATGCGGTGCCCACGCGCGCTCCGAGCCCTGCTGCTGTGGATACGTCAGCCGACGAGGTGTTGGGCTGGACAGCCCTCTTCGATAGTCAGAACTACGAAGTGGCGGCGAACCGGTTTGAGAGGTGTTGGGAATCCGCAAAGAAGGCAGGTCTACTTGAGATCGCCGCTCTTCACGGCTGGAACTGGTCCAAAGCCCTGTACCTGCAATTCACCATGGGCGATCAAGGGGCTCGCGAAAGATCGCTTCGCAACCTGGAAGAAGCCATTACTAGAGGAGGACGAAGCTCATGGTTCAACCGCATGCGGGCCTCCGTCAACCGCGCGAAGAAGCTTGGGATCCAAGCAGGCCGAATGGCGCAAGACGAGTACGCCGATGTCGTCTTGAGGGCCTTCGATGATCTCCTCGGAAGACTTGGAGCTAGCGGCACCAAGTTCGAGAAGTGGTGCAATGACTTGGAGGGGAAACTCTCTTCCGATCGCCACGACGAGTATGCGAGCGGCCTTGAGTTGCTAGGACAAGCGCTGGGATACCAGCCCGCCAGGCCGAGGCATGGGGCAGCAACCGACTGCATGTGGCGAGGGGTCTTCGGCAATATGAGAGAGGTGGTGACCTTCGAGGCTAAGATTGAGCACCGGCCAACTCAAGAGGTTACCGCTTCGGATGTAGGCCAGGCACATAACCAGCACACGCGAGCCCAGACGGAGTATGGGCTCAAAGGCTTCACCGTCCGAAGCGTAATCGTGACGCACTTGACTTCGATCGCTTCGGATGCCGACGCTGCAGCAGGTCCCATCAGAGTAGTGCCCAAGGCGGCGGTTCTTGAGCTCTGGAGTCGGGTCCATGCCGTTCTGAGCGCATATCGAGACAAGTGGTCTGTCGACGACTTTGCGGCGCGCTCACTCGCGGCAGAAGGAGTGCGGTCCAGAATTCCTAACACCGGCTGGTTGACGCAGATGTTGTCCATAGATGAGCGGTTCATCCCAGCCGACCGCGTTGTGGCGGAGTGGAAGTGACTTCAACGTCGGGACGGCGCTTTACCAAGCCCGGAGGAAAGCATGCCTGACAACGAGTCTTTTCGCGAGCGTCTAGGGCGCTACCTTTTGCATATTACCCCTGAGCAAGTGGTCGGTGCAAGCGGCCTGGCCGTCTTGTGCGCAAGCTCAGCCCTGGCGTTCGCACCTGCCACTGGACAGCCAGCTTCGGTTGCCCTCGGACAGTACCTATCGGGTCTCGGGCTAAACGTCCTTGCGGGCGTCCTCCAGAATCTCTACTCGAGTCTGCTGTCTGAGCCTGGTGGCGACGATCGCGAAAAGCTGGCCGACTTGGCGGCTTCGCTCACGCCGGTCATCCAAGGCCAACCGAAGTTGCGAAGCGAGATCGGTGCGTTTCTCAATACGGTGGATGCTGTTCGGATCGCCGAGCAGATCCTCAAGGGGGACCCTGCCACTCACGGCTGGCTGCTGGTCAGCATTTTCCAGGAGGTTGATCACTACCGGACGGACTTCGCGCAGGTCCACAAGACCCTGGCAGAGATCAAGGCACTTCAGAAAGCCGCGAGTCGCCTTTCCGCTCCGGACTACCCGTTCACCGTCCCACCACTTCCCCCACAGCGGGTGTTTGGTCGAGAGGCTGATTTGCGCAACCTGCGTGACCTCCTCGCCACACATGACAAGCGAATGGGAACCCCACCTGTTTCCTTGCTCGGGATGGGTGGCATTGGGAAGACGACACTAGCTGTAGCTCTTGGACGCCTTCCTGGGATCGCTCTGAGCTTTCCACACGGCGTTTTCTGGGCGGAACTCGGCCCCAAGCCCTCCATCCGGGCGGGATTGATCGAATGGGGCAGCTATATCGGAATTGACCTCAGTCTGTCGCCGGATGAGAGTAGTTGCAGCCAGCGTCTCCGCAGGGCACTCCACCACCGTCGCGCACTGCTCATAGTTGATGACGTCTGGGACTCGGCGGATGGTCAGTTCTTCAACGTAGGTGGACCGCAGTGCCGGATCCTGTTCACTACCAGGGAATTGCCGGTTGCCAACGATCTGGCAACCCCGGATCGCGTGTATTCGATTGGTTCCATTGGCCCGAGGGCGGCATTTGCCCTCCTGCGCGCTCTTGCACCTCGGGTCACCAGCACTGAGGAAGCTGCTGCAAAGGAGCTGTGCCGCAAGTTCGAATATCTTCCGCTGGCTATCACTTTAGCTGGGCGGTACCTGGCAAACGAGGCGCTAACGCACCGCCGAAAGCGTTCCCTGATCGAAAAGCTGCTCACGAGCGCGGAAGAGCGGCTCGCTCTGCCACAGTTCGAGAAGCGGCTTGGTGTTGAATCCGTGACACCGTCGATGGGTGCCATCCTCGGTCTGAGCGTTGACCGACTGGAGCATAGCGATCAAGAGCGATTCGCGATGCTTTCTGTCTTTGGCGGGGAGCCGTTATCGTGGACCATGAGAGCTGCCACCTTCATATGGGACTGCACGGAGGACGACGCCGAGACGACAATGACCCGGCTTCTCCAGCGCGGCCTCGTTGAACTCTGGATGGGCAGGTATCGCATGCATGCGTTGTTGGCGGACTATGCGAAGGTTCTTAGCGAAGCGTGGGGACTGGATAAGGCTCAGAAGCGGTTCATACGATACCACCTGCAGTTGGCAAGAGGGCAATGAGCACCAATCGGTGGTCCATTCTGGCCGATGAGTACGACCAGATACGGCGAGCTTGGGACGTTCTGGAAGCTCAGTGGGTCGGGTCCGAAGACGAACGCGAAAGGCTCTTGCTGGATTATGCGTCTGCCTTCCGGGAGTTTCAAAATCTTCGAGGACTGTGGCGGGATGAGATAGCCTGGTGTCAGCGCGCGCTCTTAGCAGCCCGCCGACTTGGCGCGCAGCAACAGGAGGCAACACTCCTTAATAATATCGGTTGGTGCCACGCTCAATTGGGCGAGTTGCGGCAAGCACTGAGTTACTATGACCAGGTGCTCCCGCTTCTTGACGACACTGTCGGCGGGTGGGCGAGGCGCGGTGTCCTGCTCAACAACATAGGTGGAGTTTACTACGATCTTGGTGACATGCGGCAGGCCATCAATTACTGCGAGCAATCGGCGGCCATTCATCAGGCTGTCGGCACTCCGCCAGCTCAAGGGCGCGCCCTGAACAACCTTGGTCAGGCATATCTGCGACTGGGGGAGTGGCAGAAGGCGCTGGAGAACTATGAGCTTGCGCTCGCGTTGCGCCGTGATGCAGGCGACAGACGCGGGGAAGCTACTGTACTCAACTCCATCGGCCAGGTTCATGGAGAACTAGGAAATGGCGATCGGGCCCTACAGTACTACCAAGACGCGCTAGCTATCCGGCGAGAAGTCGGCGACCGATCAGGCGAGGCCGTCACTTTACTCAACATCGGCTCGATATACAACTACCTACGTGAATGGCGTCAAGCGCTAGTCTACTACGAGCAGTCCTTCGCTATATGCCACGAGATTCGCGAACCGCTTGGTGAGGCTGCTGCGCTCAACAACAAGTCAGTGGCTTTCGATAACTTGGGCGAATCGAAAAATGCAATCGAGTCTCTGAAGTCGGCACTCAGCATTTACAGGACAGTGGGTGATCCAAACGGGGAAGCCGCGACACTCAACAACATCGGCACCGCGTACTACAACTTGGGCAGATTCAGGCAAGCGCTGAGCTACTACCGGCAGGCTTTGCCCTTATGGCAGGAGATCGGCAACCGGCCCAATGAGGCGGATACTCTGACCAGCATCGGCGTGGCATACGGCGAGTTGGGGAAGCCGAAGCGAGCACTGGAGCACCACGAGAAGGCGCTCGCCATTCGCCGTCAGGTAGGTGACCGAGTCGGCGAGGCCTTCTCGATGTACTGTATTGCCACGGTCTACGAAGCTGAAGGGGGACTAGGCGAAGCCGAGCGCCTGCTCATCCAAGCGCTCGATATCGATGAGGCCATCCGTAGCCCAAATGCCGACTCGGACAGAACGGCCCTGGCACGTGTGCAGAGGAAGTTCCAGCAGGCAACCTCGGAAGGCAACTCGTAGCTACATGCGCCCCAGGGCTCCCCGCCCCGTTGCGTAGCAAGTCACAGACATGTTACGTTTTTTGCTGCCATGAACCACGACATCCCCGTTCACCCTAACGCGGATCTTCAGCGCCGCATACTGCTGGCCATGAAGACGAAACCGGCGGCATCGATTGCGGAGTTGGCCCGTCGAGTCGATGCGGTCAGCCCCTCGGCGAGCCGTGCACTCCACGCACTCGAAAGCCGCGGTCTGGTCGAGCGGAAGAGCCGGCAGTGGGTGCTCACCGCTCTGGGCAACACGGCAGCAGAGCGTGTCCTCGACCAGGTTCCGGCGAGATCAGAACAGGCCGTGGCCACCGCCGGTCGAGTTCTGGCCCGCCAGCGTGGCATGGAGCGAGTACTCGGGCTTGAGAGACCTACTCATCCGATGCTCCAGCAGTTTGTGAAGGAGCAGGCAGGAATGGTGAGCCAGATGACCGAGACCCTGGGTGCTGACCTGTCCAAGTTATCGTGGATATCCGAGCAGACCGGGTACCTCTCGCGGATCCAGGATCAGTTGGACTGGGTGCGCACCATGAACGACCTGCTGGGGCCACACAAGCCAATGCTGGACGCCATAGCCCAGCGATCCAGCCTGATCGAGCAGGTTGGGCAACTCACGGTGGGACTCGTAGACAGGCTAGGGCTCCTTGCCGCAGTGGAAGCTGCGATGAGTGCTCAGCGGGTGCAGTTAAGTGCCTTCGATGCCGTTCCAGTAATGCAGTTCCCGGAACTGAGCCGGTGGCTTGGCGAGAGCTTGGCGCCTGCCGGGCGGATGGTTGCGGACCTCTCGTCGGTTTCTGTCGCTGTCCGAGCCTTCACCCCCGCTGGCCTGCCACTGATAGTCCAGGCGGCCGCTGAAGTTGTCCGAACTCACCACGTTCACATCAGGGACGCACTGGGGCACCTTGGAGAGGTAGCCCTGCACCCTTCCATCGACTGGACGCCGTCAATGGTGGCAACTGAGGTATTCTTGCCCACTTACACTACGGCGCGGTTCGTTGGAGTTGCGCGTCATGTTGTTGAGGAGAGGGACGCCGAGTCGGGGAGACCGTTGAGATTAGATCTCGCCGAGGAACGAGAGGCCGCGTTGCTTGATGCGCTCGGCGTATTGGGACCGCAGTTCGTGGCGATGTGGCGCGGTGCTTGGCACGCGCTCTCTACGGGGGGGCCCGACACCATCAGGCAGGCAGCTCACAGCGGCCGAGAGCTGTTGAACCAGGTACTGGCTGTGCTCGCTCCTGATGACCTGTTCGCTGGTGAAGTGAAAGTGACGAGGGCCATGCGCGTGAAGAAGATCGTCGGCCCGACGAGCGAATCCAAGAGGGATTGGGCTGACAGCGTGGCTCGCAACGTAGACGAGACCTATGCGCTGCTTTCGGGCGAAGCTCACCTGAGGCAGGAGACAGCTCGCTTCGACGAAGAGGGCTTGGCCGGAGTGCTCGAGACGACGGCTGGCCTAATTCGGTTCCTGCTCAGTTGCTCCGATGGTAGCAGTCAGCGGTGAGTCGGCATGTCCGAGATAGACAAACGGCTCCGGTACAAGCATGGCTGCCCCTGACCAAGGAGGCTCTAATCGATGCTCCGGGATAACCACGATCTGCGCCGGGCTTTCAAGCGATTGCGCGAGGATCAGGACCCACATGCTCGGGGTCCATCCTTCGAGGACCTTGTTGGAGAACTATTCGCTAGCCACGGTTATCAGGTCCGAAGGAATCCGGGCGCGGCACGTCCGAGGCAGACCGATCTGCATGCCAGACGTGGCATTGCCGAGTTTGTAATCGAGACCAAGTGGGAGAGCCGCCCGAGCGATATCGACGACCTGGACAGCCTTCGCGCCCGCCTGCGGAGAGTGCCTCAGCACGTCATTGGGGTCTTCTTTAGCGTAGCCGGGTTCACTCAAAGCGCGGTTCGAGACGTCGAGTCGGATCGTCAGCGCGAGGTTCTTCTCTTCGACGGTGACGAAATCGAGGAGCTGCTTGAGAGAGACTTCGACCTGAAAGTACTCATCGAGCGAAAGCGTCGGGTCTTGACACGCGACGGCAGGGTGCTGGTTGGGAAGAGCCCGGGCCGCTGGGATGGCGAGCCACTCCCCAACCTAGCGGCCTTTCCAAAGCCCGACACCAAGATATGGTCTTCAGACCGTGGGATGCTCCCATGGACCTCGGGCATTGGGAACTTCAACTCCACCGTGTTTGCGCGGGCTCTCTCGCTCTTGACCTGGGATGAACTCACAGGGCCGCACGTTGTTTTGGATCTCCGACTTCCCATCGAGTCTCAAGATGATGTCGTCCACACCCTTGATCTGCTGCGACGCACGGTTGGGCTAACCGCCGCGGGATGCTTCTCGATCCAGCAAGCGAAACGGTGCTGGCACGGCATTGGGGCTCAGTCCTTTCTCGATGCCATCACCTGTTGGCAGGATCGATACACGGATATCGAAGCTGGCGACTTGCATCACAGCGAGGAAGCCACTTACTTCGACATGTGCGATGGGGGGTTCTACACGCTGCACCTGTACTCGCGCATCCAGCCGGCCTGGTCGGTCCGGTTCGCGGAGTTCTCGGCAAGACTCGTCGGCACGCCAATGGATCCAGAGCAATTCACGGAGTTCGCCCACGTTCTCGGGGTCGCGGACCACGCGTATTTCCGGCCGGTTCCCGGTCCGGCGGGTGGTGGCTGTTGGACGCTGGACCGACGGCGAGTCTCATTATCTCCTGTCGCCTTTCTCCGCTCTGGGGGGTTGATCAGCGGGATCGTGGCACGCAACCCGTTCAAGAGCCAGGAGGACCTGCAATGGCTAGAGCCCGAACTCGCTGGCGCTTTCAGGCCGCTCGCCGAGTTTGAGTTCCTTGTGTGTGGTCTGGCCAACTATCACGGTGTTAATGATGTGGTTGATGGCTATTACCTGTGGAGCGCGGTCACCAGTCGCACCCGCGACGTGTCGCTCTTGGATTTCACTGCTGACTGGGACACCTACATCATGCGAGATGGGCGCCCGTTCAAACAGACTCAGCGAACGGAGCCAGAGGAATGGGAACCTGGCGGCCCAGTTCATCTCTGACTGTCCTCGTAGGCCCCCCCGGCGTCAGCGGCTCTTGAAGATAGACTCCAGTCCATCTAGCAAAGCGCCCGCCTGGCCCCGCGCATCGGAATGCGCCGGACAACAAAAAGGACCGGCTCACACAGACGAGGAGAGCACGGCCCTTTCTGCCAGGTTGGCTTCAGGCTACGTTGTGAACAGTGCGAGTTGTCCGGCAGGCGTCGGCTTGCGCCTCGGCTTCGGCCGGCGAACCAGTACCGCCAGCTCCTCGAAGGTCACGATGCGGGCGTGTGTGACGGAAGCCGGGTCCTGAGTCGGACAGGCTTGGGTTTCGGGTTCGCGGGTGAGGACCTGCGTCCACAGATCGGACTCGACGGGAGGGACCGCGTCTGCCGGCAGCGTGAGTTCTGCTCGTTGCGGTTCAGGCTGCCAGGTGACCTCGTCCAGGAAGCCCTCGGCCTCCGCGTCAGCCGTGCGGGTCTGGGCGAAAAGCGCCTCCAAGGACTGGCCCTCGTTCGGGGCCTGATTGGTCAGACGGCGGGCGAGGGCGAGAAACACGTCCTGGCCGTCGCCCTCCAGCGCTGCCAGCCCGTCCTCGGGGAGCTCGCCCTCGACCATCAGGGCGGAGCGCATCTTGGCCGCCACCAGTGCCAGTGCCTCCGCTTGGAGAGTTCCTTCGTACACGAAGAAGGTGACCTCCACGGGTTGGTGCTGGCCGATGCGCCAGGAGCGGCGGCTGGCCTGGCGCATAACATAGACGCTGTACTCGATCTCGTACCAGACGATGGACGGCCAGTCCACCAGGTCGAGGCCGGTCTGAACCAGGCGGGGGTGGCAGATCAGGACGTCGGCGCCCTCCCGGACCCGAGCCGCGACCCATTCCTCTCGCCGGTCGGCCGCCACGGTGCTCGCCTTGAGGACCGCCACTCGAAAGCCCTCCCTTTCCAGAAGGCCACGCAGCCGGGGGCTGATGTCTCGTTTCTCCGTATGGGTGATGTAGACCAGCACCCGCCGCCCCCGCTCCCGTTCGCGGCGCACCAACTCCACCAGTGCCCGCTCTTTGGGGTAGAGCCGGTCCTCGGGCAAGGCCGGGGCGTGAGCGAGGATGCTCCCGGTCCCCGGATCGAGCACCGTCTCGCCCCGGGTGCAGCCGTCGGGGTAGGAGAGCAACGCCTGAAGGTAGGTGGCCAGCAGCCGCTTGGAGCCCTGCTGGAGCGCCTCCACCACGGCCCGCCAGAGATCCTGGGCAAGCCGGTGGTAGCAGCTCGCCTGGGAAGGCACGTCCGAGCTCTCTCCCTTATCCAGCGAGAAGAGGGCGACCCGCTCGGTGTAGGGGGGCAGGTCTTTGGCGACGTCGGCCAGGCGAAGGAACACCGTGTTTCCGATCAGGTGGAATAGGATCGCCGGAGAGACGCCCGGCTTCTCGACGGTGCGGGTCAGGTAGCTCCGGCGCTTAGAGTGGCGGCCGTCGGCGGCGTAGGCGTCTGGGTCCTTCTTGGTGATCCGCTCCACGATGCCGTAGCGGCTGACCCATTTCGCCTCGTCCCGATAGCCGAACTCCGAGCGGACCGCGGGGGAGAAGCGCCACAGCAGGTAGAACAGGGTCGAGCTGTAGCCGCCGAAGACGGTGCCGGTGAGGGTGAGGGTCTTGCCACAGGCTTCGGCGAGCCCGGCAGCCGCCAACCCCTGGGCGGACCCCCGGGCCTTGTACTCATGCACTTCGTCGGTGACGAGGAGATCGAAGTAATTCGCCAGGCGGCGGCGCGCGTAATCGGCCAGGGGGAATCGGCGGGGGCCGGTGCGATCCGCCTGCCAGAGCGCCCCGCCACAGAACTGGCAGCGCCGCTTCTTGGCCTGGAGGTCGGAACGACCCAGGGGCACTCCCTCGTCGTCGGCGATCGGTTGGAAACAGCTCGGGCAGCAGAGTTGGCGAAGGATCTCGCCCCTCGCGTCGCGGGCGACCCCTCCCACCTCGCCGCGGACGAGTCGTTCTACCGCCGCGGGTACCCAGCGGTAGCCCAGCTTCGCCTGCTCGCGGGAGCAGATGACGAACTGAATAGCCCCTCCCAGCGACCTGGCTCGCTCCAGGTCGCCGATGGTCCGGACGATACCCACCCGGGCGCCGGGGACGGTGGCCAGCACCTCCCGACGCCACTTCTTGACGAGGTGCGGCGGACAGAGGATCAGCACCCGGTGGAAGCCGGCGAGGTAGGCGGCGGCCGCGGCCAGCATGGACTTGCCCACCCCCATCTCCCCGACCACGTTGGTGCCGGCTCCCCGTTGAAGTGAGAGGGCGATGGCGCGGATGGCATCGCCCTGGGCGCCCAGGGGGCGGCGAAGGAGCCGGCGGAGATCGAAGCCACAGGCCCGACGAGCCTCGGCATCGTAGACGGGCGGGTAGGTGCGGACCACCGCCCGAGTGATAGCGTTGTTGTAGCGGTCGATCAGTTCGGCTAGGTTCATGCAGCCTGCTTCTCCTCGGCCGCGTTTCCACCCTCTCCCTGACCGACAACCTGAAGGGCGCCGGTGTCCAGGTCGAGAACGACCACGGAAGTCCGAATTACCTCCCGCTGGACCTCGGTGTCCTCGTCGGCGCTCTCGACGGGCACCAACTCCTTATGGGTGCGGCCCTTGACCAGCAGCCGCTCCCCGTTCTGGCTGAGGACGACGTTGTTGAGCATTCCGGCGGCGATGAGCAGGGCCAGGTGGCCCCTACGCAGGGGCATCAATGGTCGAACCGGCCGCTCGTCGGGCGGCCAGAGCTGCTCGGCGGGTTGAGGCGGAATCCACACGCCCCGGCGCCCGGCCTCGGCTGCCGCCTGCACCGGATCGAAGAAGAGCGAGGCGAACAGGACGTCGCCTCCAGGCAGAGCCGGCACGGCGAGCATCGGTTCAGTGGGTGCGTCCTGCAGGGGAGGCAGATCGCCCTCGCTCCAGGCCTCCAGCCAGCTCTGGCTTTGTGGGTCGAGCGTCGGCTGCGGCTTCCTCACGCCGAAGAGCACCATCTGCCGATAGGCCGCGTATTCCGGGTCGGGGAACCGGAACCCGAGAAGGCCCGTATAGTGGCTGGCCAGGTAGCGGGCCGAGACGGCCAGCCGGCGCTGCGGGATCAGGAAGACGAGCACGCCCCCCGGGCAGAGCGCTCGGGTCAGGCTGGTGAGGAAGGCGTGCTCCAGGCGGCGCTTCTCGTCGTCGTAGTCATACGGGCTATTCAAAAACAGGCAGGAGAAGGCGCCGTTGGCGAGGCGGACAGCGAAGGCGCTGGTGGCCAGCACGTGGCCGAGACGGGCCCGCGCGGCCTCGGCCCGCTGGTCGTTCAGCTCGATGCCGTAGCTTTCGGCGCCAAGAGCCTCGGCGATGGTCCCTGCCGCCTCGCCGGTGCCTGCACACGGGTCCAGGAGCCGGACGACACGCTTGCCGCCTCCCGCCGAAGTGGCCAGGTACCGGGCGATTGCCGTAGCCACCCGTGGCGGGGTTGGGAAATATCCCGCTCGGGCGGTGGATTCTAGACGAGCCAAGTCTCTCGACCTCCTTTATCAACCTGACTTTCTTGGTACTCTCTGGAGAGAGCGAACCGTCGCAGGGGGGTCGGCATGCGGGGAGAAGTTACTCGCCGCCTTCGATCAGGCCGAGGATGTCCTCGCGGAGTGCAGCGCCCAAGTCGACGGCCAGCTTCTCGGGGTTGGGAAGGCACCGATAGGCGCGCAGGCCGCGTGACTCCAGTGCAACGGCTTCGCCGATGCGGAGGGCTCGATCCCAAAGCCAGGAAGCCCACTCCGGATGGAGCGGCAGGTCCAGCCGACGGTTCAGAAATCGATAGTGGAGCATGGGGGCCTCCTCCGGTTGGCGGACCAGGAGCAGGAAGTCCGGTCTCTCGCCGCCATAGAGCGCGGCCTCGGGCACCAGCACCCCGTGATACCCGGCGGCGGCTCGGAGGTTGGCGGTGTAGAAGCGCCAGGCACGAGGACCTTCGGGCGCCAGGGCGCAGAAGTGGGCGCTGCCGAGGGCCTCGAAGCTCAGGGTGGCCATCTCGCCCTTGACGAGGCGAGCCCAGAGAGCCTTCACCGACTCCTGGGGGCCGAGGAGCGAGAGGAGCCACAGCCGCATCCGGCGGGCAGCCGGGTCGGGATCCGGCTCCCAGGCGAACATGTCGACGCTGGCGCTGAAGCCAGCGGCCTGAAGAACCGGGAGATCCTCCGTCTCTATCATGTCAATCTCCTAGTACCAGGAATCGTAAGATTGGCAACGGCCATTAGCACTGCAGCGGCACTTGGTCGATTCACCGCCCCAGAAGCGGCGCCCCACCCGATAGTCACGAGCCGGTCTCACCCAGAGTCGAGCCAGATGCCGGTGTTTGAAGACATCAAGTGGCACTGAAGTGCTAGGTGCTGTATTCAAAACACGTCATAGTCTGTAGACTCCGATGTATGAGCAGAGGGGACTTGACCGACAAGCAGTGGGAGCGGGTGCGGTCGTTGCTCCCCCAGCAAGAACCACGACGGGATCGTCCCCCGAAGAGCCATCGCCCCATCATGACTTGTGATCCCGGGGCGGCCGCGGATGCACCCGTGCACGCACGACCTCTCGAGGAATGAAGGATGGGACGCACGGAATCGGTCGCTTCCCAGAGGCCCGCTACCGGACCGCTGTTGACCCTCGCCGGGGTCTCGTTCGTTGCCCATATGCTCGTCGCCGGCAACTACGGGTACTTTCGTGACGAGCTGTACTACATCGCCGACGGCCGGCACCTCCAGCTCGGCTACGTCGATCAGCCGGCGCTGATGGGCTGGCTTGCGGCGCTGCTGCGCGTCATCGCCGACGACAGCCTGGTGGCGATCCACGTAATCCCGGCGCTCGCCTGTGCCCTGATCATCGTCGTGACCGGCCTGATGGCGCGCGAGTTGGGCGGTGGCTGGGCGGCGCAGCTCGTGGCCGGCGTAGCAGCCCTGTTCACCCTGAACTTCATGGTTGCCGGGTCTATCTTCTCCATGGATGTGCTCGATCAGCTCTGGTGGGCGCTGGCCAGTCTCGTCCTGGTTCGCTTGCTGCGGCGGGATACGCCCCGCCTGTGGCTGCTCGTCGGGCTCGTCGCTGCGATCGCTCTCCTGACCAAGCTGACCGTGCTCTTCTTCGGCCTCGCGCTGGTCCTGGCATTGCTCGTCACGCCTGAGCGCCGCTACCTGCGCACACCGTGGCCATGGTTAGCGGGCGGCATCGCCTTCTTGGGCCTGCTGCCCTACCTGGTCTGGAACGCCCTCAACGGCTGGCCCACAGTGGAGTTCTGGTACCACTACGGCGGCATCGGCACCAATCCCCTGGCCTTCTTCACTGCGCAGATCGGCCAGATGAATCCGATCGCCGTCCCCCTGGCCGCCGCCGGCCTGGTCTACTACTTCCACCGGACGGGCGCGCGCTATCGTCTGTTGGGCTGGACGTTCGTCTTCGTCTATTTGGTGCTGACCCTGCTGCGCACGAAGCCGTACTTCCTGGCTCCCGCCTACCCCATCCCGTTCGCGGCTGGAGCGGTGGTGTTGGAGCGATGGGCACTGCGGCCGCGGCTCGCTTGGATCCGGCCCGCCTATGTCGCCCTTCTTGCTCTAGCCGGAATACTGCTGGCGCCGGATATCATGCCCATCCTGCCGCCTGCCACGACCGCGCACGCCTATGGGGGCGCCTTGCAGCAGGTGCTCGCCGACCGCCTTGGCTGGGACAGCCTCACCAGTTGGAGCAGGTCTATGCCGGTCTCCCGCCCGCACAGCGCGCGCAGGCTTGCGTGCTGGCAAGCAACTATGGCGAGGCCAGCGCGCTCATCCAGGTGGCTGCGCCCGGTCGCCTCCCGCCGGTCATCAGCGGTCATAACAACTACTACCTGTGGGGACCGGGCACATGTACCGGCCAGGTGCTCATCGGCGTCGGGTATTCGCCCGCCGACTTCAAGGGAACGTACGCCGACGTCGTGATCGCCGCCACACAAAGGTGTCCGTACTGCGTGTCCTTCGAGCAGGACCTGCCCATCGTCGTCGCGTCCAACCCGACGATCCCGATCGACCTCACGCGGCTCTGGCCTTCGGTCAAGCACTATGACTGAGCGCTGCTGCCGTCCTCGCAAGTCACTTCCCCAACACGGATACTGAGCCGACCACGCTGCTGGTGCGCTTTCCCCGTTACCTCTGGCACGACCAGCATTGAAATCATGATGTCATGTCACTAGTCGGTTGCACCTTCCGGCATGCTTACCTTCAACCATCGTCAAGCTCGCCTGGCAGGCGGAGCGACGGCATTCACGTGCAGGCCTGCCATCCCGGCGACGATCTTGGGATCGGCCGCCACGGACCTGAGCGTGCCGTCGTCCAGATCGAAGTAGCTGGCCATCCAGGTGCAGGTGCCGGCCAGCAGCTTCTCGACGAAGCTGGCGGCGATGGCTGCCACCATCTGGTTGATGGTTGGTCCCTGGTCGCCCTGGGCAATGGCCTCGGCACAGTCGAGCCGAGGTTGCGGAGCCGGCGGGCCTTCCAACAGGTCTGGCCACTGGAGGCTCGGCGCGGGCAGCGCTCGGCAGATTCCCGCCTGCGAGGCGAAGGCGCCGCGCAACTCCTCGGGACGGGTCATGTTGCCCAGCAGGATCTGGCCAGAGTTCCGCCCGTTGCCCGAGTCCAGCCACCAGACGCCTCCCGCCGCGCGCTGGTAGCCATACCCACCGACCGGGGCTGCCAGCGTCTCCGCTATAGCCCGGCGCGCTGCCGCGTTGTCGACGCAGCCGAGGATCAGGTTGAGCCTGCTGCGCGGGTGGTCGAAGACCTGGGTGTGAAGCTCCCGGTCATAGGGCAGCACCGAATAGCCGATCTCGCGGCCGAAGCGTCGGGAAAGGCGTCGGGCGAGCACCTCCGCCTTGAAGTGGCCGACCTCCGAGCGGTCGAAGGCCTGACGAGCCACGTTGTGGGGCTCGACCCGGTCCATGTCCACCAGGCAGAGCTGGGCCTGCCGGCCGATCAGGAGGCGGCAGACCGCCTCGGCCAGGAAACCTCCCGTGCCGCCGCAGCCTACCAGGACGAGGGTCACCTCCCGCTCGTAGCGAAACGGCTGTCCCTCTGTTGCGATCCCGCCGGTGTCAATCCTGTACGCCATCACCGCCCTCCCCGGGTTCCTGATCAAGGATCGGATCGAAGTTGGCATCGCGGAAGGCTCCTCGATCTCCGTCGAACACGGAGTCCCAGGGAACCGGCAGGAAGTGGCCGTAGGCTCCGACCCGCAGGGCCACCTCTGACCGATCGCTGTCGAGCCGCCCCAGGACCCCATAGAGACAGAGCCCCTGCTCGTCGGCGTCGTCGGTCGGGCTGAAGCGGGCGGGGTAGTTGCGGTGGGAGTGGATCTGAAGCACCACTTGCGACGGTGGGCAGTAGAAGACATTCTCTGGCCCCACCACCTGCTTCGGGAGGAGGAGTCGATAGCCCGAGGACTCGCTGAAGGTCACGGCCAGTAGGACCTCGTGGCCGCAGAGACTCCAAAGGCGGGCAGCGGTCACGATCCCATCCCATAGCTCCCCGGGGAGCCGCTCGGCCCGGAGGACGCAGCAGGGGTAGATCGGCGGAAGCCCCCTCACTGGGACGGTGGCGACCGGCACCCTCACATCCAGATATCGGTTCTCGGCAACCAGGTACAGTCCGTCGCCTGCCAGGACGTAGTCGTAGGCACGACCTTGCCTGGCCGGCAGTCCCTCTCGGGCGATCAGGTAATCCACCAGAGGCATCCTCACGCTCCCACTCGGAAGGCGTCGCCGACCCGAAGCTGCGGCACCAGGTCCTCCAAGGGGTAGGCGGGCTGCCCCTCCAGCTCGGCCCAGAGGAGCCCAACATCCTCCATGTGCCGCTGGGACTTCCCCCGGGCCGTGTCGCCGGTAACGGAGAAGTAGCTCTCGAAGAAGGCCTCGGGCACCTTCGCCGGGTCGGTGGGGAAGAGGTGAGAGCCGGTGCAGATCCGGCCGGAGTCGAAGACGTTGTAGGCGGGGCAGTGGTAGAGCTGGTCGTCCTCGGAACGGGG
>JAJZQR010000053.1 GCA_021806765.1 Chloroflexota bacterium | reverse complement strand
CGCGGCAGGCTGCTGGGCCAGCGCTTCCAGGACACCCTGGGGCTGGTCATCGAGCAGAACCAGCGCAGTCTGGCCGTCATCCTGGAGACCAAGGGGTTGGCGCCCCTCACGGAGGAGCGGTTCAACGCGATGGTGCGCCGGGGATTGCCCTACACTCGGGAGTATGCCCCAGATCTGGTGGAGGAGGTGGAGGGGTTGGCCGAGGGGGCCGACCTCCCCTTCGAAGCCGTCTACGGCCTCAACTACTTCCTGGATTTCTTCGACGTGACCTATCCGGATCTGTGCAACGAGCTTCTCTTTGGCTGCACGACGCTGGCCGCCACCAACAGGGCCACCGCCGACGGCCGAGCCTATCTGGGCCAGAACTACGACCTCCGCAACCTCTACCAGAAGGGTGCCGTTCTCCTGCAGATGGAGGTGGCGCCGGGCCTGGAGGCCCTGATCTTCAGCATCGTCGGATTGGTGGGCTGCGCCGGGATGAATGCTGCCGGACTCGGTATCGTCATTAATAACCTCATCCCCACTGACAGCCGCCCTGGCGTCCCTTACACGTTCGTCCTGCGGAAGGCCCTGGCGCAACGGCGGGTCTCCGAGGCCATCAACACCATATGGTCGGCCCACCGGGCCTCGGGGATCAACTACCTGATGGCTGATGGTGCGGGGGAGGTCATCAGCCTCGAGACCACGGCGACGGATGCTGACGTCATCCACGGGTTGGACGAGTATCTGGGCCACAGCAACCACTACGTCCACCCCAGGCTGGCGGCGGAATACGCCTCGGCGAGTCGGCCCTTCGATGGCGACAGCTACATGCGCTGGGGGCGGGTGAACAAGCTGCTGAAGCAGCAGCAAGGCACTCTGACCCGGGAGAGCCTAATGGAGATCCTGCGGGACCATGCAGGCTATCCGCACTCCATCTGCCGGCACCCCCTGGAGGGGCTGGACGAACTGCGTACCGGGAACACCACGGCGTCGCTGCTGATGGATCTTCGTAGTCTGACCATGTGGATCAGCACGGCCAATCCCTGCCAGAACCCCTATGAGGAATTTCGCTTGACTCCAGCGGAGGGCACGGGGCACGCAACAGCCGTGATGCTGGCTTGAGGCAATGACCACCATGACGATCTCGGTGCAGTCTACCGATGTCCTGATCCTCGGAGGCGGGATCGCCGCCTTGCGAGCAGCCGTTGCAGCGGCTCAGCGCGGCGTGCGGGTCACGGTGCTACGCAAGGGGCCACCGGGTCTTGGGGTTGTGGCTTTCAATGCTGCCGTGCCCGACGGTGCGGACTCTCCGGCTCAGTTCTTCAACGACATGATGGCGGCAGCCGAGTTTCTTGGCGACCCCCATCTGGTAGCGGTTCTGACGGCGGAGTCGTGGGGACAGGTGGGTTTTCTCGAGGGTCTCGGGCTGGCGCTTCGGAAGGCCGACGGGAGCTACGCGCCTCGGCTGACCTCGGGGCACAGCATCCCGCGGACGGTGTACACCACGGATCGCACCGGGCCGGACATCATCGGCTGTCTGCATCGCTGGCTGCGGGAGCATTGTGTGTCTATGCATCACGACAGACAGGCCATTGCCCTGCTGAAGGCCCGCGATTCAGTGGCGGGCGCGCTGGTGGTGAACCGCAAAGACTGGACGTTGGAGGCCTGCACAGCAGGCTCGGTGGTGCTAGCAACCGGGGGGCTTGGACCTCTCTACGCCGTCTCCACCAATCCGCCGGATCTGAGCGGCGATGGCTATGCTCTGGCCTACCAGGCTGGGGCGGAGTTGGTCGACATGGAGTTCGTCCAGTACGAGCCTTTCGTGATACTGGCTCCACCCAGGTCCCGGGGCTTCACGGTCTCCTTCTTGTTGGCCGATAGCCCGGCCATTTACGACGCCGACCGACAGGAATTCCTGCCCGACGGCGGCAAAGGGAAGGGCAAGGAGTTCCTGGCCCGCGCCGTCTATCAGCAGGTAAGGGACGGAAGGGGATCGCCTTCCGGGGGGGTGTACTTCGATCTGCGAGGCGTGCCACCCGAGAAGATCGCCAAACACCCGCGATTCGTCGCTGCGTGCAAGGCGGGTGGGGTTGATCCGACGGCGACCCCCATCGAGGTAGGGCCGGCGCAGCACTACATGATGGGCGGTGTGCGCATCGACGAACGGGGTGCAACCGCCGTCCCGGGGCTATTCGCCGCCGGAGAGGTGGCCGGCGGCGTACACGGAGCCAACCGGCTGGCGGGCAACTCCGGAACCGACGTCCTGGTCTTTGGAGCACGCGCGGGGCATTTCGCGGCGGAGTACGCGGCGTCTCAAGGAGTGTCGCATCTGGCTCCCGCACTAGTGGAGGAGCAGGCTGCTTCAGCCCTTCCCTCACTTCGGTCAGGGAGCCACTGCCGTGAAGCTGCCGACGACGCGCGAGCGAGGCTCCAGGGGATCATGTGGGACCAGGTGGGCCTGATCCGCAACGGGCGGGGGCTGACCCGGGCTCTGGAGGCCATCCAATCCCTGGCCGGCGAAGCTGGGGAGTTGCGGGCAGATAGCCTGGCGGATCAGTTTCGCTTGCTGGAGCTGAGGCACCATCTCCTGCTTTCCGAGATGATCTGCCGAGGGGCTCTCCTTCGGGAAGAGAGTCGGGGAGCCCATTACCGAGAGGATTTCCCGGCGCGGGACGACGTGAACTGGCTCAAGAGCATCTTCTTCGTTCAATCTGGCGGGAGGATGCAGGTGGGCCTCCTACGGCCAAGCCGGGAGCGAGAGGACATGGGGAGTTGATGATCAGCCTTCAGGCCATCTCCGTCAGCTCAGGCGCGAAGGAGATGCAGGAGCCGGGCTTCAGCGGGCGACTGCACAGCGTCTTCCGCCGAGCGGCGAACGTGCTCAGCGGTGACAGGTTGTTGACGATCTCGGATATCCGGTTGGGAGATCTTCCTAATGCCCTCATCGTGCGCCTGGAGGAAGCCCAGGGGTTCGCCGATGTCGGGATCATGGCCGGGATGGAGATACGGGGCGACGGGGGCCGACTGGGGGTACCAGAATCCGACCTGTCCATCACCCTGGCTGGAGCGACGGCGACGGCAGCGAAGAAGAGGATAGAAGGAGGAGTCCTCCCGCTGAGCGAGCGAGCCGCCAACCTGAAACGGGCTCGAGAACTCGGGGCGATCCTGGCTCCCGACGAGGGGCTGGGTCCCATCTGGTATCACGTGGACGCCGTGTTGCAGGCGACACCCGACGGTGGCACCACCTGGTCGCCGCTGTGTCGCGCGGCGATAGGTCCTCTGGCGAGCCTGGCGACCGGGTTGCGATCGGGAGATGAGATGCTAGTAGGCCAGGGCAGTCGGCGACTCGCGGGCCTGGGGATCGGGCTCACGCCGTCCGGTGACGACTTGCTCACCGGGCTGGCCGGCGCGCTCTCGCTCCTCGGCGACTCTCGGCAGACCGGAGACGCCATACCACCAACCCTGCAGGCAATCCTGGCTGCCGCCGACGGAAGGACAAACCTGGTGGCCTGGACTTACCTTCGGCACGCAGTCCGAGGCGAGATCTCCGCTGTGCTGGCCGATTACGTGTCGGCCGTCGCCGGTGGTAGGGAGGGAGACATTGACAGAGCGAGCCAGTCTCTCTTCGCAGTGGGAGGGACATCGGGCGCAGAACTGGCCCTGGGTGCTTTCCTCGGCCTGTGTTTCGTGTGAGGTATCTGTATGAGCGTACACGTATCGATACGAAAGGGGGAGTTCCGAGATTCCGTGGTGCTCATGAACGCCTCTCAGAGGTTGCGGGAAGCCGAGGGTGTTCTCGATGCCCTGGTGGTCATGGGCACGGACAGCAACAAGGAGGTGCTGAGAGATCTGGGGCTGCTCACCACGGGGGCGGAGGAGGCAACGGGAAACGACCTGGTCGTCGCCATGAAGACCGAGAACCCCACCATTGCCCGCTCGATCCTGGGCAATCTGGACAGCTACTTCGCCCAACAAGGGGCCGTCGAGCACCCGAAGCACTATCCGTCCCTTGATTCGGCCCTGGAGGATGTAACCGGTGCCAATCTGGCTCTCATCTCCGTCCCCGGAGAGTATGCCGCCGGAGAGGCGCGTCGCGCCCTGCGCCGGGGTCTGCACACCCTGCTGTTCAGCGACAACATGTCGCTGGAAGAGGAGATCACTTTGAAACGGCTGGCCACGGAGCTCGGCCTCCTGCTGATGGGACCCGACTGCGGGGTATGCAATCTCGGCGGAGCCGCGCTGGCTCTGGCGAGCATTGTCGGGCGCGGACCGATCGGCATCGTGGGGGCATCGGGGGCCGGCACCCAGGAGGTGGCCACGCTGGTGGAGAGGGCCGGGCTTGGAGTCTCCCACGCCATCGGCACCGGAGGAAGGGATCTGCACGAGGCGGTGGGCGCCTTGACGATGGCGGGCAGCTTGGCGGCTCTGGATTCCGATGCCTCGACAGACGTGATCGTGCTAGTGGGGAAGGCGCCCTCGGGCAGCGTCACCTCCAAGCTGTGCGAGACCATCCAGGGCTGCGGGAAGGCCGTGGTCGCCTGCTTCCTCGACGCCGATCCCGAACCGTGGGTCAAGTCGGGAGCCTACTTTGCATCCTCGATGGATTCGGCCGCCCAGCTTGCCGTGGCGCTGGCCCGACGAGAGCCAACCGAGGTGCGGACGTTCGACTTGCCCGATGCCGAGGTGGTCGGGTTGGCCGATACGCTTCGGGCTACCCTCCAGCCCGGGCAGAAGTACCTTAGGGGCATCTTCGGGGCGGGGACCTTCGTTGCCCAGGCGCAGGCCATCATCGGCGAGTTGATGAGTCCCATCCACAGCAACTCCCCCTTCGCCGGTGGGCAGAGGCTCGAGGACGTCAGAGAGAGCAAGGGACACTGCGTGCTGGACCTGGGAGACGAGGCCCTCACGCGGGGACGCGCCCACCCGGTGATCGATCCC
This sequence comes from Chloroflexota bacterium, assembly GCA_021806765.1. Next base: position 20,770 of record JAJZQR010000053.1, on the reverse strand, counting down.
CTGCCCTATCGGCTGCGCATCTTGAAGGAGTTCCAGGATCCAGAGACGGCGGTCCTTCTCCTGGACGTGATCCTGGGACCAGCGCTCCACCCGGATCCCGCCGAGTACATCGTTACGGCCCTGCGGGAAGCGCGGGATGCCTCGGGCAGGAGTCCCGTCGTCGTCGCTTCGGTCTGCGGGACCCATCGCGACCCCCAGAATGCCCCGGCCCAGGAGCAGAAGCTGCGGGCTGCGGGCGTTACCGTGATGCCGTCCAGCGCCCAGGCGGCGCGGCTCGCCGGCCTCATCCTCTCCCAGCGGCCTGCCGACGAGGCGCTCGCGGTGCTGGCGGGAAGGGAACCCTTCCCACAGCCGGTTTCCAGGCAGCCTGAACGAGGGCTGACCTCTTCACGTCGGATTGCAGAGCTACTCGGTGGCGGCCTCAAGGTAATCAACGTAGGCGTGGACGTCATGGCTAGGGCTCTCAGGATGCAGGGCGTCGACGTGGCCGAGGTGTCCTGGTCGCCTCCAGCCGGGGGAGATCCGAGGATCGCCCGGTTGCTGTGGAGGTTGGGATAGATGGCAGAGTCGATGCGCGATCGTATCGAGGCGGCAAACAGGCGGGCGTACGACGTCTTTGTCGGCGGGCAGCCCGTGTGGGTGGGTGTGCGTCCGGCGGGCGAGGTCGTGCCTGGTCTGCGCAGGAACGTAATCCTCCACACCGGGCCGGAGCTCGACTTCGATCGTATGCTGCCCGCACATCAGAGCGGGATCATCGGCGGCATCCTCTCCGAGGGATTGGCCCGGACTCGCGAAGAGGCGATCGACCTGATCCACCGGGGTGAGGTGCAACTCGCCCCAGGCGTGGACTACTGGGTGCCGGGCGGCGGCATGGCCTCGACCAGCTTCTCCATGCCGGTGGCCGTGGCCGAGGACACCGTGCACGGGACACGGGGATTCGTCGCCCTGCAGGAGGGACCATCGTATGAGGCCCTTCGGTGGGGAGTGTACAACGATGTGGTGGCTGACCGGTGGAGCTGGTTCAGAGAGATCCTTGGCCCCTCCCTGGATGAGGCTTTGAAGGCGATGGGGGGGATCAATCTGCGAACCATCATCGCGCGGTCTCTGCAGGCAGGTGACGAGAATCACAGCCGGGAGCTGTGTTCGAGCCTTCTCCTGCTGGCGGAGTTGGCCCCTCATCTGTCCGTCTTGGGGCTTTCACGGGGGGAACTGTCCCGCTGTTTCGAGTTCCTGCGCACCGCGGAACGTTTCGCGCTCCACATACTGATGGCCGGGGCCACGGCCGTGCTGCGGGCGGCGGAGAACATCGAGTACTGCACGGTGGTGACCGCTATGGGCGGGAACGGCGTGGAACTGGGGATAAAGGTAAGTAACCTCGGGAATCGTTGGTTCACCGCTCCAGCCCCCATCATCAAAGGGCGGTATCTGAACCCGAGTTGGGTCCCCGAGGACACGGTGCCCTTCGCAGGGGATAGCTGTGCTGTGGAAGTGTACGGGCTGGGAGGGCTTGCCGCCGCGGCGTCACCTGCGGTCACTCTCCTCGCCGGTGGCACCGTCGAGGATGCACTGGACCGGACCCGAGAGATGTGGACGATCACCGTCGGCAAGAACCCCAACTACGCCATTCCAGCCCTGAACTTCGAAGGCACCCCGACATGCGTAGACATGGTGAAGGTCCTGGAGACGAGTATCGAGCCACAGAGCCACGCCGGCATCATTCACAAGAAGGGTGGCCAGGCGGGTGCCGGGGTTGCCCGAGTTCCCGTGGAGTGCTTCAAGAAGGCGTTCCTCGCCTTTGCCGAGAAATACGGATTGGACTGACGATGAGGATCCTGGTCGCAAACGTGGGCAGCACCTCGTTCAAGTACAAGCTCCTCGACATGCAGGACGAGCGACCCATCGCGTGGGGGAAGGTGGAGCGCATCGGCAGCCTGCGCTCCCCGATGAACTACCATGCCTCGGAGCACACCGACCTGCACCAGGAGATCGTGGCCCCAGATCAGGCGGCGGCGATACGGCGGATGCTGGACCTGCTGGTGGATCCAGATCAGGGATGCCTTCGGGCGCTAGATGAGGTCGATGCCGTGGGCTTCAAGGCGGTGCACGCTGGTGCCATCACCGGAGCCCTTCCTGTGACCGAGGAGCTGATAGCTGCCATGGTCGCCTATAGCGACGCGGCTCCGGCTCACAATCCCGCTTACATCCGAGCCATGCGTATCTTCCAGGAGTTCATGCCCGAGACCCCTCAAGTGGCTCTTCTCGAGACGGCCTTCCACACAACGATTCCCGACCATGCCTTCATCTATAGCGTTCCTTACGAGTGGTACGAGAGGCACGGTGTTCGCCGCTACGGCTTCCATGGTGCGTCACTTCGCTACATCGCCGAGCGGGTGCCGGCCTTGCTTGGCCGCTCCTCCGAAGGCTTGCGCCTGGTGGCCTGCCACCTGGGGGGCAGCTCCTCTGTCTGCGCCATCCGCGATGGCCGCTCGGTGGACACCAGCATGGGGTTCACTCCCCAGGCGGGCGTGCCCATGGGCACCCGCTGCGGCGACATCGATCCATTCATCATTCCCTTCATCATGGAGCGAGAGGGGCTGACGCCGGCGGAGGTGCGATCCGCTCTAACGCAGCAAGGGGGACTCCTGGGCATCTCGGGTCTAAGCGCGGACGTACGGGACCTGGAGGAGGCAGCCGCCAAGGGGCACGCGAGAGCTAGTCTCGCTCTAGCCTCCTTCGCGTACGAGGTGAAGAAGTTCATCGGGGCCTACGCGGCTGCCATGGGCGGGCTGGACGTCCTGGTCTTTTCCGGCGGCATCGGCGAGAACGCGCCGCTGATGCGCGCTCGCATCTGTGAGGGGCTGGGGTTCCTGGGGGTGGAACTCGATCCCGAGCGAAATGCAGCTTGTGAAGACAAGGAAGGGGAGATCTCGAAGCAAGGGGCACGGGTTCCCGTGCTGGTAGTGCTCACCGACGAGGAGCTTATCGTGGCCCGGGCGACCGCGAGGGTAATCAGCAGCGGCCAGCACGATCTCCTGCGGGGAAAGGAGTAGTAATCGGACTGGTGCACAGCGATCGCCAAGAAGCGGACAGCTAGCAGGGACAAGACAAGAACGGATTGAAGGTCCTACGGGTGAATTCTGGTCTTGGAGAGGAAGTGACGATGAGAGGTTTTCTCTTCGCGAGTCTGATGACTCTGGCAGTACTCTTGAGCATCGCGTGCGGACCTGCACCCGCGCCTGCGGCGCCACCTGCTACTACGAGTTCCGTTCCGACTGTCGCCACGCCGGCAGAGCCAGCATCTTCGAAGGCTCAACCAGCACAAGCACCTGCCTCGAAGCCGGCAACTCTCACCGTGGCCAGATTGGAGGACGTCAAAGGGCTTGACCCGCATAAGGTGGCGGCACACACCTCCTGGCGCATCTTTGAGCTCGTCTACAGCACTCTGGTGCGACTGGATAGCAAGCTGACGGTGCAGCCTGAGCTAGCAGAATCCTGGAACGTCAGCAACGGCGATAAGACCTACACCTTCAGTTTGCGCAAGGGTGTGAAGTTCCACAACGGGCAGGAACTCACTTCCGCCGACGTCAAGTACAGCTTTGAGCGAATCCTGGACGAGAAGACCGGGGCCATCGCTCGCTCCTTGTTCACCAGCATTGAGAAGACAGACACACCAGACCCCTACACCATCACCTTCACGCTGAAGTCCCCTGCTGCCGCCTTCCTGACCAACCTGGCTAATCCCAATGCTTCCATCGTGTCCAAGGGGGTGGTATCCGGTGGCGATCCGGCCAAGCGGGAAAACGTCATCGGCACGGGACCGTACAAACTGGGCGATTGGGTGTCGGACAACTATATGGTCCTCGATCGAAACCCGGATTTCTTCATCAAGGGCCAGCCGGTAATACAGTCCATCCGGTTCAATGTTGTACCGACCGAAGACGGCATCCTGGCGGCTATGCGCTCGAAGAACGCCGACTTCGCGTTCATAGAGGACCCGAAGGTGGCGAAGCTGGCGCGAGCGGATAAGAGCCTGCAGCTGCAGGCGATTCCCAGCCTGCGCTACTACATGATCTTCTTGAATACGAAGCGAAAACCATTTGACGATGTGCGCGTACGCCAAGCGCTTGCCTTGGCTGTAGATCGCCAAGAGATCGTGAACGGGGCCGCCTTTGGAGAAGGCACGATAACAGGGCCGTTCCCACCAAGCCTGGTGCCCTACTCCTTACCCGCGACCCAGCTGTTCGGTTATCAGCGTGATCTCGAGAAGGCCAAGAAGCTGCTGGCCGAGGCTGGTTATCCTAATGGCTTCTCCTTCACGATGATGACCCAGACGACGGGTCCTGCCAACGCGCCGGCTATCGCGCAGATCGTTCAAGAGCAACTGAAGAAGTTGAACATCGACGTGAAGATCGAACTGCTGGAATACGCCCGGTGGGCGGAGCGGTGGAGAAAGGCTGACTACGACGTGGCTCCAGGGCTGAACTCCGGGCAGCCCGATCCTGACTACTACTACTACCGCTATTTCCGAACGGGCGAGAGCCTCAACTACATCACCGGTTACAGCAATCCCGAAGCCGATCGGCTGTTGGACACAGGGGCCAAGAGCTTGGACCCTGAGAAACGGCTCGCTGCCTACAAGGATTTGCAGAGAGTCCTTGCCAATGATGTGCCCTTCATCTGGCTGTACGTAGGCTATGAGTACTACCTGATGCAGCCCTACGTCAAGAACTTCACTCCCTTGGCTAACGCTGGGGTCAACTACCTTCGTGAAGCGACCATCGAGAAGTAGCGTCGCTGTTGGGGGATGCCCAACAGATGTTGGGCATCCCCACGATGGCCAAGAGCATTCGGGAGACAGTATCGGGACTCTTGAGAGCGTTGGCGGGTAGGTCAGGATTCTCACGGGGGTAGGCATGCGTCGGTACATCCTGCAAAGGTTGATCCTCCTGGGCTTCACGCTTCTGGGCATGTCCGTTTTGGTTTTCCTCTTCGTGCGCCTCATCCCAGGTAACGTCATCGATGTGCAGGTTGGCACTCTCATGGGTATCACCCCGGAGCAGCTTCAGGGACTCAGGGAATACTATGGCCTGGATCAGCCGCTGCACGTTCAATACGTTCGTTGGATCGGCGCTCTTCTGCAGGGGGACATGGGGATATCCATCCGTAGCGGCCAGCCGGTGGTGAAAGAGATCCTCGCCCGCTATCCGGTCACTCTCGAGTTGACGCTGGCCGCCACACTGGTGGGACTGGCCCTGGGTGTACCTCTGGGTCTCATCTCCGCTCTGCGGCGAAACGAACCGGTGGACATACTGGCCCGTTTCTTGGCGCTGATCGGCCTGGCGTTGCCTCACTTCTGGATCGGCACGCTCTTGGTGCTGTTTCTCTCACGTACATTGTTCTGGATGCCGAATACTGCCAGCTTCGTGGACTTTTCCACCGATCCCTGCATGAACCTGAAGCAGATCTTCTTTCCGGCAGTGACGTTGGGGGTGGGCATGGCCGCAGCGGTCATGCGCCAGACCCGTTCCTCTATGCTCGACGTCCTGGGACAGGATTACGTACGTACTGCCCGGGGCAAGGGTCTCAGTGATCGCCTCGTTCTCTTGCGCCACTGCCTTAAGAATGCTCTCATCGTGGTCATCACGGTTGCGGGAATCCAAATGGGTTACCTTCTCGGCGGTAGCGTGGTAGTGGAGGAGGTTTTCTCGCTGCCAGGGATTGGCCGCATGATGCTTAACGCGATATTGAACAGGGACTATGCCTCTGTTCAAGCAGCGGGCCTGGTCATAGCTCTCAGCTTCGCGTTCATCAACCTGATCACCGACTTAGCATACGGTCTCGTCGACCCTCGCATCCGTTACGAATGAGGCTGCAGGTTATGGCAGGACAGATAGCGGGGAGCAGTTCTATCGCGATTACGGATACCGTCTTGGCTCCGCCTTCAGAACGTCGCAGCCTGAGCTTCATTGGACGGCTATGCGGAAACCCGGCCGCCATGGTGGGGCTGGGGTTAGTGGGGATCTATGTCTTCACGGCACTGGCAGCTAGCTTCCTGCCTGTGCAGGACCCGCTTGAAATGCACCCAAGCCATGCGCTGAGGGAACCCTCGGCGAATCATATCCTGGGTACAGATCAGTTCGGCCGCGATATGCTCAGCCGACTGATCTTCGGAGCTCGAGTGTCGCTGAGCGTTGCCGTGTCATCGGTATTGCTGTCGCTGCTGGTAGGAGCAACAGTGGGCCTGTTGGCCGGTTACTTCGGCGGGGTCGTGGATGCTCTTAGCATGCGCATCATGGATGTCTTCTTTGCTTTTCCAATGATTCTCATGGCGCTCGGAATTGTGGCCGCCTTGGGACCCAGCAATAGCAACCTTGTCCTGGCTGCTGCGATCGTATACATGCCCATATTTGCCCGTGTTGTGCGTGGACCGGTTCTCTCGCTGCGCGAGCAGGAGCATGTCGAGGCTGCTCGCTGTCTTGGCGCAACGCACTCGCGCATTCTTCTGCACCACGTCCTGCCGAACGTCATCTCGACGATAGTGATCCAGACCAGCTTGGCGCTTTCGTGGGTCACCCTGGTCGAGGCTACCATGAGCTTCATCGGATTGGGCACTCAACCGCCACTCCCTTCATGGGGAGGCATCCTCAATGAGGGTCGAAGCTTCATGGAACTCGCGCCCTGGATGGCGGTTTATCCGGGCCTGGCGATTATGGTGGCGGTTCTAGGATTCAATCTGCTGGGCGACGGGCTCCGCGATGTCTTGGATCCGCGGCTCTAAGGCATCTGTGGGAGGTGCGGGCAAAGACGAATCCGCCTCCTGTCTTGGTCTCCGCCTCAGCACTTGGACGCTCCGATGAGAGTCCTCTTAGCGGCGCCCATCATGAATGGGCCAGGACGTAATGGTGAAAACACCGATGGAACGGCTTGATCGTCAGCCTGTAAGGCATGAGTGAGGAGGTCAACAGTGAGCAACGCTGACAAGAAGGACATCAGTCGTCGCGAGTTCCTCAAGATGGTGGCCGCGGGCGCGGCGGGCTTAACCCTGGCAGCGGGATGCGGCACTTCGGCACCGCCAGCGCCCTCCCCATCCAAGGAGGGCTCATCCGCGGCCGCGCCTGCGGCGGCCAAGCAGGCGGGATCGGCGCCTGCGCCCGCATCCTCTGGACCGGTGAAGCTCACCTTCTGGACATGGCAGAACCACGACCAAGAGCTGGCAAAAGCTTTCATGGAGAAGAACCCGAACATCCAGATCGAGACCACCGTCGGCGGCCCATGGGATCTCCAGGACAAGCTGGTGGCGGCTCTGGCCGCAGGCACCGGAGCGCCCGACGTGGCTCGCATCGTCATGCGCATGTTCTACAAGTTCTCAGGGCCCGGCAAGGGGATGTGGGACATCACCGATCGCGCGACACCGTTTAAGAACGATGCCCCTGAATGGGCCTGGTCACTGCTGACCAAGGAGGGCAAGATCTACGGCTTGCCTTCGGAGAACAACCTGTGCGGGCTCTTCTATCGCAAAGACATCTTCGACAAGCACGGCATCAAGGCTCCAAGGACGTGGGATGAGTTCATCGATCAGGGCAAGCTGATTCGGCAAAAGGAAAACGCGGCGATGCTGCCGCTCTGGATCCCCGGGGGCCAGTGGGCGTCCGACCACTTCCGCATGTATTTCCAGAGCCGCGGGGGCAACATCTTCACCCCCGAGGGGAAACTCATCGAAAACAACAAGCTGGCCAAGGACACCCTGCGTTGGTACTACGACCTCAAGGCCAAGCACGACATCGGCTACCCTACCCAAATCTTTAAGCCAGAGTTCTACGCCGCCATGAACGCTGACTCCTTCGTCACCTGGCCGATGAACTCTGGCGACATCGTTTCGATGAAGAAGAACTGCGCTGGACTTTCGGGCAAGTGGGCTCGCGCCCCTCTGCCGTTGTGGAGCGATAGTGGACCGAAGTACAACGCGGAACTCGGTTCCTCGGGTATCGCCATCCCCGAACAGGGCAAGCACAAAGAGGAGGCCTGGGCCTTCGCTCAGTTCTACGCCCTGACGAAGGAGGGCCAACTGCTTCTCTGGCAGAAGGGCAACCAGATCCCGTCGTATCGGCCTGCTCTCGAATCGAAGGAGGTTTACGACAATCCTGATCCATACTTCGGCGGCGGGACCCTGCGCGATTTCCTGGCCGACCGTACTACGCCCGTGTTCAACTACATCGGTTGGGCCGACGTGTCGGTGATCATCGGCGAGGAAGTCGACAACATGTGGGCCAACAAGCAGTCGCCGGAGCAAGCCTGGGACAACGTCGAGAAGCGGATCAAGGAGAAGGGTATCGGCGTTTAGCCGGCCTGAGGGAATCACGAGCGGCTCGGGTGCGCCGCGGCCCTGTCTGTGCGGCGCACCCGGGAGCGATGACAGAGGATGCCATGTCAGTAGCCAAGACAGCAGCAACATCCCGCGCGACGCGGTGGCCCTGGCAGCTTGACCAGCGCAAGGTTGCGCCATACGTCTTCATCTCGCCCTTCTTCATCCTGTTCATCATCTTCTGGGCAGGCCCCATTCTTTTTGCCTTCTACCTGGGTTTCACCGAATGGGACGGCATTGGGCCGACCAACTTCGTTGGCATGCGCAACTACCTGGCGTTGCTCAAGGACGCCGTGTTCATTAAGTCGCTGACCAACACCATATTCTTCGTCGTGGTCTACAACATCATCATGATGGCTATCGCGCTGCCGATTGCCCTGCTGCTCAACGAGGGGGCCGTGCGCTGCAGGGAGTTCTTCCGCACTGCCTATTTCTTACCAGTCACCGTTGCCCTTGCGGTGACGGCCCTCATATTCAGCATGATGCTGGGCCGTGACTTCGGTCTCGTCAACTTGATGCTTCAAGCCGTGGGCATCAAAGCCAAGCCGGACTGGTTGAACGACGTCTCCACGGCCATGTGGAGCCTTATAGGAATGCGGGTATGGCGGGTGACGGGCTACTACATGGTATTCATCCTCGCCGGACTTCAGGCCATAGATCGAGAGTTGTACGATGCCGCGGACGTGGATGGTGCCAACAAGCTGCAGCGCATCTGGCACATCACGCTACCTCAACTGATGCCGATGCTCCTGTTCGTCCTCGTCATGTCCTCCCTCTGGGCTTTCCAGACCTTTGAGGAGCCATGGATACTGACCAGAGGCGGTCCCAGCAACGCGACCCTGACGTTGGCTCAGTATCTCTACATGAACGCCTTCATGTTTGGGAAGTTCGGCTATGCATCGGCCGTCTCGTATGTCCTCACTCTCCTGATGATCGTTGTTGCGATCCTGCAGGTGAAGTTCCTGTCGAAAGGGGAATAACAGGTCCATGTTAAGCAGCAAACCGGGCGATGTGCTGCTAAGTGCCATCAAGTACGCGATCCTGGTGGCCTTCCTTCTGGTCACCATCGCGCCTTTCTATTGGGCGCTGGTCTCGTCACTCAAACTGCCCGAGGAGTTGTTCTCCCCGCGTCCAAGTCCCATACCCCGCCATCTCGCATGGGAGAACTACGTGGCCTTGTTCACCAAGACGGAACTGCCACGATGGATGTTCAACAGTGCGGTGGTGGCTTTCGGCAGCACGCTCCTTGGCGTGTTCTTCTGCTCCCTCGCCGGCTTCGCGTTCTCCAAGTATCGATTCCGTGGCAGCAACGTCCTGTTCTGGATAGTCCTGTGCTCCGTAAGCATCCCGCAGGTGGTGACTCTGGTGCCCGTGTTCTCCCTCATGGCCCACATAGGCTGGCGAAACAGCTATCAGGCCTTGATCGTGCCCGGCGCGGTCAACGCCTTCGGCATCTTCTTGATGCGGCAGTACATGCAGTCGGTCCCGGATGAGCTTCTGGATGCTTGTCGGATGGACGGTTGCTCGGAGTTCGGCATCTTCTGGCGGGTCATCCTTCCGGTGGTCAGGCCGGCGCTGGGAGCGCTGGCCATCTTCCTTTGGCTCACCTCGTGGAGCAACTACCTCTGGCCGTTAGTCATGATAGACAGCTCGGATATGTTCACCATGCCGCTGGGACTGGCAACCCTGTATGCCAATCCATGGAACATCGAGTACGGGCCGCTGATGGCGGGGTCGGTCATGTCGGTTCTGCCGATAGTTGCCGTCTTCGTGGCGATGCAGAAGCAGTTCATCGCGGGGCTGACCCAGGGAGCTGTGAAAAGCTGAGCCTGAGACACGGCAACCAGTCGAACTCGGGTTGAGATAGGGGAACGGGAATCCGTTGATGAGGCATGCGGAGGGGTGAAGACCGCGAGCAGCCGGGCATGTGGTAAAGGGGAGGCGATGTGGCTACCGCACCCTTGACGATGTGTGATCCAGAATCGGTGGGCATTAGTGGAGCGCGACTGAAGCTCGTTTCCCAGGTGTTGGTGAGGGGAGTGGAGGAAGGCGCTTTCCCGGGTGCCGTGGGCCTTGTCGCCCGATACGGGAAGGTGGTCTATTGGCAAGCGGTAGGGGACCGCATGGTGGAGCCGGAGCGTCGCCCCATGGAGAGGTCGACGGTGTTCGACCTCTCCTCGGTCACGAAGGTGGTGGCGACTACGACGGCGACGATGCTGTTGGTGGAACGCGGCCTGCTTCACCTGGAGGAGAGGGTGCGGCGGATAATCCCCGAGTATCGGGGCCGCTGGAAAGCCGACACCACCATTCGCCATCTGCTCACCCACACTTCGGGGCTGCCGTTGAAGCCCGAGCTGCACCACGACTACGGTAGGCCCGAGCTGCTGTGGCAGGCCATTCACACTATGCCGCTGCTGTGGCCGCCTGGACAGGCCTTCCTGTACACCTGCCTGGGCTATCACCTGCTGGGCGACATCGTCGAGAGGGTGGCTGGGGAGCCTCTAGATCGGTTCCTGCGCCGCGAGCTGTTCGTTCCGCTGGGGATGACGGATACCGGCTATCGACTGGGCCCGGAGACTCGTGATCGTTGCGCGGCGACGGAGTTCTGCAAGTGGCGGGGACGGGTAATCTGTGGCGAAGTTCACGATGAGAACTGCTCGGTGCTGGGCGGGGTCTCCGGCAATGCCGGTCTCTTCTCCACAGTCGGGGATCTGGCGATCTTTGGGACGATGATGCTCAACGAAGGAGAGTACAGCGGGATACGCGTTTTCAGCCCGCTCACGGTGCGAGAGATGTTCAGAAACCATACGCCGCAGCTACCTGCGGCCCGTGGCCTGGGTTGGGCGCTGGGGCTGGAAGTGTTCGGTGACTTTCTCCGGCCTCTGAGCGCGGGCCATACCGGCTGGACCGGCACATCCATATGCCTCTGCCCGAGCATCGGCTTGGTGGCGATCCTGTTGACGAACCGCGTGCACCCCAGCAGAGAGGACGACAAGATCGATGACGCCCGTATCCAATTCCATAATGCGGTCGCCGGGAGCGTCGTCGACCAATGCTGAACGCCATCCGCTTGAGTGATTTGTGGTCGTGGCAATTCGACTGATACAGTCGAAAGGGGGGTGGAAAGCTGCAGCAAGACACCGAGTGATTCCGGAAGGCTGGTGTGTTTGGATGATTACCCTCGCAATCAAGTGACATGAGAGGAGAGTAGGAGATGAGGCCGAGAGCATTGGTCTTCGTAAGCATCCTGGCAATGGCAGCAGTCCTAGGAGTTGCGTGCAGCCAGGCATCCACGCCTGCCCCAGCGCCGACAACTGCGAAATCGGCACCACCGGCAGCGGCTCAACCCACGGCGGCGGCGCAGCCCACCGCAGCCCCAGTTGCGCAACCCGGGGCTCCGGTGACCATCCGCTGGGGTATCTATGCCGACCCTGGCCGGCAGAAGGTTGCCGAGGCCCAGGTTGCAGCATTTCAGAAGAAGTATCCCAACATCAAGGTGAACATCGAGTCGGCGCCTTTTGCCCAGTACTACGACAAGATGAGCGCCCAGATCGTGGGGAATACGCTCTACGACGTCTTCATGATGAGCGGCGCCAACTTCCAGAACTTCGCTCCGAAGGGCGCTTTCGAGGATCTGACGCCCTACATCGAGAAAGCGGGCATCAAACTGGATGAGTACACCACCGAGAAGGAGAACTCCCTCTACCAGGGCAAGGTGATGGCCGTGCCCTACGAGTTGGACATTCAGGGCCTGTTCTACAACAAGGATCTCTTCGACAAGGCGGGCGTGAAGTACCCGGATGGCAGTTGGACCTGGGAGGATTTGCGCAAGGCCGCCCAGAAGCTGACCATTACAGGGCCGGACGGCAAGGCGGAACAGTGGGGCTTCTACTCCGAGAATCTCTACCCATCCTACATCTCGTTTATCGCCCAGAATGGCGGCTCGGTGCTCAGTGAAGACCTCACCAAGTGCACGTTGAACACCCCGGAAGCCATACAGGCGATCCAGTTCATGGTGGACCTCATTCACAAGGACAAGGTATCGCCGATGCCCGGGCAGCTGCCTTCCGGTGTGAACCCATTCCACACAGGGAAGGTTGCCATGCGCATAGACGGTTCCTACTCGGTCAACCCGACTCTAGCGGTCCCGTTCAGGTGGGATGTGGCGCCGCTGCCTCAAGGAAAGAAGCGAGCTGCCGCCTACTGGACCCAGGCTATCAGCGTGTTCAAGAACAGCAAACAGAAGGATGCTGCCTGGACCTTCGTCCAGTTCCTGCTGAGCGACGAGGGGCAGCGGATCCTGGCGGAGAGCAAGTTCGCAACGCCATCCAAGAAGGCGATTGCCAACAGCCCTGCCTATCTCACTGGAAACCCCGAACACATCAATGTGTTTGTGGATGCTTACGCCTACGGTCGCAGCATCCAGTTCACACCACAGTGGTTCCAGATCATGGCCGGTGGCACCTCGGTCATTGCCCGCGCCTTCGACCCGGTCTGGCTTGGCCAGGCCAAAGTTGAGGATGCGGTAAGGAACGCCAGCGCCGAGGTCGACAAGATACTGGCTGGCCGGTAAGCCTTCTCTCGTGGGGACGGCGGATGCAGCTGCCGTCTCCACGAGAAACATGCAAGGAGAGGACTATGGGCCTATCATCGTCGGCCACGGTGCCGGAACGAACTGGGACCATCCTGAAGGCAAAGAGCCGCTGGAACTGGAAGAATATGGCTTGGTCGCTTTTCTTTCTAGCACCGTATCTCATCGGATTCACCGTGTTCGTGGGTGGCCCCATCGCGGCCGTCTTCGCCCTGAGTCTCACCAAATGGGACATCCTTACTCCACCACTGATGGTCGGGCTAGGCAATTATCAGAAGCTGCTCTTCGATGATCCACTCTTCCTGACATCGCTCCGCAATACAGTACAGTACATTATCCTGGTCGTTCCGTTGGAAGTAGTCATCGCCTTCTTCCTCGCCATGCTGATCAACCAGCCGCTGCGAGGCATTACGCTTTACCGAGCTACCTTCTTCATGCCCTTCGTGCTGTCGTTGGCCTCTGTTGGGCTTCTGTGGACCTGGCTGTACAGCGCCGATTTCGGATTGATAGGCTTCATCTTCAACCAGTTGCACTTGTCCGCGCCCAACTGGCTGGCGGACCCGAACTGGGCCATGGTGGCTATTGCCCTCACCACTGTCTGGCGGAATGTCGGCTACTACATGGTCATCTTCCTGGCCGGGCTTCAGAGCATCCCCCACGAGCTGTACGAGGCTGCCAGCATAGATGGAGCCAACCCCTGGCGAAGGCTCCGGCACGTGACGATTCCCCTCCTCTCGCCAACCACCTTCTTCATTCTAGTTATTGCGATCATCTGGGCGTTTCAGGTGTTCGATCTTACCTACATCATGACCAGAGGCGGGCCTGGCGACGCGACTGTGACCCTCGTGTACTACCTTTACGATATGGGCTTCCGCTGGTTCGAGATGGGAAGGGCTTCGGCACTTGCCGTCGTGCTGTTTGTCGTGACCATGGTGATCACGGTTATCCAATTCGCGCTGCAGAAGAGGTGGGTGCACTACTCATGAGTAGCATAGCTGCCGTCCGCAGATCCCGGCGTCTCGTCCCGCCCTGTGTAAGGAAGGGCCTGTCTTACGCCTTACTCACCTTCATTGCCCTGGTCTTCCTTGCACCGATCGCTTGGATGCTGAAGACCGCTCTGACCGCTGCAGGGAGCCTCTTCCTGCTCCCGGTCCAGATCATTCCCAGCCCCATCGATTTCTCGAGCTTCGCATCCATTCTGCGCGACTATCCGTTTGCCACTTTCTACTCCAATAGCCTCCAGGTGGCGGTGCTAGCCACCGTTGGACAGCTCTTCGCGTGCTCCTTCACGGCCTTTGCGTTGACCCAACTGCGCTTTCGCGCCGCAACGGGCTCCTGCTGATCGTCCTGGGTACCATGATGATCCCTTTTCAAGTAACCATGGTGCCTCAATTCATACTGATGCAGAAGCTGGGGTGGTTGGACACCCTGTTGCCGTTATGGGTACCAGCCTTTTTCGGCGGAGTCGGTGGAGCCTTCGGGATATTCCTCTTGCGACAGGGGCTGCTCACGATCCCCAAGGACTTTTTCGAGGCTGCCATCATGGATGGCGCCAACCCGTTCGACCTGTACTGGCGGATTGCCATGCCCTTGATAAGGCCGCAGCTCACGGTGCTGGCGGTATTCTCGTTCATGTCCTCATGGAATGATTTCCTGGCACCGATAATCTACATCACCAGTCCCGAGAAGATGACGGTCACCGGAGGCTTGAGCTTCTTCCAGGCCCAGTGGCACGTCTACTGGAACCAGCTTACGGCAGGGGCGCTCCTTGCCATGCTACCGACGATGGTTCTCTACCTGCTGGCGCAGCGGTATTTCATAGAAGCCGGGTTTTCCTCGGGCATCAAGGGCTAGTCGCGGCGAATCCCGGGTAGCCAGCGAACCGTACTGTGTTGGGAGGGCTAACCTCTACCCCGACTCTCTGGCTTCGTCGGTTAGCTGCACTTTGAATGTGTGAAACAAGAGGGTCTTTGGACCTGACAAGGAGACACAAGTGGCACAGGTACTCCTCGATCACGTCACCAAGAAGTTCGGCTCTGTCACTGCCGTCAACGACCTGTCCATACACATCCAGGACAAGGAGTTCCTGGTGCTGGTGGGCCCCTCGGGCTGCGGCAAGACCACCGCCCTCCGGATGGTTGCCGGCCTCGAGGAGGTCACCGCCGGCAAGATCTTCATCGGTGATCGCCTGGTCAACGACGTTTCCCCCAAGGACCGGGACATCGCCATGGTGTTCCAGTCCTACGCCCTCTACCCCCACATGAACGTCTACGACAACCTGGCCTTTGGTCTCAAAATGAGGAAGTTCCCCAAGGAGGAGATCGACAGGCGGGTCAAGGAGGGGGCCTCTATCCTGGGTATAGGGGAGCTGTTGGGGCGCAAGCCGAAGCAGCTCTCGGGAGGCCAGCGCCAAAGGGTGGCCCTTGGGCGTGCCATCGTGCGGGAGCCGAAGGTGTTCCTGATGGACGAGCCTCTGTCCAACCTGGATGCGAAGCTGAGGGTGCAGACGAGGGCAGAGCTGATCAAGCTGCACCAGCGATTGCGGACGACGGTGATCTACGTGACCCACGACCAGGTGGAGGCGATGACGATGGGCAGCCGCATCGCCGTGATGAGGGATGGCATCCTCCAGCAGCTCGACACCCCCCAGAACCTCTACGATCACCCGGCCAACACCTTCGTCGCGGGCTTCATCGGGAGTCCTGCCATGAACTTCTTTGAGGTCGCCGTCCTGGCTAACGATGGGATAGCGGAGCTGGTGGGAGAGGGCTTCCGGGTGCAGTTGAACGGGGGGCTGGGGAAGGCGGTGACCGCGCAGCAGGGGAAGAAGGTGCTGCTTGGGATCCGGCCCGAGCATCTTGGGGAGATGAGCCAGGGGGAGATGGCGGAGAGGGGGGAGATCCCGGCGACGGTAGAGGTAGTGGAGATGATGGGGAGCGAGCAGATTGTCTACCTGGCCGTGGGAGGGAAGAGCTTCGTGGCGAAGATGGACGCCTCGACCCGAGTGAAGATGGGGGATACCGTGAGGCTCGCCTTCCCCAAGGAGCATGTTCAGGTCTTCGACAAGGAGACCGAGAGGAATCTGGTGCAGCGGTCGCGCGTGGACGCAGGCGCCCCCGCCGGAACTGCGGAACCGCGTGACCTGTGATCGCGCAGGTCCTTCGGGCAATGGCCACGGGACCGTATTGAGATGTCCGCATCCTCCCATCTGGTCCACCTGGGGGCGTCGACCTCGCCGAAACCCGACCGATCGGGTTGGCAAAGCCGGCACACTCGAACCAGCCGTCGCGCCTCCCCCGCTGCACGCCGTGGGGCCGTCCACGGAGGTGGCGGCCCCTCAGAGCTGCGGTGGAACCAGTAGCGTCAGCGCCGCGCCGACCGCGATGGCCGGAACGTAGGGGAACGCCCGCCGACCCCGACGCCAGGCGACCAGGGCGAGCGCGGCACCGGCGAGCGCCGCCCACCAGGCCGTCCCGAGGACGAACTGCCAGCCCTGCCAGGCGCCGATCAACGCCAGCAGGAGCGCGTCCCCCTCGCCGAAGCCGCCGGCGAGGACGAAGGGGAGCAGGAGCAGCCCGCCGACCGCGAGCCCGAGCAGGCTGAGCTGGAGCGCATCCCAGCTGGAGGCGGCTGCGACAAGGAGGCCCGCCCCTTCACCCCCGAGCGTGACCCACGCGGGAACTCGTCCTCGGCGAAGATCGGTCATCGTCGCGTGGCGAGCAGCAGCATGACCACGGGAGTCGCGAACCAGGTAGTGCCCATGGGTTACCTCTGGCCACCGGTCCTATGACCGTCGCCGCGAGCGGCCACCTTTCGTTCCAGTTCCCGCCGGATCTTGCTGAACAGCTCAATCGTCTCGGGCTCGGGCTGGTAGTCGTCAGGATTATCCTCGGGGTCATCGGGATCGTGGTACGCCTCGCGGAGCGCCTGCCTGAGGTGCCGATCCTCCCGGATCAGCGAGCTGAGATCCCCGATCTGCTGGTAGCAGCGGTAGAGCTCTCGGACGATGTCTTCGAGGGTGGGCTCCGCCTTGAGCAGCCCTCTGTAAAGAGGCACCGCCAATTCGGCCCGCCCCTCCTGGAAGAACAGGCGAGCCAGCCGCTGGGTGGCCCGGTAGTACTCCTCTCGGTACGCCTCCCGGAGCGAAACGCCGCTCTCATCCCGTTCATCCACCCACTCGTAGAGGCGCGTTCCACGCCCCGGGAGGAGCTCCCCGCCGTAGAGGGCGCGTGCCTGCTGCAGAACCGCTTTCGCCCGCTCGGGAGGGAGCTTCGGTGTGGTCCGGCAGAGCGCCACGAACTGGTGGACGTCCGACGAGATCATCTTCGTGTCGAGCCGGCAGGTGCCGTCCCGATCGGCGCGAACCGCCTCCGAGGGAAGGCAGGGAACCTGGCGAGCCAACAGAGCCCGCAGGCGGACCATCGCCACCCGCATGCGGTTCCCGGCCCGCTCGGCATCGACGTCGGGCCAGACCGCGGCGAGCAGCTTCTCCCTGGAGACGGCTCCGTCCGGTTGAGCTGCCAGAAACGCCAGCACCTCCCAGGCTTTGAACGAAGCGCCCTCCTCGGAGGACGGCGTGATCTCCCGCTCCCCGCTCATCACCAGGAACTCGCCGAAGCACCTGACCTGGACCAGCGTACCCGCTTCGGGAGCGATCTCCTCCTTGGCAGCGAGTCCTCTCGCCACAACGACCACGGTGTTCCCGTGCACAGTATCCCCACCGTGCCCGTTGGATGACTCGTCGTCTTCTTCCGTGGTTGCCGCCGGTCGCAAGCCTACATCGTCCGTCGGTGAGATGTGATCCGGGGCCGGCTGGTCCCGATGCCCATTCGATCGATCCTCATCTACAGCTACGTCTGCGGCGGATACCAAGTCACTGGGGGTCGTATCTGCCTCGGAGGCATCCTCGGTCGGTGTCGCGGGTTCGTCTGTTCGGCCAGGCTGCTCGTGGACGCTGGACTTCACCACGGCCTCCGGCGCCGGTTCGGTCGGAAGAGCTGCTCGATCCTCTGTCGGTGCTCGCTCACCGGCGTGAGGCACGTCTTCCCCACCCGCTCCCGGGTGAGCACCACCCTCGGCCCTGTCTGGCGTGGCCGCCGTCGCCACAACCGCCGGGGTACGGCAGCCATACGCTTCGCGCATCAGCCGCACCAACTCGTCGAGCCGATCGGACGAAACGCGGAAACCGCGAGCGCGAACCAGCACCCGCCCGTCGATACGGAGAAGGAGGTCTCCGGTGCCCAGGTCGGCCGCGTCGGGACGACCGAGCAGTCGAACGCTTTCCTCGTCGTCCAGGGTTTGGAGGACCAGGCGGGTCTGGAAGTGGGCCAGCAGCTCCACCGTGAGCTCAGCCGGGCCCGTGGTCGCGGCCAGCAGTCGCACCCCATGGGCAGCGCCATGGACGCCGATCAGTTCCAGCGTGGTTCCGTCGTCTTCGAGGTTGCCCAGCTCTCCGATGGCGAGCACGATTTCCGGCTCCTCCGGCCGGAAACCCGGCCTGGGTCCATCCTCACGCTCGGACTCTCGCATCCTGCGGATCAGCTCCGTCCGCACCTGCTGGAGTACCTGGCTGACTCCTGCCTTGTCGGCAGGATCGACGAGGGCGCCGCATTGATGGGGCAACTGGAGGAGCTGCGCCGGCAGGAGGCGACGGTCGGCAACGGTCCACAAGTGAAGCTCCTCTGGACGACATCGGGCCGCGAGCGCGCTGATGAGGCTCGTCAGAACAACCCCGGTTCCGCCGCCTGGCAAGCCAGCCACCAGGATGTGCCCGAGTTCGCGCCAGTTGGCGTACAGAGTCTGGCCCTTGGGTATGACACCTACGGGCAGCAAACGTGGGGGAGCTGCCAATCTGTAGGAAGACGGGGTGATCACGCCAGCCAACTTCAGGCCGGAGAGCTGCATGGCCAAATCGTGGTCAGGCGTGATAGACGCCTGTCCCGTCCCGCCCAGCCGAGCCCCGAACTCACTCGCAAGATCCAGAAGGCACGTCTGATCGAGCAGCCCCACGCTGAGCGCCAGCGTAGTAGCGTTCCGCCCTTGCCGGGCCATCACCACCGAAGCCTCGGGCATCCCGTGCTCCCCCAGGAAGCGGAGGACTTGCTCGGCCACCAGAACGACCGGTTCCACCTCATCGCCATGGAGTCGGTGAGCGAGCACCCGCCCGAACTCCGCCTCGGCGAAGTCGCCCCCCGGCGGAGAGCCCACCTCCGAGACAGCCCGGACGGGCAACTCGTCCAGGCTGCGCCGCACGCGTCGGCGCGCCAGCACCATCGCCCCTCCAGTGACCGCGATGGTGACCAGGCCGGCAGCTCCATAGACCAGCGGGGAGACGGCGCCAGTGGACGGCGCCGGTTCCGGCTCGACCAGGGCTGTAGGCGTGAGAGCAGCGGAAGGTTCGTCGACGACCACTTCCCCTTCCGGGCTGGCAGTGATCACCGTGGGTTGTGCCTCGACGATGGGACTGTCCGGCGGGGAGACAGGCTCATCCTCCTGTGATGGAGCGGCGGCTTCGGGCGTGGGCTCATCCGCATCTCCATCAGGCACCGAGGATGGCAACCGCAGCCGCAGCCCCGGCCAGATCAAGCCCGGGTCCTCGAGAACGCGGCCATCTACGAGCCGGGCCGTGCCTCGGTTCAACTCGAAGATCTCCGACCAGCGGGACTCATCATCGAGAACCCTGGCGGCGATGCCACGGAGGGTATCCCGTTCCTCCACTGTGTAGTAGGCTTGCCCGCCGGCATCCTCCGTCCCCTGGCTCGTGGGGTGGACCAGCAGAACCCATCCCGGGTAGATCACCCCTGCCTGGGTGAAGCGCCGGCCGTCCGGCATCTGTCGCCCCACGTTGTCCGCGACGATCCTTGGATACTCATGGCCGGTGCCGTAGAACCGCTCGGCGATCCCCCACAGGGTGTCACCAGCTTGGACGGTGTACTCCACCACTCGTTGCTCCCGATCCGGCTGGCTTTGATCGAAGGCTTGCCGCGGCGGGGCTCCTTCTTGGGCAGCCACGACACTCACGGTGGCCGCCGAGGTCAGGACGGCTGCCGCAGCACTCGGCGTGGACCTCCCCACCAGATTGACCACGACGATCGCGACGAGGGCGCCGTCGACCAGCCGCCGCACAATGGGCAACGTCACCCGGTCCGAAACCGATCGGAGACCTGCGACCCAGGGAGCGCCGCCGGTCATCGCCTCGGTGCCCAGCACGACCAGGCGAAGTGCGAGCGACGCGACGATCCAGAGCCAGACCGCCCAGGCGGCCGTCGTCAGAACGTAAGCCACCGCTCCGAGGGGCAAGTAGGAGCCCTGCAGGGTGAAGGTCACGGCGTCCCAACCAGGCAACTCCTGGGGCAGGCGGGGAGGTCCCGCCACCGCGTACAGGACCAGCGCGCCGAAACCGAGCCCGAGGACCAGACCGACCAGACCGAGGTATCCCGCCTGCCGCGGCGCATCATCGACAGAACTCATCCTATCCATGCTTCTCCTCCTCTCGGCCGCCTCACCGGCTGGTCAGGACCGGCTGCACCTCCTGGACCCGGTAGCTGCTCTCGTAGGTCCGCCGGATCGTCGGCAGCCCCTGGGGCGTCCCGCCGTTCACCCGAAACTCCGCCGCGAAGTCGACCGTGAGCCACACGGGAAATCCGCTCGGAAAGCGCAGCGACGAGTACTCGTAGGTGTGCTGGACGTCGGTAGCGCCCCACTCAAGCGTGGTCACGCTGCCACCGCTTGGATTGGTTGCCCGGGTGGGCGTTCTCGGCGCTTCGACTCGACTAGGATCGGTTGGGAGGGCCGTTTGGGTGGGCGACCTCGGCGCT